>NZ_JARWCR020000070.1:0-50426 GCF_029846695.2 Bradyrhizobium nivariense | reverse complement strand
CCAGTCAGGCGAGACCGATTACTCCGGCCGGATCAGCAAAAATGGGGACGCTTCCGTGCGCGAGGCGCTCTATGAGGCTGCCCACATCATTCTGACCAAGCCAATCAGGGGCTGTGCCCAGCTCAAGAGCTGGGCGATGCGGATTGCCAAGCGTGCCGGCATGAGCAAGGCCAAGGTGGCGCTGGCGCGCAAGCTTGCCGTCATCATGCTTCGCATGCTCAAGGACAACGTGCCGTTCAACTCAACTGCCAAGGCGAACGCCATGGCGGCCTAAAGCAGGAGCAAAACAGACCTTCGGGCGGGTACCACACCAGCCTTCCCGATGCGAAGTCCCTTCGCCGGGACGATGGATCAGGCCAGGCCGTCATGCGGGTTGTCGACGCATCCAACGATGCGATCACGCTTCCGTAGATTGGCCGGCCGGCTCCTCTCTAGAACCCCATCAGGTGACGGCCACCGCGCCGATCCCGTACAGAAGCAGGTTCCCGGCGAGAGGATGGCGCAAAAAGGGATTGACTAACCAAGCCCGTTACAGAAGCCCGCATGAGCGAAGCGATATGCGGGACCAGCGGCCCCGGATATCGCTGCGCTCATCCGGGCTACAGCGCTGCCACAACCTCCGTCGTCATCCTTCGAGGCGCGCAAGAGCGCACACCTCCAGCGACAACCGCTTCGCGGTCGCGCGGGGATGACCGTGGCGTGTGTGGCAGCGATGCATGGCTGATCTCCAGGCACACCCAAGTATCTTGAGCGGCCGGCGACGAACGTGTAAGGCCCCAAGAGTCCCACCCAGGTGATCGCTTGAACCCCCTTCCCCAAAATCCCGTCGTCGCGTCCGGATCGTTCGCGGCGATGAAGTCGGTGCCGTACCGGCTCCAGTTCATGGCCTACGTGCTGGCGATGATGGCCGACAATATCGAGCACGTGATCAGCTATTGGGTCGTGTTCCAGAAATTCCATTCGCCGGCGCTGGCGGGCTTTGCGGTGCTGTCGCACTGGCTGCCGTTCCTCTTGTTCTCCGTTGCCGTCGGCGGGCTCGCCGACCGGTTCGATCCGCGCCGCATCATCCAGTGCGGCATGCTGCTGTTCATCGTGGCCTCGAGCGGTTGGGGCTTCTTCTTCATCACCGATACGATCCAGATGTGGCACGCGATGCTACTGCTGGTGATCCACGGCTGCGCCGGCGTGTTGTGGCAGACGCCGAACCAGCTGCTGCTCTACGACCTCGTCGGCCCCGCTGATCTTCCGAGCGCGGTGCGGCTGAATGCGATGGCGCGCTATCTCGGCATTTTGGTCGGGCCCGCCGTCGGCGGAATCATCATGCTGACGCTCGGCACCTCGCACGGCATCATCTTCAACACGCTGTTCTACCTGCCGATGCTGCTGTGGCTGTTCTGGGCGCCGGTGCGGGACAAGAGTGTCGCGGTGCGGCGCTTCGCCGTGCGCGGCCTCGCCGACATCATGCTGACCATCCGCGCCATCGGCACGCAGCCGGTGCTGACGGCGATGACATGGCTTGCCGGCCTCACCTCCTTCATGATCGGCAACGCCTATCACGCGCAGATGCCTGGCTTTGCCGGCGATCTCGGCCACGGCGATCCCGGCGTCTCCTACAGCGTGCTGCTCGCGGCCGATGCGGCCGGCGCACTGCTTGCCGGCATCGCGCTGGAATCGTGGGGACGGCTCAAGGGCACGCCGCGCACTGCGATCATGCTCGCGATGCTGTGGAGCCTTGCCCTGCTCGGCTTCGCCTCGGTGCGGATCTATCCGGTCGCGATCGTGCTGCTGTTCTTTGCAGGCTTCTTCGAGCTGTCGTTCAACACCATGGCGCAGGCGCTGGTGCAGTTGAACGCGCCGTCCGACATCCGCGGCCGCGTCGTCGGCCTCTACAACATGGCGGGGCTCGGCATGCGGGCGTTCAGCGGCGTCACGGTCGGCTTGTTCGGTGCGGCGATCGGCATTCACTGGTCGCTTGGGCTGTCGGCGGCGGTTCTGCTGGCGCTGCTGTGTCTCCTGTACCAGCGCGCGGTGAGGAAGGCAGCCGGTTGACTCCGGCCTCTCTCCACCGCACCCTCGATACAGGGCCGGGGAGATGAGACGTTGCACAATCGCTGGGGCATTCTTGCGATCCTGTTCGTCGTTCGCCTCACCATCGCGTTCCAGTTCCAGAGCGTGGCCGCGGTCGCGCCGCTGCTGCAACAGACTTTTGGCGTCGGGCTCGCCGATATCGGCATTCTGATCGGGCTCTATTTCACACCGGGCATCGTGCTGGCGCTGCCGGGCGGCGCGATCGGCCGGAGCCTCGGCGACAAGCCCACGACCATCGCGGCACTGCTGCTGATGACGGCCGGCAGCCTGATCATGGCCACCACCGACGTCTGGGGCTGGCAGATGGCGGGTCGGCTCGCCTCCGGCGCCGGCGGCGTGCTGCTGACCGTGCAGCTCACCAAGATGGGCACCGACTGGTTTGCGGGGAAGGAAATCGCAACCGCAATGGCGATCTTCGTCAACTCCTGGCCCGCGGGCGTTGCGATCTCGCTCTTGGTGCTGCCGGCGATCGGCACCACCTATGGCGCGGGCGCCGTGTTCCTCGTGGCCGGCGCGCTGACCGCGATCGGCATTGTGCTGATCACGTTCTACCGGCCGCCGCCGGGGGCAACCGCCAGCGCGGCCGGCTCCGGGCGGCTTGATCCGCTTGCTCTCTTGGCGGTGATTGTCGCGGGCGCGATCTGGGGCCTCTATAATGTCGGCTTCGCCATGATCTTCTCGTTCGGCCCCTCGCTGCTCGCCGAGCGCGGCTGGAGCATTGCCGCGGCGGGATCGGCGATCAGCCTCGTGATGTGGCTGTCGGTGATCTCGGTGCCGGCAGGCGGCTATCTCGCCGATCGCTTCAAGCGGCCGCTCGTGCTGGCGATCGCGGCCAGCCTCGTGGTGGCTGCCCTGCTGGCCTGGCTGCCTCGGTCCGACGCGGTGATCACGATCCTCGTCCTGATCGGCCTGGTTGGCGGCCATCCGGCCGGGCCGATCATGAGCCTGACCGCCCGCGTGCTTGTGCCGGAAACGAGGGCGATCGGGATGGGCGTGTTTTACACTCTCTTCTATGCCGCGATGATGCTCGGACCGGCGGTGGCGGGCCGGCTCGCCAAATCGGCCGGAACTGCCGCCGTCGCACTCGACCTCGGCGCGCTGACGGTGCTGGCCTGCCCGCCGCTGATGTGGCTTTTCGAACGCATTGTGTCTGTCCGTCATCGACGCGCCCGATCCTAACGCGGCATTAACCCTGTGCACCTTAGGGTCGTCCCGGACTCCGCCAGGCGGGGGGTCGGGTTGTGAAAATGGCGTTGGCGAACAAAAAATTTCTTCCGGCCGCCGAGGAACGTCGGCGTTTCCAGCGGGTGAAGGTTCACCTGCTCGGCCGCTACATGCTGCCGGACCGCCGTGAATTCCCCTGCCAGGTGATCAACATGTCGCCGGGCGGGCTGGCGCTTCTCGCCCCCGGCATCGGCAATGTCGGCGACCGCGTTGTCGCCTATCTCGACCATATCGGCCGGGTCGAGGGCAAGATCACCCGCATCATCGACAATGGCTTCGCCATGACGGTGGGTGCGACGCCCCGCAAGCGCGACAAGCTCGCGGCACAGCTGACCTGGCTCGCCAACCGCGACATCCTCAACCTGCCGGAAGACCGCCGCCACGACCGTATCGTGCCGCGCAACCCGATCGCGGTGCTGACGCTCGAGGACGGCACCAAGATGACTTGCCGCATCATCGACCTCTCGCTGTCGGGCGCCGCGATCGCCGCGGAGAACCGCCCGCCGCTGAAATCGACGGTTCTGCTCGGCCGGGTGCAGGGCCGCGTGGTTCGAAACCTCGAAGACGGCTTCGCCCTCGAGTTCATGCATTCGCAGCCGATCGAGACACTCGAAGAGAGCGTTACCGCGCGGTAAAGCGCGAAGGCACCAAAACCACTGTATTTCCAGCCATGAAGGCGGCCTCCGCAATGCGGACGCCGCCTTTTTCATGGGTTGTGACGAGCCTCGCGCGGGTTAACGCGGGGGCTGCGGGCCTGTGCAAACAACAGTTCCGCCAGCGTTTCCGCGTTAATAGATCAAATTTGAATCAATTGCAGTCATATCGACTTTTATTCGAATTCGATTCAAGTATAGATCGAATTTTCCGCGCCTTTTACTTGAATTCGTCTCGACTTTACTTGGCTGACTTAGCGGCAACTCAAAAGCTCGCTGCGCAATGTGGTCCCAACAAGAAACGGGGGCCGCAATGTTTGATTTCAGGGGACAGGGGAAGGGAATGGCGCTGGCTGCCATGCTCTTCGGAGTGAGCGCGGCAGCGCAGGCCGGCGAAGGCCGCCTGCTCTACGCAAGCCTCGGCGACACCACGCGTGCGCCGATCGGCTGGGTCGAGTTCTGCGCGGATAATGCCGCTCAGTGCCAGGGCGCGCCGACGCAACCGCGCGACATCGTGATGTCGCAGGCTGCATGGCGCGACCTCGTCAAGGTCAATCGCTGGGTCAACGAGACCGTCAAGCCTTTGACCGACCAGGAGCACTGGGGCGTGATCGAGAAGTGGTCGCTGCCGTCGGACGGTTACGGCGACTGTGAAGACTACGTGCTGTTGAAGCGCAAGATGCTGATCGATGCCGGATGGCCGCGCGAGGCCCTGCTCATCACCGTCGTGCGCGACAAGAAGGGCGAAGGGCATGCGGTGCTGACGGTGAAGACCGACAAGGGCGAGTTCGTTCTCGACAATCAGAATGAGAACGTCGTTGCCTGGACGGAGACCGGCTACCGCTTCGTCAAGCGCCAGTCGCAGAGCGATCCCAACGTCTGGGTTTCGCTCGGCGATACCAGGCCGGCGGTCTCCACCGCCAGCGCAAGAGATCAGTAGAGACAAACAAAAGAGTTACGCGATCCGGTCACATCCCCACCCCTCCCCGTCCCAGACCGGTTCGCGCGCGGCCAGCCATCCCCCAATGGCTGGCCGCAACTTTTTTGGGGATGTGCTTCGATCAGTCCTGCTGCGTCTGCCGCGACCAGGGCGGGCGCGCGGCGGTGAAATCGCGCCACGCACTTTGCAAGGCGGGCTGCACCCCGACCGACGCGCGCGCCTGCCAGCCGGCGATTGCCGCAGCCGCGATCACACTGTCGGGCTCGGCAGCGAGCCCGTCGAGCAATGATGCCGTCACTGCCATGTCGTTGAAGGCGCCGAGCTG
The DNA here is from genome assembly GCF_029846695.2 of Bradyrhizobium nivariense. Lineage (NCBI taxonomy): Bacteria > Pseudomonadati > Pseudomonadota > Alphaproteobacteria > Hyphomicrobiales > Nitrobacteraceae > Bradyrhizobium > Bradyrhizobium nivariense. The sequence goes on along the minus strand of NZ_JARWCR020000070.1, from coordinate 45,196 downwards.
CTCCTGCAAACCGGCGAGCCTGCGCGAGAATTTTCGCGCGGATTTGCGATCCTCGTAGAGCGGCAGCAGAAACTCGCTGAGATAGCGCAGCCGCTTGGTCGCGAGCCGCACGCGGTGCAGATCTTCGGCGGGAAGCGACTTGAAGCGGCGGCCGCGCTTGAGCACCTTCGCATATTGTTCCGACAGAATGCCCTGCGCGAAGTTGACGGCGGGCTCGGCGAGCTGGCCGAGGTTTTCGGCGGCGACGTCGTTGCGCCAGCCCCGCGTCTCGATCCAGCCGCCGAGGCCGATCAGGAAGGCGGCGCAGCGGCGATCTTCGAGCGCGTCATGCGCCTTGCGATAGGCGTCGGACTGACGCCCGATCGCAGCCCGGCCCAGCGCATCGAAGCCCGCGACCGACGGGCAGGCTTTTGCGATCGTCGGCAAGGTCTCGAGCTGGAACACGTCCCAGTCGCGCGCGGCGGAGAGGTCTTGCGCCAGCCATCTGGCTTCCGACCGCAGCGCATCGAGATTGCTGAGCGCGCCGACCGATCGCATCAGATCGAGCGCCGATCGAAGCCGGCGCAGCGAGACGCGCAGCTGATGCACGCCTTCCGGATTGCGGCCGTCCTCGGCCGCCGGCAGCGACTGAAGCAGATGGAGGAAGCAGGAGCGCAGGATCGTCGCGAAGGCATCGTCGAGCGTAACCGACGCATCGAGGCGAAGTTTTCGCGGCCGTCGCGCCGATGGCGGCTTGTCGGCGGCGAGATCGAAGCCGCGCGCCGATTTGGTACGGATCGACGGCTTCACCGCCCCCTGCTCGGCAAGCCGCAACGCGATCTCGTAGATCGCGCCGGCGCTGCCGCTCTTGAGCTCCAGCTCGATCTCGCTCACCTGTAGCGATCGATCGCCCGCCGTCAGCACACCCTGGTCGAAGGCGATTTCGACCGTGCCGGACGGCAGATCAACCATCCGAGCATGACGATGGATGTCGGCGGTGAAGACGGCATCGAGCGGCTGCGCTGCGAGAGAGCTGCGAAGCTTCTCCGGAATGAAGGGCATCGCGAGAGCCAGATCGGGCGCAAGCGACGGCACGCCCGCCTCCCACTCACCACGGCGCAGCGGATCGTCCACCGCATCGGTCTTCACGGTTTGCACAAAGCGCGCGCCGCTCTGGCGAACGCGCAAGCTCAAGCCGTTGCGCCGCAATGTCCGGTCCGGCGTGTCATAATAGATGGACTTGAGATGCTTGCGCGTGCCCTTGTTGCGTGCGTTCGCCGCGATGACGGGCGCAGCGTTGAAATGCGCCATGCGATCGGCATCGACGAGCAGCTTGAGCTCGATTTCGCCGGCGGGACGTGCGGCAGCGTTCGACTGGGTTGGCGCCGGTACAGGCGTCGCCTCTTGCGATGGCGTCTGGTCGATCACAGCGCCCTCGACGATCGCAGGTTCCGCGCCGGGTTCGGCCGGTTCACGCTGCCTGAGGAAGCCGGCGACGTATTGCGTTTTCTTGTTGTCCTTCGGGACAGGATTCCCATCCGGCGCGCTCGGAGTCTTGCGGCCCGGCGTTACGTCTGACTTCAGCATTTACGGCAACATGACAGTTCGATGACAGAGCGCCACCATATAGCTGCTGCGGCCCGCGAGAAATAGTCACGTTAAGCCGCAGCGCACGATCGTCCACACGAGGAACCGGGCGCTTCGCGAGGCGGTCAGTCTGGAGGACGGCGTACGCCGCTGCGTACCTCCGATGAAGAAAGTCGCTTCCGCACTTGCCGAGGCGCTCGGCGCCAAGCTTGCTGCGCCCGCCATTCCTTCCGCCGGTCGGAAGTGATCATTTCACACAATGAAACGGTATTTTGCTTCCTTGACGCTCCCGTTTGCGCGTGTGACACCTCGTTCCGGTGGCTGCCGGCTGCCCAATGACACTGGGAAAAGGGGGGAGGCCGAAGTGCGGACATCCGCGAGAATTCTGGTTGCCGCGATTGCATGCCTGACGATGGCCGCGGCTGAAACGGCTTGGGCCGAAGCCTGGCCGACCCGGGCAATCAGGATCGTCGTCTCCACGCCGGCAGGCGGCATCACCGATGCCTTCGCCCGCGCCTATGGCGACTATATCTCGCAGAAGCTCCGCCAGCCGGTCATTGTCGAGAACAAAACCGGGGCCAGCGGAGCGCTGGCGGCGCAGTCCGTGAAGGATTCCCCGGCCGACGGTTACACGCTGATGTACACGATCTCGTCCACCCTGCTCGGTAACCGGCTGCTGCTGAAATCGCTGGCCTATGATCCGGACAAGGATTTCACCATCGTCGCGGTGACGCCTTCAGGGCATCTGCCGTTGGTGGCCCATTCCGCCATCAATGCAAAGACGCTCGAAGAGTTCGTCGCGTATGCGCGTGGCAACAAGGTACGGCCGGCTCGTACGGTATCGGCTCGTTCGCACATATTGCGGTCGCCGAGCTCAACCGACAATTCGGCCTCGACATTTCCATCGTGCATTACCGCGGCGAAGCGCCGATGTGGCAGGATTTTGCAGCCGGGGTCATCCAGGCGGCGGTCGGCAGCTACCAGGCCGCGCTTCCGGTGCTCGATACCGGCGTCGGCCGCGCGATTGCCGTGCCGACACCGGTGCGCATGAAGAAGCTTCCCGAAACCAGGACGTTTGTCGAGCAAGGGGTCACCGGCAATGTCTTCCAGCTCACCAGCTTCACCACGCTGGTGGCACCGGCTGCGACACCAACGGACCGGGTCGAACTGCTCGCCAAGCTGATGGTCGAAGGCGGCAAGACGGAGCGTGTGCAGAAGCTACTTGAAGCCTTCGGAGTCGACTCGCCGGCACTGGATCGCGCAGCCTCGGTTGCACTCTACGAAAAGGAAGGGCCGATCTGGCTCGAGTCGATCAAGACTCTCGGATTGGAGCCGCAATAGTTCCGGGGCTGCCGCTTCCGCGTGCGGACCCATCGTTGCCCCACGCTCCCAGTCTTGACGGCGGTAGACAAGGATGTGAGCAAGGAAGCGCGCGATCAATTTCTCAAGCGCGAGACTATTCTTGTAACTCCTGCCGCCTTTCATGATCACCACGAAGTTCTTCGCGGATCTTTGATGAGGCCGATGTTGTCGGACGGGTGCCTTCGACCAGCAGGAGATCGGCGAGCGGCCGCGTCGCCCGCGCGTCACTCTGCGGCTTCAAGATCGGCCGGTCTTTCGGCGCCGCCGAGTGGTGACACCGCAGGGCCATTCAGTGCGGTGCCATCGGGCGCGAATTGCGAGCCGTGACACGGGCAATCCCAGCATTGCTCCAGCGAATTCCAGTGCACAACGCAACCGAGATGGGTGCAACTTGCCGAATGCAAATGCAGATTTCCGCCCCGGTCCCGGCAAGCGGCAATCCTTTTCAGGCCGCTGCGCACCAGGCGCCCTTCTCCAGGGCGCAGCCCTTCGACGCTCGCAATCTCGCTCGCTGTCAGATATTCGGCAAGATTCTTCAGCGGAGTGATGTTCTCGCTGATGAACTCGCCGATGTTCTTCTGAATCCTCCGTGACGGGGCGTAGACCTCCTCCCAAGCGCTCGCGCCTGTCGTGATCAGATCCGTAATCAACATGCCGGCCACAAGCCCATTGGTGATGCCTTGCCCGGAATCACCACTAACGATGAAGAGATGCTCCTCGCCGGGGCTGCGGCCAATGAAGCCGACAAAATCGATCGGCTCCAGCACCTGACCTGACCATCGATGAGTGACCTCGCGCAGGTCCGGCAAACGATCGCGCGCCCAGCGTTCGAGCGCGGCAAGGCGCTGCGCGCCGTCGTCCGCCTCGCCAGACTTATGATCTTCTCCGCCGACGATCACGAGATCCTCGCCGGCAGAGAACGGCTGCAGCCGGACATAATGATAGGGATCGAGTGTGTCCCAATAGAGCGCATCCTCCAGCGCGCCGGCCGGGATCTTGGCGGCGAGCGCGTAGGTGCGGTAAGGCGCCTGTTTGCTATGGATCGCCACCTGCACGTTGACAGGCGAGTTCGTCGCGACCACCACGTCGGCCGCACGGACCTCGTGGCCTGAGGTGGTCGTCACGACCATGTCGCCATGCTGCTCGCGGATGCCTTCGACACAGGTGTCGGCGTAGAGCCGCGCTCCCCGGCCCTGAAGCGCGCCGGCGAGACCGGCGAGATATTTGGTCGGGTGCAGACGCGCCTGGCGCGCAAAGCGCAACGAACGCACCAGACCTTCGGCATGGAACGGGGTCGGCTCGATGCAGTCATCGACGGGAATCCCGAGCTTTCGGCAGCAATTCAATTCCTCGTCGAGCGCGGATGCGGGCGTCTCGGGCGCAAGTACCCAGTAACCGTCCACCCGCCGAAAATTGCAATCGATGCGTTCGGCGCGCTGAATGGCCTCGGCGCGATCAATGGCGGCTGCAACGCTCTGATAGTAGAGATGCGCACAATCAGAGCCGCGCACCCTGACCAGTTCGTCGTAGCCGTCGTCGAGCGCAGTCGCCAGATGCGCGGTGGTGCGCGCCGTCATCCCGCTGCCAATGCGGCCGCGGTCCAGCACCACGACCGAACGTCCACGACTGGCGAGCTCATAGGCGACCGACAGCCCGGCAATTCCGGAACCAATGACCGCGACGTCTGTGGCCACCGTGCTCGATAGCGCCGGAGCGTCGGCGACCAAAACATCCATCCAGGGCGATCGGGTGTGCTCGTCTCGTACGTTCATGAATGTTCCTCGATAGAACAAACGATGCGGCAGGATGCGGGGTTCCTATTCGCCCCGCCTGTTGAGAAGGTGTCATCGAAGGCCAAGCGACTTTAGGAACCTTCATCGTGCTCGCGCTTGAACGGGTATGGAGAGCCCATCGCCCGGGATGCGCGGGGCCTTGCACTAAGCTCAGCTGTACGGCCACCTATTGGTCCGAAATGACAGCTGTATCACCCTGGGGAAAACCACCCGATCTGCTCCGTGCAGGTTGCGCGGGAAATGGTCAGGTCCGGATGGCCGAGATCGCGAGGCGGCGAATGCGAGATTACACCTGACGGGCAGTTCGCTGCCGAAACCGAACTAGCCGTTGACGCAGGTCTGAGCTCCGTCGCGGAGTTTCCTGGCGGCTCGCGGGCCGCGCGTTTCAGAGCCCGAGCACATCCGCGAGCCGCAGCTCGTCGGCGGCGGGATCCTTCAGGAACAGCTCGGCCTCGATCTCGTTCAGATGCGACAACATCTGCGCGCGCGCGGCCTCTCTGTCGCGCTTGCGGATCGCGGCGACGATGCCGGCGTGGTGATCGGTGCCGCAGGCCGGCGTGTCGTGCCGGCGGTAGAGCAGTATGATGAGCGAGGAGCGCGCGATCAGCTCCTTGAGAAAACCGAGATAGATGCTGTGGCCACTCATCTCGGCGACGAGACGGTGAAACTCGCCGGAGAGGCGGACCGAGGCACGCGCGTCGCCGCGCAGCTCCGCCTCGCGTTCCTCGGCAAGATGCCGCTGGAGGCGATCGATCCAGGCCGGCGACACCGCGTCAACGGCGTGATTGACGATCGTGGGCTCGATCAGGCGGCGCGCCTCGAACACTTCGCGGGCGTCGGCAGGCGTCGGGCGTGCGACGAAGGCGCCGCGGTTCTTCTCGATGTTGACGATGCCCTCATGCGCGAGCTGTTGAAGCGCGGTGCGAACCAGCGTCCGGCTTGCGCCGTAGATCTCGCCGATCTCGTCCTCGCCGAGTTTCGTGCCCGGCAGCAGACGATGCTCGAGGATCGCCGCGGTCACGCCTTCCCGGATGCGGCTGACGCGATCGCTCGCATCTGGCGCGTCGGATTTCGGTCGGGACTTGGCGGCCATGGGGATAAGGACTCGATCGTCGCATATGGCCTCGAATCTTAGTCGACCCTCTGTATCCAATCACAGGCGAAACTTTATACAATCCTCGCCTGCTTTGTGTGCACGCAACTGCGAAGGCGCCGGGCAGCCCGGATGCACCGAATTCGATCTAACGATCTGACTCCGCTACACTGTTTTGGAATTCGGCCGGCCAAGGACAATTCAAGAGCGATTGGCACGGACCTTGCGGAGAGAGGCGGAACATCGCTCCTCCCCCGGACACGCCATGGCCACTCCCGCCGCTCTCGAACTGGTCGCCGTCACCAAGCGTTACGACACGACACTGGCGGTCGACACCGTCAATTTGAAGATCCCGGCCGGCACCTATTGCTGCCTGCTCGGCCCCTCCGGCTGCGGCAAAACCTCGACCTTGCGCATGATCGCGGGCCACGAGGCGGTCAGCGAGGGCGACATCATCCTGGGCCCGCAGAATGTCACCGACCTCGAGCCCGCCAAGCGCGGTACGGCGATGATGTTCCAGTCCTACGCGCTGTTTCCGCACCTCACCGTGCTCGACAACGTGGCGTTTGCCCTGAAAATGCGCGGCGTCGACCGACCGACACGGCACAAGCGCGCCGGCGAGCTACTCGAGCTGGTGGCGATGACCCCCTACGCGGCACGGCTCCCCGCACAGCTCTCCGGCGGCCAGCAGCAGCGCGTCGCGCTCGCCCGCGCGCTGATCACCGAGCCGCAGATCCTCTTGCTCGACGAGCCGCTCTCGGCACTCGATCCGTTCCTGCGGGTGAAGATGCGGGGCGAATTGAAGCGGCTGCAGCGCGAGCTCGGCATCAGCTTCGTTCAGGTCACGCACGGCCAGGAAGAGGCGATGGCGCTTGCCGACCACATCGTGGTGATGAACCAGGGCAGGATCGAACAGCAGGGAAGTGCCCGCGACATCTTCCATCATCCCCGCACCGAATTCGTGGCGCGCTTCATCGGCGGTCACAACGTCCTCAGCGACGCAGGCAAACTCATCGCCGTGCGCGCCGATCAGCTCGGCATCGCGCCGTTCACTGACGGCGCCTACGGCGCGCCGGCGCTGCTGACCCAGACCGAGTACCAGGGCTCCTACATCGCTGTCTCGCTCACGCTCGAAGACGGTACCGCCCTGTTCTCCCACCTTCCCGAGGCCGCCTTCGACGTCCATCAGTTCCGGCCGGGCGATCGCGTGCTGGCCACCTGGGATCCCGCCCGGGCGCAACGTCTGCAATAGCGCCGATCAATCACCGGAATGCGCAACAGAGGAGTGAGTGATATGACCGAAACGACCAGGAAGAAGGGCCTTAGCCGCCGCACGCTACTGAAGAGCACCGCGGGCCTCGCCGGCCTTGCCGCCGGCTCCGGCGCCATCACCGGCTTTCCCTATGTGATGTCGGCCGAGCCGAAGGTGCTGCGCTATCTCGGTACCGCCGTGAACGAGGGCGACGACATCTCCAAGCAGTGCCTGAAGGACACCGGCATCAAGATCGAATACATCACCGCGACCACCGACGATGTCACCAAGCGCGTGATGACCCAGCCGAACTCCTTCGACGTGCTGGACACCGAATATTTCTCGCTGAAGAAGCTGGTGCCGTCTGGCAATATCCTTGCCCTCGACTCCAAGAAGATCAAACAATTCGACAACATCACACCGGTCTTCACGAAGGGCGAGACCCCCGGCGGCAAGAAGATCGGCAACCAGGGCACCGCGCCCTGGAAGGTGCTCTATCTCGAGGGCAAGGATTCCAAGACCTTCTCCAAGACGGCGACCGAATTCGTCACGCTGATCCCGACCGTCTACAACGCCGACACGCTCGGCATCCGTCCCGACATCATCAAGCGTCCGATCGGCTCGTGGGCTGAACTTCTCAACCCCGAATTCAAGGGCAAGGCCTCGATCCTCAACATCCCCTCGATCGGCATCATGGACGCCGCGATGGTCGTGGAAGCCACCGGCAAGTACAAATATGCCGACAAGGGCAACATGACCAAGGAAGAGATCGATCTCACCATGAAGGTGATGACCGAAGCGAAGAAGGCCGGCCAGTTCCGCGCGTTCTGGAAGGATTTCAACGAGAGCGTCAACCTGATGGCCTCGGGCGAGACCGTGATCCAGTCGATGTGGTCGCCGGCGGTGACGAAGGTCCGCTCGATGGGCATCGCCTGCACCTTCCAGCCGCTCAAGGAAGGCTATCGCTCCTGGGCCTCGGGCTTCTGCGTCTCCAAGGGCGTCTCGGGTGCGAAGCTCGAATGGGCCTACGAGTTCGTCAACTGGTTCCTGTCGGGCTATGCCGGCGCCTATCTCAACCGCCAGGGCTATTACTCCGCCGTGCTCTCCACCGCGAAGGCGCACATGGAGCCCTACGAGTGGGCGTACTGGATGGAAGGCAAGGCGGCCGAGAAGGACATCAAGGCGCCCGACGGCTCGCTGCTGGAAAAGGCCGGCGCGGTGCGTGACGGCGGCTCCTATGAAGACCGCATGGGCGGCGTCGCCTGCTGGAACGCCGTGATGGACGAGAACGACTATATGGTCCGCAAGTGGAACGAGTTCATCGCGGCGTAATCTGATGGACACGTCGGAGGACATCCTGCAACAGGCATCCCCGGACCTGGTCCGGGGATCGGAGACGGCTCGCCGCAGCAAAGCGGCGCGCCTGTCGCCGTCCTTCATCTCCTGGCTGCAGGCCGGGCCGATGATGCTGGTGTTTCTCGCCTTCTTCCTGATCCCGCTCGTCTTCGTCATCATCGTCTCGTTCTGGGACTACAACGAGTATCAATTGCTGCCGGCCTTCTCGGGCCGCGGCTACACCGACACGTTCGAAGGATGCATCGCGCAGCTCCCTGATCTCTGTACGATCGGGCGAACCTATGTGAAGACGTTGAAGCTCTGTGTGATGGTGTGGGCGATCACGCTTTTCATCGGCTTCTGGGTCGCCTACTTCCTCGCCTTCCACGTCAGGTCCAAGACCTGGCAGATGGGACTGTCGCTGCTCTGCACGATCCCGTTCTGGACCTCCAACGTCATCCGCATGATCGCCTGGATTCCGCTGCTCGGTCGCAACGGCCTGGTGAACTCCGGCCTGGTCAAGAGCGGACTGATCAACCAGCCGCTGGAATGGCTGCTGTTCTCCGAATTCTCCGTGGTGCTGGCGCTGGTGCACCTTTTCACCTTCTTCATGGTGGTGCCGATCTTCAATTCGATGGTGCGCATCGACAAGTCGCTGATCGAGGCGGCCTACGACGCCGGCGCAACCGGCTTCCAGACGCTCGTCAACGTCATCATTCCCCTGGCTAAACCCGGCATCGTGATCGGCTCGATCTTCGTCATCACCATCGTGATGGGCGACTTCATCACCATCGGCGTGATGGGTGGCCAGCAGATCGCCTCTGCCGGCAAGATCATCGAGACACGGGTGAACGCGCTGCAATTCCCGGCCGCGGCCGCGAATGCCGTGATCCTGCTCGTCATTACCTTCCTGATCATCACCATGATGTCGCGCATCGTCGACATCAAGAAGGAGCTGTAAGCGATGACGGAGGGCCGCCCGCGCAGCTTCTACGTGCTTGCGATCTTCTTCGCGGCTTATGTGCTATTTCTGTACGGACCGATGATCGCGATCTACGTCCTGTCATTCCAGGGCCCGCAGGGCGGCCTCACCTTTCCGATGAACGGGGTCTCGACCTTCTGGCTGTCCAAACTGTTCCAGGGCACCGGCATCGTCGACCTCGGCGCCGCCTTCCGCCGCTCGCTGCTGCTCGGTCTCATCGTGATGGCTGCGACCGTCGTGCTGTCGGTCGCCGCCGGGATGGCGTTTCGCCGCAAGTTCAAAGCGCAAAGCATCCTGTTCTACTCGGCGATCGCGAGCCTCATCGTGCCCTCGATCATCACCTCGCTCGGCATCTCGCTTGAATTCCGCATCATCGACGATCTGATCAAGGCGCACTGGAACGACAACTTCGAGACCTCGATGGGCCTGCTCACCTCGGGCCTCGGCGCGCATCTGACCTGGACGCTGCCGTTCGGCCTGCTCATCATGTTCGCGATCTTCAACCGCTTCGATCCCAGGCTCGAGGAAGCCGCGCGCGATCTCGGTGCGACGCCGTGGCAGGCCTTCCGACATGTCGTGCTACCGATCATCCTGCCCTCCGTGATCGGCATTGGACTGTTCGGCTTCACGCTGTCGTGGGACGAACTCGCGCGTTCCAGCCAGGCGATCGGGGCGGTGAACACGCTGCCTCTCGATCTCCAGGGCCTCACCACCACCGTGACGAACCCTGACATCTATGCGCTCGGCACCGTAATCTCGGCCGTATCGTTCACGGTGATCACGCTTGCACTTGGCACCATCCACATGCTCAACAAGCGGCAGGCGGCCAAAGGCTCGGACGCCGGCAAAGGGCTTGTCTGACAAGGGGCTTGTCTGATCTGATGCGGCTTCACGTCGTCAATCCCAACACCACTGTGACCATGACGGCGAAGATCGCCGCTGCCGCGCGCGCGGTCGCCCTCCCCGACACGATGATCGACGCGCGCCAGCCGGCGATGGGCCCGGTCTCGATCGAGGGCTTTTACGACGAGGCATTCGCGGTGCCCGGCATGCTCGGCTGCATCCGCGACGCCGACCGCGACGGCGCGGACGCGCACATCATCGCCTGCTTCGACGACACCGGCCTCGACGCCGCGCGCGCCGCCGCGAAAGCGCCGGTGATCGGCATTGGCGAGGCCGGCTTCCACGTCGCGAGCCTGGTCGCTGCGCGCTTCGCCGTGGTGACGACGCTCGGTGTCTCCATCGTGCCGATCGAGCATAACTTACGGAAATACGGCCTCGCCGAGCGCTGTGCCCGCGTCCGCGCCGCTGAGGTCCCCGTGCTCGCGCTCGAGGAGCGCAACACCGGGGCGCTCGCAAAAATCTCCGCGGAGATCACGGCCGCGATCCGCGACGACCGCGCAGAGGCCATCGTGCTTGGCTGCGCCGGAATGGCCGATCTCGCTGCAGAACTCGCCGCCACGCACGGCCTGCCCGTGATCGACGGCGTCGCCGCCGCGGTGACCTTGGCGGAATCACTGGTGCGACTGGGACTGAAGACCTCCCGGCTCGGGCCCTATGCGGCGCCGCGATCGAAGACCTATTCCGGGCCGTTTTCGCCGTTTCAGCCCTAGACCTTAGTCAGCGGACTGGCTTAGGGTTTAGTGTATTGCACGTTGTTTTATCACGTTTCGAATGATACTATTTTTAGTAGAGTGCAACTACTACGACTTTTCCAGATCTATAATTGGCAAATGGCACCTGCGCCGCTGGCGTGCACAAAAAAATGACCGCAGACCACGAATTTGGTGGGCAACATACCGAGCTCAAACTCTCGATCGTCGAGGGCTACTTAAGCGCCTTTGCCCAAGCGCTTCGTCCTCACTTCAAGAACCTTTGGTACATTGATGCCTTCGCGGGCACAGGCACTCGAACGGTAAGAACAGAACGACAAGGTGCGACGTTAGTCGAGACACCCGTCGAGGAAGTAATCGAGCGGCGACGCGGCTCGGCTCAAATTGCATTGGATGGGCGGCCCGAATTCGACTTCCTCGTCTTTATCGAAAAGAACCGCAGCTATGTCTCCGCGCTGAACGACCTGGCCGCAAAGAACCTACAGCGCAGGATCGTTGTTGCAGAAGAAGACGCTAATTCCGCTCTGAAGAGGCTTGTCGCCAACAATAGCTGGAAAGATAAGCGAGCTGTGGTCTTTCTTGACCCGTATGGAATGGAGGTGGAGTGGACAACTCTTCAAGCACTCGCTGGAACACAGGCGATCGACGTCTGGTTTTTGTTTCCGTTGGCAGGATTGTTCCGGCAGGCCACTAGGAAGCTAACGGACATCGACGAGCACAAGCGGGCCGCACTGACAAGGATGTTTGGCTCGGAATCTTGGGAACAGGAACTCTATCCGAACGTCGGCGATCCAGACATGTTCGGTGTGTTACCCGAACGTCGCAGAGAGCTAGATCCGGCAGGACTGGAGCGCTACGTACGAAACCGGCTTGGAGAAATCTTCAGTGCAGTATTGAAGCCTCTTGCGCTACCAATCGATCGCGCACCTCAGATGTTCTCTCTCTTTTTGTGCATCTCCAATCGAACACCAGAAGCGATCGGGCTCGCCACGCGAATTGGAGACCACCTGTTAAATCCTAAGCGGCATCTCATCGTACGTCCGACCACGAAGTAGTCTGCCGGATGCCTTCTTGTTCCTACCGCCCCATTGTTTGAAGAAGAACGCTGTGCCGTTACGACGGCAAGCGATCTCAATTTCGTCCACCCACTTTGGGTCCATGGACCGAGCGCGGGGACCGCTCTCACCGCCAACGATCGCCCAATGAATGCCGGAGAGATCGGCAGTTGCCACAGATCCGAGCAGCGGCTCGAACGAAATAAACCTGATCGCTGCACGCACCCGTCGTAGATCATTGATGCGATCAAGACAATCTGCGTTCTCGACGCTGGCACCAAGCCAGACATTTTGAAGCGTTGGCAGAGCCTCTGTGATCTCAGCCATCCGGTTGGGACGCTTGGTTAGGATTTGATAAGTGTGCTGCGGTGTCGCCTGCATCGTCGACCACACCTCGCGAACAAAACTCTCTGGCACATTCGCGTGGAAAAGATCGGACATGGAGTTCACAAAAATTTGGCGCGGCTTGCGCCAAGCTTTGGGCGCTTCAAGTGCTCGGCGATCGAGGGTTAACTTACCGGTCCAAACAGCTCGTCCGCCGCTCTTTCGAGTTAGACCGCGATATTTTTCAACCCCCATAGCTTCAAGTCGCGCGGCCATGCGCATCGCGTAGCAGTTGGTGCAGCCAGGCGAGAGCACCGTGCAACCCGCTACAGGATTCCAAGTTGCGTCGGTCCACTCTATTGAAGTCTCGGCCATCGTGCATCCTCCCGGCGCTCAGACCTGCCAGAGTGCAGTAAATTATCCCTAAGGGTCTTTAGTTGCAGCCGTCCTTTGCGCCAAGCACGGCCTGCCCGTGGTCGACGGCGTCGCCGCCGCGGTGACGCTTGCGGAATCGCTGGTGCGACTCGGGCCCTATGCGGCGCCGCGATCGAATCCGGGCCGTTTTCGCCGTTTCAGCCCTGATCTTTGCCCCTGATGGGGCGTTCGGAGGCCTCAAGGCCTGCTGGTTGCTGGTTTTTTTGCTCTTAGCCTCTTTTTGGTCCCATTCCTTGCCGAAACCTAACGCTTTCGGGACGCCCCGGCGGCCTCAGGGTTGCCGGTCTTCGCCACTCACCAAGTTTCAATTTGGGTTTTGTCAGCGATGATCGATCTCGCAGAGGACGCACCGTCCAACCCGCTTTTTCGCCTCGGCGCCCAGCCCATCGCGCTGACCGCCGCCGCCCTCCTCCTGCTGATCGCCGGCGTGACATCGATCGCGATCTGGCGCGCCTATACCGGCGCAGCCCCGGAGACCGACCGGGTGGTGGCGTCGCGGCAGCTCCAGGCCCGCACCGCACAGGCGTCCGAGCAGCTTGTTGAGAAGACCAAGGGGCTGGAGGCGACCCAGCAGGAATCGATTGACCAGCTCCAGGTCGTTCAGGACCAGCTCCAGACTGTGAAGCGGTTGCTCGCATTCCAGCAGGCCGACACCAAGCGTCTGTCCGAGCAGGTCGCGACGCTGAACGAGTCCATCGACGGCCTTCGGCAGTCCTTTGCCAGCGCCCGGACCACCGAGGCCGAGCCCGCCTCGGTTACCCGCAGGAAACCGGCGCGGCACCGCGCCCAGGCGAGCGCACGCAAGCGCTCGCGCGGCTGAGCAGCCCGTAGCGCGACTTTAAATTTTTTGACTTGTGAACTGGATCACATTCGACCGTATGATTCCGCGCGATGCTCGCCGTCACCGGATGGCGTGAGCCGATTTCAATGTCCGGGGCTGGCAAGGTCGTTGACGGTATATTGCGTCAACGGCCTTGTTTTTTTGGCGGGTACAGCCAAGCCTATTCGCAGACATCCACACGGCGAAAACGCCAGCCCGACGGCGTCATGACGCGCTTCCGCACCACGTAGCAGCCGCCATAACCACCATCGTCGTAGCCGGTACCATAGTAATAGGGATTGCCGTAATAGGGTTGGCCGTAGCCGTAATAGCCGCCGTAGTAACCGGCGCCGGCGATACCCGCCCCGATGGCGATCCCCGGCCAGAAGCCGCCACCACGCCAGCCGCCCCCATGGCCCCAGCCACCGCCGTGGCCCCAGCCGCCACTACCATGTCCGAAACCCCGCGCTTGTGCCGCCTGCGGAGCCGACAGTCCGACTGCCGCGACGGCCAGCGCCGCCATCATTATCTTGCGTAACATCACTCGATCCTCCGCGTGGACACGCTCCACGCTCAAAGCAGGACCAAGCTAGCGCCCCTAGGGCATTCCGGACAGCCACGCTGTCTCACTTCCGCGCGAGATCAGCAGCCGCGGCAGATGCTCTTGAGCTTCTTGTCGAGCATACGGTTCTCGGCGTTGACGGTGGCGTCAGCCGCCCCACCTGCGCCGGTGCCGGTGGTGACCCCGGGGGCGGCATTCGCACCGGACGATTGGGCCGTACCCAGACTGTTGGTGCCGGGCGGCGGAGCCGGAGAATTGGCGACGCCTCCCGCCGATCCCGCAGAGCCGCCGGTCGTCTGCGCGAACGATACGGCCGGCATCGCCGCAAGGGCAAAGATCACGAGGACGGTCTCGATTGAACGGGTTGTGGACGATCTGGCCATCGGAAATTCTCCTTCGCCGGTCAACGGCCGCAGCCAGGACCGGTTCCGGAACAAATGCCGTCGCATCAGCTTGAAAGCGGGAAGGCAGGCACGATCATGCGCAAACTGATCGCGTTCGACGAGGCAAACCAGACAGGCGAAATCAGATGACGGATCGCGATCCTTTTGCAGAGGGCGAACGTGCCGCGCGCGAGAACATTCCGACTGAGGCCAATCCTTACCTGGACGGCAGCGACGAGCATGCGCTGTGGGCCGCCGGACACGAGAAGGTCGCAAGCGCAATCGAAGCGAGAACCCCCGAAGGAAGCTGACGCTTCGTCTCCCGGGCGCAGCCGATCGCTATGCGGCCGCCACCATCTTCTCGGTCCGGTCCTCGACCATGGTCACGAACATGTGGGACTCTTCGCCCGCGCCGCCGATCTGGACACGGCGGGCGGAGATCACGCGGCGCCCGCGCGCGGGATTGTCGATGGTATCGACGATCGGCTCGAGTTGCTGCTTCTGCGCCAGAAGCTGCTTGTCGCGCCGCTCGATCAATTCGGCCGCCTCCGCGGAGAACAGCTCCCGCGCGGTCTTGCCGATGATCTCGCCGCGCGACATGCCGATCATCTTCTCGGCAGCCTTGTTGACGAAGACGTAACGCAGGTTGCGCGCATCCTTGGCGATGATGCCCTCGGCCACGTTTTCGATGATGGTGGCGAGGAAGCGCTCCATCCGCTCGAGAATGCGCTCGCGCTGACGCAGCTCGGTGACGTCTTCCTGCACCGAGACCCAGCCGCCGCCATCCATCGGACGCTCGTAGATCCTGATGATGCGGCCGTCGTTCAAGGCGATCTCGTTGGCTGCGGGCTCGCGCCTGGCGATGCGGTCGAGAACCGCCGCCAGATATTTCGCGACGTCGCCGCTGAACAACCCGCTCTTGACCCGATGCTGCAGGATCTCCTCGAGCGTCGATCCCGCCTGGATCGTCTCCGGCAGATTGTAGATCTGGCGGTAGTTGGAGTTCATCGCGACCACATTGGCCCTGCCGTCGAGCATGATCAGGCCCTGCGGCATGCTGTTGATCGCGGCCGACAGCTGCCACTTCTTGGCCTGGTACTTGTCGTTGAACTTGTCGCGCTCGGTCATCGCCGCGTCGCGCGCCTGCGCGGTGCCGAGTTCGAGCTCCTCGAGCTCGAAGATGCGCGCCACCGCGTCGCGGAAGTTCTGCACGGCGCGCGCAAGATGTCCGATCTCGTCGTGACGGCCGCGATGCGGCACCACGCTCTTGACGTCGCCGCTGGCAATGCGGTCGGTCGCTTGCGTGATCTCAGCCAGCGCCCCGACCACCGAGCCCCGCATCACGACGACGTTCAGCCCCGCGAAAATGAGCGCCGCGAGCCCGAGCGCGAACAAATAAGCCGCGGCATAGCGGTTCTCGTTGGCAAGTTCGTCCGCCTCGCTGGCGGGCTGCCTGTAGATGCGTTCGAGCGCCTCCAGATCGAGGTTGAGCTTGTTGCGTAGCGTCCGGTTGGCGTCGTTATCGCCCCATTCGCGCGCCGCGGCCGGACTGATCTCCAGCCCGCGCCGAACAAGCTCCCGACGAAATTCGATGAATTGCGCGATGCGCTGGCGGAAGCTCGAGACTTGCTCGGCATCGTCGTCGGCGACGGTCCGCTCCATGCTCTTCACCGCCTCGGCGAGCTCGCGGTTACGGCGCACCAGACCGTCAGCGAACGGCTTCATCGCGCCGCGATCGGAGGACATGTAGATGCCGCGCGATTCCATGACGATGGCGTAGATCAGCGTGTTGATGCGCCCGACATTGATCGCGGCCTCCGCCGAGGAGGCGTGCATGTGGCGGTAGGTCGTCTGCAGGCGGACGGTCTGGATCGACATCACCAGCAGGAAGGTGGTGACGATCGCGAGAAAGCCCGCAATGCTGTAGACCTTCTCCGCAACGCTCAGCGTATCCACGCCACGAACGAAGCGAACGAGCTTTTTCAGAAATTTGGTTCCGGCGCCGAGCCCGGATCCCAGCGCCGCCGCATCCATGGCGCTACTCCTCCTGGTTGAAAACGCCCCACGATACCGTCGCGGCGCTAGCGGAGGCTTAAAGTTACAACCGGTATTTTTACGGCATAGAGCCGGGATGCTGGGATCGAGCCGGCACCGCTCGTGCCTCAGCCGATCCGCTTCAAGCCGTTCTTGAAGCGTGGGCCGTTGGCGACATAGAATCTGGCGGCGCTACCCATCTTCTGCACCTGGGCGTCGTCGAGCGTGCGGATCACACGCGCCGGCGAGCCGATGATCAGGGACCGTTCGGGGAACTCCTTGCCCTCGGTGATGACGGAGCCGGCGCCGACGATGCTGTTGCGGCCGATCCTGGCGCCGTTCATCACGATCGAGCCCATGCCGACAAGCGCGCCCTCCTCGATGGTGCAGCCGTGCAGGATGACGTTGTGGCCGACCGTGCAGTTGCTGCCGATGTGAAGCGGAAAGCCGAGGTCGGTGTGGCAGGTCGAGCCGTCCTGTACGTTGGCGCCCTCGCCGATCTCGATCCACTCATTGTCGCCGCGCAGCACCGCGCCGAACCAGACGCTCGCACCCGGCTTCAGGCGCACGCGGCCGATGACGGTGGCGGTCTCCGCGATGAAGTAATTGCCGTCGGCGGGAAGGTCGGGCGCCTGCCCGTCGAGCTCGTAGATCGCCATAAGGGTCTCCTGTCGCGTCAACCCCAGCCATAGCGAAACGGAGGCCTTGGCGCAAAGGGCCGCCGTGCCGGCAGCCCTTAAAGCGCGCGCATCAGACCAGAACGCCGGCCGCGCGCAGCGTCATCAGGAAGAAGGTGCCGCTCATCATGCTCCAGAAGCCGGCAATGACGGTCGCTATCATCACGAATTCGACGCGGCGGCTTTCCACCTTCATGCCGCCCAGGGTGTTGCGCATGATGATGAAGGGCGCGGCGAACACCAGGAACGGAACTGCCGCGAAAGTCTTCGGCGCCACGCCGTCCTGCAACAGGCCGAAGCCGGCGGGCCGCTGCGCGACCGCCTGGTATCCGCTCACGAGCGCGCCCGCGAGCGCGAAACCGATGCAGATCGAGAAGAAAGTATTGAGAGCTTCAGGTGTCATCGGAACGGTCCGCCTTACGCAACGCCGGAGCCTTTCCTGTGACAAATAGTGCCGGTTAACGCTACATTATCCTTAAGGGAAGGTTAACGCCGCCGGCCATCCCACGCAGGCCCCTCTCCCTTCCCCGCAGCCGGCGAACGCTCCGCGAAATCGCCGTCGCGTGGCATATTCGCCGCTGATTCGTCGGCCATCGGCCGACTTCCGGTTCATTCGCGCGGCTCATGACGGTGATTTCGGCAACCTCCCCTCAGTCTCCCCGGACGCGCACCCGGGCGCACGTCGTCCCGATCGTGCTCGGCGGCACGGCTGCGGTGTGCGCGGTCGCGCTCGTCGCCTATTTGTTGTGGCCGACCTGGGGCCCGAGCGGCGCAAACGCCCCGGACAAGCTGCCGGTGAGCGTCGGCGGCACGCTGTTCAACCTGCCGACGACTGCGATCCGCATGAAGATCCAGCGCCACTCAGGCCCGCAGGAACGGATCGATCTCGACTTCCTGTATCCGTCGCTGGAACCGCCGGGCGCGCCGAAGCACGTCACCGCCGATAGCGTGGATGCGGCGATGCAGCCGATCGACCGCATCTTCCTGTCGATCGCCGCGCATCGCGATGGGCTCTCGCCCGAGCAGCGCACCGCCACGATCTATCCGCGCTATCTCGACCAGGCCGCGGCAATGCCCGCGGACGGGCTGACGATGCGGACGTTCCGCGCCGATACGCCTTACGGCAGCGAGGACTTCTACTCCGCCGCAAGTCCCGCGCTGACCGCGCGCTGCACGCGCGATGCGGCGACGCCCGGCATGTGCCTCGCCGAACGTCGCGTCGGCGGCGCCGACCTCACCTTCCGCTTTCCGCGGAGCTGGCTGTCGCAATGGCGCGACGCGGCGGAAGCGATGGACCGGCTCACCGCGCAGTTGCGCGGGCCAAGGAGCTAATACTCGTGGTGACGATTATTCCTGATCGACGAGATCGTCCTCGAGGATCGCCATCTGGAACTGGAATGAGCGATCATCGTCCTCGTCATCGACGAAGAGCACGCCGATGAACTCCTCGCCGATATAGACCTCGGCGGAATCATCCTTCTTCGGCCGCGGCACGACGCGGATCTTGGAATTGCCGAATACGCGTTTCAGATACGCGTCGAGCTTCCTTACTTCCTTGACGTCCACGGCAAGTCTCCAATCGAAATCTGGGTTGGCGGGGTTTTAGGACGAGACGCGACGAACCGCCAGCATGAATTGCCAAAGAATTTGGGGACGAAAGGGCCGGAAAATCCGGCCCTTCCGGCAACCTCAAAGCCCCGTCTCAGAGTCCCATCTCAAAGTCCCATGGCGTTGATCATCTGATCCATGGTGCGCGACGGCTCGGCGCAGCCGGCTTCGCCGACGACCTTGGCGGGCACGCCCGCGACGGTGACGTTGTGCGGCACCGGCTTGACCACGACCGAGCCCGCCGCGATGCGCGCGCAATGGCCGATCTCGATGTTGCCGAGGATCTTTGCGCCGGCGCCGATCAGGACGCCGTGGCGGATTTTCGGATGACGGTCCTCGTTCTCCTTGCCGGTGCCGCCGAGCGTGACGCCATGCAGGATCGAGACATCGTCCTCGATAAGCGCCGTCTCACCGCAGACGAAGCCGGTGGCGTGATCGAGGAAGATGCCGCGGCCGATGCGCGCGGCGGGATTGATGTCGGTCTGGAACACCGCAGACGCCCGGCTCTGGAGATAATACGCAAAATCCTTGCGGCCCTTCAGATAGAGCCAATGCGCCAGGCGGTGGGTCTGGATGGCGTGAAAGCCCTTGAAATAGAGCAAGGGATCGATGAAGCGCGAGGTCGCGGGGTCGCGGTCGTAGACGGCGACGAGATCGGCGCGGAAGGCGTTGCCGAGATCGGGATCGTCGCGCAGCGCCTCGTCATAGGTCTGGCGCACGAGATCGCCGGACAGCGCGGAGTGATCGAGCCGGTCGGCGACCCGATGGATCACCGCATCTTCCAGGCGGCTGTGATGCAGCACTGTCGAATAGATGAAGGTCGCAAGCTCCGGTTCGCGGTGGACGATGTCCTCCGCTTCGCCGCGGATCCGCTCCCAGATCGGATCAAGCGTTGCGAGCTTTCCTCCCGGATTGACCTGATGCACTGCCATGAGATCTGCTCTTTCGAATTGGCTCGTTTTGCTGGCTCTATAACACAGTCTAGGCGACAAAGTCCTGACGGGCTTGCCTGAGAGCGAACAGTGCGTTGCCCCGCGAAAGCACGCCAACGCGTTGAATCACAACAGTTTCTTCCGACGCCCCCAAGCGGCAAGGTCGGCTCAAAATGGTCAGGGTTTTGCCAAATTCAAGCCGGGCGGCGTCAAACTATTGGTGAATTCCGCCTCAACGGTAATTGCGGGCATGGTCCGGGCGAGGACGGAGCGGATTTGACCAGCACCACCGATCATTTGCGCGCAGGCGCCGCGGGCTCATTTTGGCTGCGGCTGGCCGCGGTGGCTCTGCCGCTCCTGATGATCGCGCCGGCGTTCTGGAACGGCTATCCGCTGTTGCAATGGGATACCGGCGGCTATCTCGCACGCTGGTACGAGGGCTATCTTGTCCCGAGCCGCTCCGCCGTGTTCGGCCTCTACCTGCATTATGGCGAGAGTTTTGGTTTCTGGATCAACCTCGCGGTCCAGTCGGTGGCGACGCTGTGGCTGTTGCAGCTCACCTTGCGCGTGCTCGGCCTGATGCAGACGTTCCGCTTCGTCGCGATCAGCCTGCTCCTGATCCTGTCGACCGCGCTACCCTGGCTCGCCAGCATGCTGCTCACCGACATCTTTGCCGGATTGGGGGTGCTGTCGCTGTTCCTCCTGGTCGTCGGTGGACAGCGGACCTCGGTGCTCGAAAAAATCTCGCTGTTCGTCTTCACCGCCTTTGCCGCCGCAACCCACAGCGCCACGCTCGGCGTGCTGCTCGGGCTCTGCA
Organism: Bradyrhizobium nivariense; assembly: GCF_029846695.2. Lineage (NCBI taxonomy): Bacteria > Pseudomonadati > Pseudomonadota > Alphaproteobacteria > Hyphomicrobiales > Nitrobacteraceae > Bradyrhizobium > Bradyrhizobium nivariense. The sequence goes on along the minus strand of NZ_JARWCR020000070.1, from coordinate 24,553 downwards.
TCGCGGGCTGGATGGCGCGACCGTTGCTGGGGCGCCGGCTTCCGATCGCCGGATTGGCCCAAGCGAGCATGACGATCGTCGCCGGCGGCCTGATGCTGGTGTCGGCGAACCATGCCTTGTCTGGCAAATGGGCCTGGACGCCCGGCGGCTACGGCGTTGCGTTCGGTCGCATGATGCAGGACGGCATCGTCGCGCGTTATCTTGGCGATCACTGCGCGCGCGAAACCTTCAAGCTCTGTCCGTATCGCAATGAGCTGCCGGCCAGCGCCGACGAGTTCCTGTGGGGCAAGAGCATGTTCAACACGCTCGGCCGCTTCGAAGGCATGAACGACGAGATGGGCTACATTGTCGTGCATTCGCTCGCCGACTATCCGGCGTGGCAGGCCGGCGCAGCCCTGAGAGCCATCGGCCGGCAATTGCTGCATGTGGCGACGGGCGAAGGCACCAATGGCTGGATCCCGCACACCTATGGCATCATCGAGCGCTACATCCCCGCGCAGGTCGCGCCGATGCGCGCGGCGCGCCAGCAGCACTGGGCAGTCAATTTCGACGACGTCAACCGGCTGCACGTTCCCGTCGCGCTGGCCTCGATGCTGGCGCTGGTCGTGCTGCTCGCGCTTTCGCTCAGGAATCGCCGGCTCGACGATCTGACACTGCTGGCAGCAACCGTCGTGCTGGCGCTGGTCGGCAACGCCTTCATCTGCGGCGTGATCTCGGGCCCACACGACCGCTATGGCGCGCGGATGGTATGGGTCGGCACCTTCGTGGTGCTGATGGCTCTGGCGCGGCGCTTGAGCGACGACGAACCGGCGGACGAGATTTCAGCCGCGGCGTGACAGGAAATCGAGCACGCCGGTTTTGTAGACCTTGTCGCCGACCGCGCGCATGTGATCGCGGTTCGGAATGTCGAGCACTTCCGAGCCCGGGATGATGGCACCGAGTGCGCTGGCGGAGCCCGCGACGTCGTCGGTACTGCCGACCGCGATCAGCACGGGCACATCGATGCGCGCGGCTTCATCCTTCGTCATGAGATCGCGCGTGCCGCGCAGGCAGGCGGCCAGCGCCTTGCGGTCGGAACGGGTCTGATCGGCGAACGCGCGAAAGGTGCGCCCGACGGGATCGGAGACGTCGTCGAGAGAAGGCGCTTCCAGCGCCTTCGCCACGTTCTCGCCCGGCCCCGAGCCCTCGATCAGGCCGCCGATACCGATGCCGCCCAGGATTGCCGAACGCAGGCGCTGCGGCTCGTTGAGGGAGAGCCAGGCCGTCATCCGTCCGCCCATCGAATAACCCATGAGATCGGCCTGCGGGATGGCGAGGTGATCCATCAGCGCGAGCACGTCGCCGGCCATGGTCGGGATCGAGTACTGCGCGGGCTCGTAGAGCTTTGCGCTTTCGCCATGGCCGCGATTGTCGAGCGCAACGACGCGGCGGCCGTTCTTGCGCAGTTCCGAGACCCAGGTCGGATAGACCCAGTTCACGTTCTTGCTGGAGGCAAAGCCGTGCACCAGGATGATCGGATCGCCCTCGCCTTCGTCGAGATAGGCAATTTCAACGGCGCCGTTGTGAAAGCTCGGCATCATCAGTTCCGCAATCTTGAGGGGAAGAGGTCGATCTTAGGCCGTGACGGCAGCGCTTGCCAGAGCGGCTTCGGCCGCGATCCGGGCCCGGCGAAGTCGCCGCGCCCGTCTGCGATCGCACCAGGCCTGGGTCAGGCGCTCCGTCGTCGCCTTGATCGAAGACAACAGGCCGAACAGCGTCAGGGCCGCACCGAACAGCCAGAGCGCGAGATCGAACGCACCGCCGATCAGCAGCAGCGCGCCGCGGCCGAGCAGCTTCATGATCGCGCGCGTCTTGCCGCCCTGCGCTTCCGCGAGCCGCGCCGCGCGTGCGACGTCCTTGGGACCTTCGGCGATGCGTAAGCTATCCATCGCGCCGCGCGTGCCGGTCTTCTCGACGACACGCGTGACGTCCTTGCCGAGCCGAACCAGCGCCCCGGCCTTCTCGACGCGGAACGCGGCCTTGATCGCGCTGACGGTCTCGCCCGGACGGAACACCGAACCCTTTGCGACCGCATTCTGAAGCATCGGCGCGTCGACCACCTCGCGCGCGGACCGGCCGGCCCACACCGCGAGCCCTTCGCCGAGCCGTCCCACCTTGCGAGCATCCTTCACCAGCGTCAGTCCGGCGCGCACCGGCGCGGCGCCGCCAACCGAGACGTAAGTCACGGCCGTCACCGCAAGTCCCGCAGTCGCAAGGCCGAGCACCAGGCGATCGGTCTCCTCGCCCATGGCGAGGTGCTTGCCCTCGCGCACGACGTCCCTGATATCGCCGATCACGAAGAGATCGCCGGCCACGGTTCCCGACAGGCTCGCAACATCGTCCGCGTTGCCGGTGACGAGGCCGGTGGCAAACCGTTTTGCGAAATGCGAGGTGGAATTTTCGGCTTTGACCGCGTCGCTGACACGGCTCAGGAGATCGTCAGGCAGCGCGATGTTGCGGTCGCGCGCCAGCGCGACAAAACTGTCGGCGAGATCGGCATCGCCCGATGCGAGCGCAGCCTCGATGTTGTCCTGAATGAGGCGATCGTTGTGCCGCAGCAGCGCGTCGAGCTTGATGTCGGAGAGCGCGGCGGGATCGTCCTGGACGGCCAGAATCGCGCCGGCCTCGCGGGCATGCGGCGCTACCTGCGCGAGCATGAAGCTGCATGCCGCGATACCGGTCAACGCTGTGCTGATTCGCAGCCACTTCATGCGGAAAGCCTGGACGGTCCTGAGATCGTTGACGCCTGACGGTTCGTCTTTCGTCGCAATTACGCTCGTCAACAGACATAGTATGCCAAAATTGCGACACAACGTCCCCGACGAAAGAAGGGCTTCTCTCAGGCCGCAAGATTGTGTCGAATTTGCATGAGCAAACGAGCATGGGGCAATTGCGGAGCTTTCGGTTCCGCTGGACTAGCAATCATCTGCACCCACCAGTATGGTCCGCGGCGCCTCAATAATGCCGCGTCAGTTCTGATAGTATCTGCCGCCATTGCCACTCCAGGATGAGTTACGATGTCCGACCATGTCGTCCCGCACTTCCATAACGATGCCGGTGTCCCCGTCATCGAGATCGGCTCGCAAGAGTTCATGTGCGTGGGCGCCAATCCTCCGTTCGATCATCCGCACGTCTTCCTCGACCTCGGCAACGACAACGAGATCATCTGCCCCTACTGCTCCACGCTGTACCGCTTCGCCGCCGACCTGAAGGCGGGCGAAGCCCGTCCGCCGGAATGCGTCCTGAAGGACAAGGTGGCCTGACCGCGTCCATCGGTCAGGGGTGGCGCTCTCCCGAACGATTGTCATCGCCGGTGCCGGCATAGGTGGACTGACGGGTGCGCTTGCGCTCGCGGCCCGCGGCTTCCGCATCGTCGTACTGGAAAAGGCCGAGCGGCTCGAGGAAGTCGGCGCCGGTCTGCAACTCTCCCCCAATGCCAGCCGCGTGCTGGTCGAGCTCGGCCTCAGCGAGCGCCTCAAGCTGCGCGCCGTGATCCCGGAGGCGGTCTCGATCATGAGCGCGCGGGCCGGTGGCGAGCTTTTGCGCATGCCGCTGGGAGAAGCCGCCACGGCGCGCGCCGGCGCTCCCTATTGGGTGGTGCACCGCGCCGACCTGCAATCCGCCCTCGCCGGCGCAGTCTCCGACCATCCTGACATCGACCTGAAACTCGGCGCGACCTTCGAAGACGTCGCGCCTCACGCCAAGGGGCTGACCGTCGTCCACCGCAGCGGCACGATCCGCCGCAGCGATCTCGCCAGTGCGCTGATCGGCGCCGACGGCATCTGGTCGACGGTGCGCCAGCATCTGTTTCCCGAGGTGCAGCCGCGCTTCTCCGGGTTGATCGCCTGGCGCGGCACGCTCGATGCCACGCAACTGCCGAAGGATTACACCGCGCGCCGGATCCAGCTCTGGATGGGTCCGAACGCCCATCTCGTCGCCTACCCGATCGCGGGCGGACGCCAGATCAACGTGGTCGCGGTGCTGCCGGGCACCTGGAACAGGCCGGGCTGGAGCACGCCCGGCGATCCCCGCGAGGTGATGGACGCCTTCGCTGCGCCACGCTGGCCGCCACCGGCGCGCATGATGCTCGCCACGGTCGATAGCTGGCGGAAATGGGCGCTGTTCGGCGTGCCTGACGACTGTCCCTGGAGCAAAGGTCCGGTCGCACTGCTCGGCGACGCCGTGCATGCGATGCTGCCGTTTGCGGCCCAGGGTGCCGGCATGGCGATCGAGGATGCCGCCGTGCTCGCGCAGCATTTGAGCCTTGAGGCCGCCGAGAGCACCGCGGGCATCACGGCTGCGCTGAGACAATACGGCCGTACGCGCCAGGCGCGCGTGCGGCGGGTGCAGCGGACCGCGCGGCAGCAGGGCCGCATCTATCATTTCAGCGGGCCGCTCGCGTTCGCACGCGATCTTGCTATCCGCGCGCTCGGCCCGGACCGCATGCTGGCGCGGCAGGACTGGATCCACGACTGGCGGGCGTAGCGCATCAGTTGACGGCGCCGCCTGACTTCGGCCTGGACGGCTTGGCGGCAACTGCCGGTGCGGGCGGAGCCGCCGGCTTAGCGGGCGGCTCAGCCGCCGCCATATCGCTCTCGCGGCACCTGTTCTTGCGCCAGGTCTCCTCCATCAGCTTCTGCTGTCCCCGCGTGGCGATGTAGTCGTTGCGATAGGCGAGCTCGACCACCACGGCGCCGCCCGCCCCGGTCTCGGCCTTGGCCATCAGCCGCTCGAGATCCGCGACGCGATTGACGAGATTTTTGCGCTCGGGTGCGAGTTGCTTGCAATCCCAGAGGTCATAGCGGGCCGGATCGACGAAGGCCGGGCTGATGGTGTCGCTGACGCTCGCGCAGCCGCCGAGCGCCGCACAGAGCAAGCTCAGCGGAAGCAGCGTGCGCACAGGGCGACAGCGAGAGAGAAACGAAACAGGCATGCCGGATGAATAGTCCCCGTGGATTGAGAATGCCTAAAGCAGCAACGGATGTCCGGATTGAGGCTTTGCCTTGTGCGGCCGGCTCGCTTAAGGAAGAACCGCCCCTCCGGCCCACCAAGCGCCAATTCCAGACGGCCGGCAAGGGACTTAAGTGATTGATCTCGTTGGATCAAGCGGGCATGGCGGAATTGGTAGACGCAAGGGACTTAAAATCCCTCGGCGCGCAAGCGCTGTGCCGGTTCGACCCCGGCTGCCCGCACCACGAGAGCTGCGCCGATGGTCCGGCGGAGCAACGCGTCGGCACATCGCCGAAGCAAGCTGGTGCCGCCGGGACTGCCTAACAGCCGCGCTACGCGGCTTCGCCCGCGAACAGTGCGCTCACCAATTCTTGTCCGGCCCTGCTCCGCCTGTCAGCCATCTCGAAACATGCCTTGTGCGCCGCAGCATGGACGATAAGTAGAAGACCCATATCAGAGGTGAGCTTCTTGTCCGACGTCAATGCCGACGATTGGGTGTCCGCGGGACACCGGCCCATGGGTTTCCCCGAATTCGTCATCGTGATCGCGTCCATCATGGCGCTGAATCCGCTTGCGATGGACATGATGCTCCCGGCGCTGCCCAATATCGGGGCAGCTTTCCATATCCCCGCCGCCAACCATCTTCAGCTGGTGCTGTCGACCTTCCTGATCGGCTTTGGCGCAGGCCAGTTCGTCATGGGTCCGCTGTCGGACCGCTTCGGTCGCCGTCCGGTGCTGCTCGGCGGGATGGCGGTCTACGCGGTGGCGAGCGTGCTGGCGATTGCCGCGCCGTCGTTCGAGACGCTGCTGCTGGCGCGCGCACTGCAGGGCTTCGGCACCTCGGCGACGCGCGTGATCGCGACCTCGATCGTGCGCGACTGTTACGTAGGCCGCCGCATGGCGAGCGTGATGTCGCTTGCGATGATGATATTCATCGCCGTCCCCGTGATCGCGCCCTCCTTCGGACAGGCGGTGCTGCTGGTGACGCAATGGCGCGGCATCTTCGTCGTGCTGATGCTCTACGGTCTGCTCGCGCTCGCATGGTCCGTGCTGCGGCTGCCGGAGACCTTGCCTGAGAGCGAACGCAGGTCGCTTGCGCCGGCCGACGTGCTCACGGCCTACTGGCAGACCGTGACCCATCGCCAAACCATCGGCTACGCGCTCGCCGCTGGTAGCGTCATGGGTGCGCTGTTCGCCTACGTATTCTCGGCCCAGCAGGTCTTCACCGGCATCTATCACCTCGGCCATTATTTTCCGCTCGCCTTCGCCGCGATCGCGGCCGGCACCGCCATTGCCGGCTTTCTCAACGCGAGATTCGTCGGGACCCTCGGGATGCGCGTGATCTCACATGGGGCACTGACGCTCTACACCGCGGTGGCGGGCGTAATGCTGCTGACGGAAAGCCTCGGCGCGCTGCCGCTTCCGCTGTTCATGGTGCTCTCGGCCCTCATGATGTTCTCCTTCGGCATGATGGTCGCCAACTTCACCGCACTCGCCATGGAGCCGCAGGGCCACATCGCCGGCACGGCGTCCTCGCTCTACGGCTCGATAACGACGTTGATCGGCATCCTCGTCGGCATGGCGATCGGGCAAAGCTTCGACGGCACGCTGCTGCCGTTCTCGGTCGGCTTCTTCGTGTCGTCACTCGCTGCGCTTGCGATCGTGCTGGTGGTGGAAAAGGGACGGCTGTTCAAGCCGCATCATCGCCCCAGCGCGTGAGGAACTTCACGGCGCTCTCGATGTTGTACTGCAACAATCTGAAAAGGCGCTTCAATGGAATCGGAACACCGTAAAGACCACGACGCCGCGGAGCAGGCGAAAACGGAACGCACACCGTCGAGCGCCGACGCCGAGAAGGCCACCTCCACCGTTCCATTCGCGAGCGAAGGGCTCGAGCGGGTCCGCGACAGCCACTGCTGAGCGGAACGCCTATTCCGCCGCGCGCCTGCTGGCGCTGAAATCGTCAGCGGCGCTCTCGGGCGTTCGACGGGGTGGCACCATCATCACAATCACTTCCCGCGTGAGACCCGGCCGGCCCCACAGCTGCGCCTGCACGGTGAACTCGCGCCTGACGAAGTGCCCGGCGCGCCCGGACGCCCACTCCATCCACCGGCTGCAATAATCCTGACCGCGGAAACAGAGCGCGGCCCAGCCGCGGTCCAGCGTCGTCTTGCGCGGCAAGCTCCAGGCATCTTGATCCGCGAATGGTCGCACGTAGTGCGGGTGGTCCGGGCTGTAGAACGCCGTCGCGAAGGCCAGCGAATCGTCGCCGCTGACGGCGACGAGCGGCTCGCCGGTCAGTTCGCGCCACTCGCGGGTCAATTCGCTGGCCGCCTGCGCGTAGAGATTCCGCCCCTCCTCGTAACCGTGATCGTTGCGATAGACGGCATGGATCGGCGCAGCGACCAGGACGGCCGCGAGCGCGACGCCGGCCACGATCACGGTGAGGTTGACGGTGTAGAAGCGCTCGATTGGGTAACTCGTGCCGCAGACCACGAGAACGGCGAACAGGAACAACCCCTGCAACGCCCACAGCGACGGCAGATCGGTGCCGATCACCAGCGAGATCAGGACCGGTAGCGCAATCGTGCCGATGGCAACGTAGAAGAGAAGCCTCAGGCCCGGATTCATCGCCGCGAAGTCGGCCGGAAACTGCTTCAGCCGCGTGCCGGCGATCAAGACCCAGAGCACGGCCGACACACTCATAGCCGCCGCCAGCCCCAGCAGGAAGTTCCTGGCCTCACCGAGCGAGTTCGCAGCGTTGCCGTTGGCATGGTTCAGCGCATAGGTGAAGGTCGATGCTCCCGTCGTCGCGAGCCAATAAAGATGCGGTGACAGCGCCGTAAGCCCGACGACGACCGAGATCCAGGGCGAAGCCGACGTGAAATAAGCGCGTCGCGCCGGATGCGCCAGCGCGGCAAATGCGAAGCTCGCGACCAGGAAGATCGAATAATATTTGCCGACCATTGCCAGCGCCGTCGTGCATCCGACTGCGACCGCCCACAGCGGCGCGCGCGTCTCGAACGCGCGCAGGAAGCACCAGGTCGCAAGCGGCCACGTCGCGAGCAGCACAGCATTGGCGTTGAAGCGCTGGGCGTGGAATTGATAGGCCGGCGTCAGCATCAGGAGCAAGAGCACCAGGATTCGCTTGTGCCCGGTCACGAATTGACGCGCGACCAGATCGACAAAGACCAGCGCAAGCCCTGCATTGGCCATCGCCATCAATTGCAGTGACCAGTCGCCGAGCGGAAAGACGGAGGTCCAGCTCGCGGCAACCCAGCCGGTCAATGGCGGATGCTTGTCATAGCCCCAAGCGAAATGCCGCCCCAGCGTCCAGGCCTCCAGCGTATCAGGGTGCAGGCCGCTGCCGGCATAGGCGACGGCCAGATAGAGCGTCCAGATCGCAACGAAACAGGCGATGAGAAGCGGCACGGCCCAGCCCGTCTCGACACCATCGAGCCAACGCAGGAACGGCCGGCGCCATCGCGCCGGCGTGCGATCGGACCGTTCGGCCCTCGCCTGGAATGCAAAATCGATCGGCACTGGAATCAAATGGAGGAATGAAGGTGATGCGCGAGGACGACACATCTAGTTCAGGATAGAAACAAATAGCAATGATTGGAAACTGGAAAAGATTGAAAGCGTCCGCCCTCCCGGCCAGCGCAAGGTCGACAAAAGACCAAGATCGGCACCGACCAAGATCGACAAACGACAACGGCGCCGCTGATGACAGCGGCGCCGCATGATGATCCGGACGAAGGTGCCGACGAAGTGCCCTCGCCCTATTCCGACTTGTCGACGTTCCAGAACAGCGGAGTCGCGGGACCGTCGAGCACACCGCTCAGCGATTTGCGCCAGCCGCTCGGCAGGAGATACTGTCCCAGCGGAATGTAGATCACCTGCTCATAGGCTTCCTTCTGGATCTCGGCGGCGATCTTCTTCTGATCGTCGAGCGAGGCGGCGCGAACGAAGTCATCCTTGAGCTTTTCGATCTTCGCGTTCTCCGCCCAGCCGAACCAGCCCTTCTTGCCCTGGCCGCCGATCGAGAGATTGGCGATCGGGTTGGAGACATCGGCCGCGACCCAGTTGGTGAAGAACATATTCCAGCCGCCCTCCTTCGGCGGCTTCTGGCTGGCGCGGCGGCTCACCACCGTCTGCCAATCGGTCGCTTGCAGGTCGACCTTGAAGCCGGCCTCGCGCAGCAACTGAGCCGCCACGATCGGCTGCGCCTTCAGCGTCGTGACGTCGCCAGGCGCCATGATCACGATCGGAGTGCCGTCATAGCCGGACTCGGCGAGCGCCTTCTTGGCTTCGGCCATGCCGCTGCCCTTCACCAGGGTCTCCGCGCCAACCTCGGTCGCGAACGGCGTATCGCACACGAAGAAGGCGCCACAGATCTTCTGATATTTGGCGTTGCCGACCAGCGCGTCGAGAACGTCCTTCTGGTTTATCGCCAGAAAGGCAGCGCGGCGCACTTTGACATTATCGAACGGCGGATGAAGGAAGTTCATCCGGCCGAGCGTCTGGAAACCGAACTTGTTCGAGACCTCGATCGTGATCTCCTTGTTCGCCTCCAGCAACGGCAGCATGTCGTAGGGCAGGTTCTCCATGAAATCGATGTCGCCTGACTGCAGCGCGTTCACCGCGGTCTGCGAGTCCGGCATGGTGATCCATTCGACGCGGTCGACCTTCACCACCTTGCCGCCGGAGGTCCAGCTCGACGGCTCCTTGCGCGGCACGTAGTCGGTGTTCTTGACGTAGACCGCCTTCACGCCCGGCTGGAATTCCGACTGCACGAACTTGAAAGGACCCGAGCCGATCTGCTCGGGGATCTGCTTGTCCGGCGGCGTCTCGGCGAGGCGCTTCGGCATCATGAAGGCAACGCGGGAAGACGGCTTGCCGATCGAATCGAGCACGAGGCCGTAGGGCTCCTTCAGCTTCAGCGTGATGGTCTTGGCATCGGTCGCCTCGATGCTCGCGGTGAAGTCCAACAGCTTCTGACCCATGCCGTCGACCGCGGCCCAGCGCTTGAGCGAGGCGACGCAGTCTTCCGCCGTCACTGGCGCACCGTCATGCCACTTCAGGCCGTCGCGCAACGTGAAGGTGTAGACGAGCTTGTCGTCGGAGATCTTCCAGTCCGCCATCTGCGGCTGGATCTTGAAGTTCGAATCGGGCGCCACCAGCGTGTCGTAGATCATGTAGCCATGGTCACGCGTGATGTAGGCCGTGGTGAAGATCGGATCGATGATGCGCAGATCCGAATGCATCACCGCCGTGATGGTCTTGCCGGCCGCAAGCACCGGCGAGGCCAGCGCGGTCGAAAGCGCGACGACCGACAGCGCAAGTTTGGAGGCGAACGCGCGAGGCCCCCGGCGCATCAACTGGAACATAAAAAGTCTCTCCTGACGTGAAACTGTTCAAAGGCAGGTTATTGGTTGAGCATCCGGTTCGTTCTTTAGGCGAACTAACCTCATGCAATGCCTTTATCTTTTCGAGACTTGCAGACAGTGCCGAGCGCGTCAATCCGGTTTCGCTGCAAGCCCAAGCGGCGCGCGCACGGGCTCCACAAGGATCGGTTTGGCTCTACAACACTCTCCGCTTGTCCTGCCCGCCAATGCAATGCGCGTTCCATCTTCCGAAGCTCGAGAGACATTGAGATGAATCCAGCCAATCTCCCCTTCGATTCCGAGGCGATGCTCCAGGGCCTGCGCGGTTGGGTGGAATGCGAAAGCCCGACCTGGGACGCGGGCGCCGTGAACCGCATGCTCGATATCGCCGCGCGGGAGATGGCGATCATGGGTGCGACGATCGAGCGCATCGCCGGTCGCCAGGGCTTTGGTGGCGTGATCCGCGCGCGCTTTCCGCATCCGAAGCAGGGCGAGCCGGGCATCCTGATTGCCGGACACATGGATACCGTCCATCCCATGGGCACCATCGAGAAGCTGAAATGGCGGCGCGAGGGCAGCAAGTGCTATGGACCCGGCATCTACGACATGAAGGGCGGCAATTATCTTTCGCTGGAAGCGATCCGCCAACTGGCCCGCGCCTCGTTCACCACACCGCTGCCGATCACCGTGCTGTTCACGCCCGACGAGGAAGTCGGCACACCCTCGACGCGCGATGTCATCGAGGCGGAAGCCGCGCGCAACAAATACGTGCTGGTGCCCGAGCCGGGGCGCGCCGACAACGGCGTTACCACCGGACGTTACGCCATCGCACGCTTCAACCTCGAGGCGACCGGGCGGCCGAGCCACGCCGGCGCGACCTTGTCGGCGGGCCGCTCGGCGATCCGCGAAATGGCGCGGCAGATCCTCGCTATCGACGCGATGACGAGCGAGAACTGCACCTTTTCGGTCGGCGTGGTGCAAGGAGGGCAATGGGTCAATTGCGTTGCCACGACCGCCACCGGCGAAGCGCTTTCGATGGCCAAGCGCCAGGCCGACCTCGATCGCGGCGTCGAGGGGATGCTGGCGCTCTCCGGTACGAGCAATGATGTCGCCTTCAAGGTGACGCGCGGCGTGACACGTCCGGTGTGGGAGCCCGATGCCGGCACCATGGCGCTGTATGAAAAGGCGCGCGGGATCGCCAAGGCGCTCGGTTCCGAATTGCCGCATGCCAGCGCCGGCGGCGGCTCCGACGGCAATTTCACGGGCGCGATGGGAATCCCGACTCTCGACGGCCTGGGCGTGCGTGGCGGCAATGGCCACACGCTCGAAGAGTATATCGAGGTCGAGAGCCTGGTCGAACGGGGCCGGCTGATGGCGGGGCTGCTCGCAACTCTGGAGTGACAACGCGCGCCAGCTCACCAAAAAACCGAGCCCGCTCACCAAAACAGGGTGACCGCACTGCAAAAACTGTGGCCCGGATGGCACGGGAATTGCTGAAATGTTAGGCTGATGGCAGAACCCAGGCTGCAGCCGCTGCCTCTGATTTGACTCTAATCTGACGGGATCCAATTTGCTCGGATATCTCCTTCGCCGAATTTTCGCCGCCGCGCCCGTGATGGGCGTGGTGGCGCTGTTCGTGTTCCTCCTGCTCCGCCTCACCCCGGGCGATCCCGCCGCGATTCTCGCCGGCGACAATGCCACCCCGGAACGGCTGGAGCGCATCCGCACCTCGCTCGGTCTCAACGAGCCGCTGATCGTGCAGTTCATCACCTGGCTGAACAAGCTGCTGCACGGCGATCTCGGAACTTCACTCATCTCCAACCTTCCGGTGATGAAGATGATCGGCCAGCGCGTCGAACCGTCGATCTCGATCGCGCTGTCGACCATCATTCTCGCCGTCATCGTCGCTGTTCCCCTGGGCGTCATCGCGGCGTGGAAGCACGGCACCTGGATCGACCGCTTCGTGATGGGCCTGTCGGTGCTCGGCTTCTCGGTACCGGTGTTCGTGGTCGGCTATGTCCTGATCGAGGTCTTCGCCATCGACCTGCGCTGGGTGCCGGTGCAGGGCTTCCGCAGCATCTCGAACGGTTTTGGGCAGTTCTTCGAGCGCATCATCCTGCCGACCTGCGCGCTGTCCTTCATCTACATCGCGCTGATCGCGCGCATGACGCGCGCGGCGATGCTCGACGTGCTCGGTGAGGACTACGTCCGCACCGCGCGCGCAAAGGGCATCAACGAGGTCGCCGTGATGATGCGGCACGCGCTGCGCAACGCCGCCGTGCCCGTGATCACGGTGATCGGTACCGGCTTTGCGCTATTGATCTCCGGCGTCGTCGTCACCGAGAGCGTGTTCAACATCCCCGGCATCGGCCGCCTCACAGTGGATGCGGTGCTGGCGCGCGACTATCCGGTGATCCAGGCGATGATTTTGCTGACGTCGTTGATCTATGTCGTCGTCAATCTCCTGATCGACGTCGCCTACACGCTGCTCGATCCCCGGATCCGGTACTGAGGCAAGGATAACAGCAAAAATGTCGGTCGATACCCTTCCCCAGTCATCCATTCCGATCACGTCGCCGCTGCGGCCGCGCTTCGGATTCCTCACCTCGACGCCGATCATCGCGGCAGCGACCATCTGCCTCGCGTTGATCGTGCTGATCTCGATCCTGGCGCCGTTGATTGCGCCGCATGATCCGATCCAGCTTGCGCCCTCGCAGCGGCTGAAGCCCTCTTCGACGCAATTCCTGCTCGGCACCGACGCCTATGGCCGCGACCTGCTGTCGCGCGTCATGTATGGCGGACGCATCTCGCTTCTGATCGGCATCGGGTCGGCGATCATGTCGATCGTCATCGGGCTGGCGATCGGCCTCGTCTCCGGCTTCTTCAAGCTGGTCGATTCCGTCATGATGCGGATCATGGACGGCCTGATGGCGATGCCGAGCATCCTGCTGGCAATCGCCGTGGTGTCGCTGTCCGGCGCCAGCCTCTGGACCGTGCTGATCGCGATCACGATCCCCGAAGTTCCGCGCGTGGCACGCCTGGTGCGCTCGGTCGTGTTGTCGGCGCGCGAAGAGCCCTATGTTGAAGCGGCGATCTCGGTCGGCTCATCCCTGCCAAAGATCATGTGGCGGCATTTGATGCCGAACACGATCGCACCTCTGATCGTGCAGGGCAGTTACGTCTGCGCGTCCGCAATCCTCACCGAGGCCATCCTCTCCTTCCTCGGCGCCGGCATCTCGCCGGAAACGCCGACCTGGGGCAACATCATGGCCGAGGGCCGTCAGTACTTCCAGCTCAAGCCGACGCTGATCTTCTGGCCGGGTCTGTTGCTGTCGATCGCGATCCTCAGCATCAATTTGATCGGCGACGCCGCCCGCGACGCCCTCGATCCCCGCATGAAGCAGCGGGAGGGGAAGTGATGACCAACACCGTTCTCGACATCAGCAACCTCGTCGTTTCCGTCGGCAAGAAGCCGAAGGGCACGAACATCATCGACGGCATCTCGATCCAGGTCCGCGAGCGCGAGACGCTGTGTCTCGTCGGGGAAAGCGGCTCGGGCAAGTCTGTGACCTCGCTCACCACGATGGGCCTGCTGCCGAAGGGCACGCTGGTTCCGACCGGCGGCAGCATCAAGCTGGTCGGCGAAGAGCTGCTCACCGCGACCGACCGCCGCCTGCGCCAGCTGCGCGCGACGCGAATGGCGATGATCTTCCAGGAGCCGATGACCGCGCTCAATCCGGTGATGCCGGTTGGCCGCCAGATCGACGAGGTCCTGCGCGCGCACACCAAACTCGATGCGAAGGCGCGGAAGAAGCGCATCCTCGACATGATGGACCAGGTGCGCCTGCCTGAGGTCGAGCGCATCTTTGCCTCCTACCCGCACCGCCTCTCCGGCGGTCAGCGCCAGCGCATCATGATCGCGATGGCACTCGTGCTCGAACCGAAGCTGCTCATTGCAGACGAACCGACCACCGCGCTCGACGTCACAACGCAGAAGCAGATTTTGACCCTGATCCGCGACCTCCAGCGCGATCACGGGACCGCCGTGCTGTTCATCACCCATGACATGGGCGTGGTCGCTGAAATCGCCGACCGCGTCGCGGTGATGCGGCAGGGCCGACTGGTCGAGACCGGAACGCTGGATTCCATCCTGCGCAATCCGACCATGGAGTACACTCGCAACCTGCTTTCCGCAGTGCCGAGCCTGGTGCCGCGCGCGGCACGGCCTGAGACCAAGGAACCGGTGGTGCTGGAGGCCAACGAACTCGGCAAGGTCTACCGCGAGCGCGCGTTCTTCGGTAAAGGCCGCGAAGTTGTCGCCGCTGACAAGGTTACGCTGACGCTGCGCAAGGGCCGCACGCTCGGCATCGTCGGCGAGAGCGGCTCAGGCAAATCGACCGTGGCGCGCTGCATCGTCCGCCTGATCGACCCGACCTCCGGCGGCGTACGCCTTTCCGGCCGCGAGATCTCGGACATCTCGCGGCGGCTGTTGCAGCCGCATCGGAAGAAGATCCAGATCGTATTCCAGGACCCCTACCGCTCGCTCAACCCGCGCGTCACCGTCGGCGAAAGCATCGCGGAAGGCCCGATCAATTACGGCGTGTCGCATGCGGACGCAATGAAGCGTGCCCGCGAATTGCTCGAGCTGGTCGGCCTGCCCGCCGATGCGGTCGCGCGCTATCCGCACCAGTTCTCCGGCGGCCAGCGTCAGCGCATTGCGATCGCCCGCGCGCTCGCGCTCGATCCCGACGTGCTGGTCGCGGACGAGGCGGTCTCCGCCCTCGACGTCTCCGTGCAGGCGCAGGTGCTGGAACTGTTCGACGAGATTCAGAAGCGGCTCGGCATCGCGATCCTGTTCATCACCCACGATCTGCGCGTCGCAGCGCAAATCTGCGACGAGGTCGTGGTGATGCAGCACGGCCGCGTCGTCGAACAGGGCCCGGCCGCCGAAGTGCTGACGCATCCGAAGGAAGCTTATACCAGAGCCTTGCTCGAGGCAGCGCCGGGCCGCGGCTGGGACTTTGCGAATTTCCGGCCGGTGTCGGAAGGCGTAGCGGCGAACGCGTAGTCTCTCCCCTCGTCATTTGCGAGCGAAGCGAAGTACTCCAGGTCCCCGCGGCGGGATTCTGGATTGCTTCGCTTCGCTCGCAATGACGGCGGCTGCGGCAAGCAATCCCAAAATGGTTTGACGCCATGCATGGCGCGATTGCTTCCCGGCTTGCTCTCGCCGCAAGCACAGGGCTAACGTCGCGCGCATCATTTGCGTGGGACTGGATTGAATGACACGTATCGCCGTCGGCGGCTTCCTGCACGAGACCAACACCTTCGCTCCGACGAAGGCGACTTTCGCGGACTTCCAGCACGGCGGCGGCTGGCCGGCGATGACGGAGGGCGCCGACGTGCTGAGGGTGATGCGGCACATCAATGTCGGCCTCGCCGGTTTCGTCGACAGTGCCGAGGCCAACGGCTGGGAACTCGTTCCGACGATTGCGTGCGGCGCGAGCCCGTCGGCGCATGTCACCAGGGATGCCTTCGAGCGCATCGTCAAGGTGATGGTCGACGGCATCGCAGCCGCCGGCTCGATCGACGCCGTCTATCTCGACCTGCACGGCGCGATGGTCACGGAACATTTCGACGACGGCGAAGGCGAGATTCTGGCGCGCGTGCGCCGCGTCATCGGCAAGGATGTTCCGCTGATCACCAGCCTCGACCTCCACGCCAACGTCACGCCCGACATGATGGAACATGCGGACGCGCTGATCGCCTACCGCACCTATCCCCATGTCGACATGGCCGAGACCGGCCGCGCCTGCGCGCGACATCTCGCATTGGTTCTGAAGACCAGGAAGCGTTTTGCAAAGGCCTTCCGGCAATTGCCGTTCCTGATCCCGATCAGCTGGCAGTGCACCAACGACCAGCCGACCAAGGGCATCTACGAAAAGCTTGCCGCGCTGGAGAGCGATGCGGTTCCGACGCTGTCCTTCGCGCCCGGCTTCCCCGCCGCCGATTTCCGCGATTGCGGGCCGAGCGTGTTCGCCTACGGCAAGACGCAAGCCGACGCCGACCGCGCCGCGGATGCGATCGTAAAACTGATCGAAAGCCACGAGGACGATTTCGACGGCAAGATCTGGTCACCCGACGACGGCGTACGCCATGCGATGGAGCTCTCGAAGAGCGCGAGCAAGCCGATCATCATCGCCGATACCCAGGACAATCCCGGCGCCGGCGGCGATTCCGACACCACGGGCATGCTGCGCGCGCTGGTGCGCAACAAGGCCAGCGCCGCCACCGGCGCGATCTACGATCCGGGCTCGGCCAAGGCCGCGCATGCGGCTGGCGTCGGCGCCACCGTGACGCTGTCGCTCGGCGGCAAGTCCGGCATTCCCGGCGACGAGCCCTATCGCGAGACCTTCGTCGTCGAAAAGCTCTCCGACGGCCGCTTCATCGCGCCCGGCCCTTACTATGGCGGCCGCGAGATGGAGATGGGCCCGTCCGCGTGCCTGCGCATCGGCGACGTCCGCGTCGTCGTCTCCTCGCACAAGGCGCAGCTCGCCGACCAGGCAATGTACCGCTATGTCGGCATCGAGCCGACCGAAGAGAAGATTTTGGTCAACAAGAGCTCGGTGCACTTCCGCGCCGATTTCGAGCCGATCGCGGAAAAGCTGATGATCTGCGCCGCCCCCGGCGCGATGCCCGCGGACACGGCCACGCTGCCATGGACGCGCCTGCGGCCGGGTATTCGCATCAAGCCGAACGGCCCGGTTTTCACTCCCTCCCCACGCTAACTGGACAGGACACATGCCCACGATCGACCGCATCGACGGCTACGCCGACGAACTCACCGCCATTCGCCGCGACCTCCATGCCCATCCAGAGATCGGCTTCGAGGAAGTGCGCACCTCCGGCATCGTCGCGGACAAGCTGAAGAGCTGGGGCATCGAGGTGCATCGCGGTCTCGGCGGCACCGGCGTGATCGGCGTCATCAAGGGCAAGGGTTCGGGCGGCAAGCGCATCGGCCTGCGCGCCGACATGGACGCGCTGCCGATGGAGGAGAACACCAATCTGAAATGGAGTTCAAAAATCCCCGGCCGCTTCCACGGCTGCGGCCATGACGGCCACACCACCATGCTGCTCGGCACCGCACGCTACCTCGCCGAGACCAAAAACTTCGACGGCACCGTGCACCTGATCTTCCAGCCGGCCGAGGAAGGCCTTGGCGGCGCCCGCGCTATGATCAAGGACGGCTTGTTCGAGAAATTTCCCTGCGACGAGCTCTATGGCCTGCACAACGCGCCCGACCTCAACCACGGCGAGATCGCGATTCTGCCCGGCCCCGCGATGGCCAGCGCCGACTTCTTCGACCTCCGCATCACCGGCTACGGCGCGCATGGCGCGATGCCCGAACGCTCCAAGGACGCGGTGATCATCGCAACCACGTTGGCGCAGGCGATCCAGACCATCGTCAGCCGCAACGTCGAGCCGCTGCAGGCCGCCGTCATCTCGATCACGCAGATTCACGCCGGTTCCGCCTACAATGTCATCCCTGGCGAAGCCCATCTCTGCGGCACCATCCGCACCTTCTCGAATGAAGTGCGCGCCCTGATCAGCGAACGCATCCGCACGATCTGCGCCGGCATGGCTGCCGCCTTCCAGTGCGAGATCGAAGCCGACATCCGTGACACTTTCGGCGTGCTGGTCAACCAGGTCGAGCAGTCCAAGGTGGTCGAGGAGGTCGCGCGCACCGTCATCGATCCGGCCAAGGTGATTACCCGTGCCCAGCCGAAGATGGGCAGCGAGGATTTTGCCGACATGCTGCAAACCATTCCCGGCGCCTATTTCTGGGTCGGCCACGACGGCTCGGTGCCCGTGCACAATCCCGGCTTCGTGCTCGACGACAAGATCCTGCCGATCGGTGCCAGCATGTTCGCCCGGATCATCGAGACCCGTATGCCGGCAGGTAGCAATGCATAAAAAGAGCGTCGAAGAGGCGGTTACCTCGCTGCACGATCTTTCCGCGGTCGATCTGATCGCGGGCTATCGCGCCAAGCAGTTCTCGCCGAGCGAGGTGCTGGAGGACGTGCTCGCGCACGTCGCAGCGTGGGAGCCCCACCTCAGGGCGCTCTATGCATTCGATCCCGATGGCGCGGTCGAGGCCGCGAAGGCCTCGACCGCGCGCTGGACCGGCGGCGAGCCGTCCGGCCCGCTCGACGGCGTGCCTGTGACGGTGAAGGACAACATCGCGACCAAAGGCGTGCCGGTGCCGCTGGGGGCTGCGAGCGTCAAGCTCACGCCGGCCGAGAAGGACGCGCCTCCCGCCGCGCGCCTGCGCGAAGCCGGTGCGATCATCTTCGCAAAAACCACTATGCCCGATTACGGCATGCTGTCCTCGGGGCTCTCCAGCTTCCATGCGCTCGCGCGCAATCCCTGGGACCTCTCCAAGAATCCCGGCGGCTCCAGCGCGGGTGCAGGCGCCGCGGCGGCGGCTGGCTATGGCCCGCTGCATCTCGGCACCGATATCGGCGGCTCGGTCCGCCTGCCCGCGGGCTGGTGCGGCCTCGTCGGTTTCAAGCCGAGTTTCGGCCGCGTGCCGATCGACCCCGCCTATGTCGGCCGCGTCGCGGGGCCGATGACCCGCACGGTCGATGATTGCGCGCTGATGATGAGCGTGATCGCAAAACCCGACCGGCGCGACGGCATGAGCCTGCCCGCCGAGCCCCTCAACTGGAAGGGGCTGGAGAAGTCTCCGCGCAAACTCCGCATCGGATTGATGCTCGATCCCGGCGTGGGCCAGGCGCTGGAGAAACCGGTGCGCGAGGTCGCGGTGAAAGCGGCGAAAGCGTTCGAGTCCGCCGGCGCGGTCGTCACCGAAGTCGACGGCATACTCACGCGCGAGATGCTCGACGGCCTCGACAACTTTTGGCGTGCACGGATGTGGGATGATCTGTCGAAGCTGACGCCCGCCGAACAGGCAAAGGTGCTGCCCTACATTTTCAAATGGGGTGAGTCTGGCGCCAGGTTGTCGGCTGTCGACGTCATCCGTGGCTTCAACCAGACCATGGCGATCCGCGCCGCGGCGGCGAAGCTGTTCTGTGACCTCGACTATGTCATCTCGCCGACCGCGCCGAACGTGAACTATCCGGCGGAGTGGGCCTCGCCGACCAACGATCCCATGAAGCCGTTCGAGCACATCGCCTATACCGTGCCGTGGAATATGTCCGAGAACCCGGCGATCTCCATCAACGGCGGCTCCAACGCCAAGGGCTTTCCCATCGGCGTGCAGATCGTCGGCCGCCGCTTCGACGATATCGGCGTGCTCGGCATGGCCAAGGCTTTTGAGAGCCTGCGCGGCCCGCAGAAGCCCTGGCCCAGCCCGCCGGCGCGCTAACGCGCTCCATCATGGCCGGGCTTGTTGTTGAGCCCGGCCGTCCACGTTCTCTTACTGGCTGCCACATGCCCAGTCCGCGCAAGACGGACGCTGGTGACCATGCATGACGTCTCTTCGAGACAGAATTCAGGACCGGGAAGGAAACCACCATGGCGTATGAGACGATCAAATACGAAATCGCCGAGCAGATCCTCACCATCACGCTGAACCGCCCCGACAAGCTCAACGCCTTCAACGCGCAGATGCAAGGTGAGCTGATCGACGCGTTCGATGCCGCCGACAAGGACGACAACGTCCGCGCCATCATCGTCACGGGCGCCGGCCGCGGTTTTTGCGCGGGCGCAGATCTTTCGTCGGGCGCCGACACCTTTGATCGCGACGCGCGTCGCGGGCCGGTGAAGCGCTTCGCCGACGGCAAGGTCGACTACAGCGATTCCCAGGTGCGCGATGGCGGTGGCCAGGTGACGCTGCGCATCTTCAAATGCCTGAAGCCGGTGATTGCCGCGGTGAACGGACCCGCCGTCGGCATCGGCGTCACCATGCTGCTCGCGATGGACATTCGCATCGCCTCCGATGCCGCCCGCTTCGGCTTCGTGTTCTCCCAGCGCGGCATCGTGCCGGAGGCCGCCTCAAGCTGGTTCCTGCCGCGCATCGTCGGCATCTCGCTGGCGCTGGAATGGTGCTATTCGGGCCGCGTCTTCCCGGCCCAGGAAGCCCTCGCCGGCCGCCTCGTCAGCAAAGTGGTGCCGCCGGATGATCTGTTGCCGACCGCCCGTGCGCTCGCCAAGGAGTTTGCGGCGAAGACGGCGCCGGTGTCGGTGGCGCTGATCCGCCAGATGATGTGGCGCATGATGGGCGCCGACGATCCGATGGAAGCCCACAAGGTCGACAGCCGCGGCATCTACGCCCGCGGGCGCTCGGACGACGTAAAGGAAGGCGTGGTGTCGTTCCTGGAGAAGCGTCCTGCGCAGTTCAAGAACAAGGTGTCGAGCGATATGCCGGATTATTTCCCGTGGTGGACGGAACGGGAGTACAAGTGAGGGATCGTTGGGTGGGGTACGCTTCGCTAGCCCACCCAGCGTTTCTCACTTCATCACCAGCGCCACGCGCCCGATCGCCTTGCGGTCGATCAGCAACCGCATCGCCTTCGCAAACTCCTCCAGCGGCAGGCGGTGCGAGATGTTGGGCCGCAGTTCGCCCTCCTCCGCCCATGTCAGCAACGCCTTCAGGCGCACTTCGCCAAGCGCGGGATTTTTCCGCACCGCTTCGCCGGCGCGCACGCCGAGCACGCTCGCGCCCTTGATCAGCAGCAGATTGGTCTTGGCCGAGCCGATGCCGCCGGTGAATCCGATCACGAGGAGCCGCGCGCCCCAGGCGATGCAGCGCATCGAGTCCTCGAACACCTCGCCGCCGACGGGATCGAACACCACGTCCGCGCCGCGACCGTCGGTGATGCGCTTGACGGCATCACGAAACGGCTCGCGGTCGTAGCGCACGAGGTGATCGGCGCCGCGCGCCTTGGCGATCGCGAGCTTTTCGTCGCTGGACGCCGTCGCGATCACGGTCGCACCCAGCATCTTGCCGATCTCGACGGCAGCAAGGCCCACGCCCCCGCCGGCGCCATGCACCAGCAGCACCTCGCCCGGCTCAACCCGGCCGCGGTCGATCAGCGCGTGATAGGCGGTGCCGTGCCCGGCGAGATAGGTCGCAGCTTCCGCATAGTCGAACGTCGACGGCATCGGCGTGAGCTGCGACGGCATCACCACTGCTTCATCCGTGAAGGCGCCGTGCCGCATCTTGACGATGACCTTGTCGCCGACGGCGACGCCGCTCGCCTCTGCGCCCACTTCAGTCACGTCGCCGGCCGCCTCCATGCCCGGCGTGAATGGCAGCTCCGGCTTGAGCTGGTATTCGCCGGCCGCCATCAGTACGTCGGGAAAATTCAAGCCAGCGGCGCGGATCGCGACGCGCACCTCGCCCGGCTTCAAGGCGCGCGACGGAAACTCCTCCAGCCGCAACGTTTCGGGCGCGCCGAGCGCGCGGCAGACGACAGCCCGTACCATCAGGCCGCGCTCGCCTTGCTGCGCAGCAGCGCCTCGCGGATCAGCGGCAGGCGGTCATTGCCGAAATACATGTCGGTTTTGCCGACGAAGATCGTCGGCGAGCCAAAGCCGCCGCGGGCGACGACCTCTTCGGTGTTGGCCTTGAGCTGATTCTTGATCTCCTGCCCGGAAATGCCCGCGAAGAATTTCTGCTCGTCGACGCCGACCTTCCTGCAGATCTCGGCGAGCACTGCGTCCTGCGAGATGTCCTTGTCCTCGCCCCAATAGGTCTCGAACACTGCCGTGGCGAAAGGCACCGATTCCTGCCCGAGCCAGATGCAGCCGCGCATCGCTTTCACGCTGTTCACCGGAAACACCGTCGGCGGCATCTTGATCGCGAGGCCGGCCGAGCGCGACCAGTCGGCCAGATCCTTTTTCATGTAGCGCGCCTTCAACGGCACCGGCGTCTCGCGCTGCGCATAGACGCTCGGATTGATCGTGTTGAAGATGCCCCCGACCAGGATCGGCCGCCAGATGATCTCCGCGCCGAGCTCCTTGGCCAGCGGCTGGATGTTATGGAAGGCGAGATAGGTCCAGGGGCTGGAGCAGTCGAAGAAGAATTCGATCATGGCGTTTCCGGTCCGGCCTCGCGGGTTTCAAGGCGACTTTTGTTGTTCTGTACCTCGACGTTAAGACATGGCAGGAAGGGGCGCAATCACAACCCGCCGGGAGGGCCCGCCATGCTGTTTCCAACCACGATCGCCGGCTCCTTGCCGAAGCCGGAATGGCTCGCCGAGCCCAACATGCTCTGGGCGCCCTGGAAGTCGCAAGGCGACGAGCTCGTCCGCGCCAAGCGTGACGCGACGATGCTTGCCGTCAAAATCCAGGAGGACGCCGGCATCGACATCGTCACCGAAGGCGAGCAGGCCCGGCAGCATTTCGTCCACGGTTTCC
The DNA here is from genome assembly GCF_029846695.2 of Bradyrhizobium nivariense. Taxonomy (NCBI): domain Bacteria; kingdom Pseudomonadati; phylum Pseudomonadota; class Alphaproteobacteria; order Hyphomicrobiales; family Nitrobacteraceae; genus Bradyrhizobium; species Bradyrhizobium nivariense. The sequence continues at coordinate 1,796 of NZ_JARWCR020000070.1, read as the reverse complement.
TGGAGAAGATCGAGGGCATCGATTTTGCCCACAAGGTCGAGATGGGCATCCGCAAGGATCGCTACAAGGCGATGGTGCCGCAGGTGGTCGCCCCGCTCCGGCTGAAGAGCCGCGTCCACGCCTTTGAGGCACGCGTCGCCCGTACGCATACCAAGAAGAAGCTGAAATTCACCCTGCCCGGCCCGATGACCATCATCGACACTATCGCGGATCGCTATTATGGCGACCGCGTCAAGATGGCCTTTGCCTTCGCCGAGCTTCTGAATGAGGAGGCCAAGGCGCTCCAAGCCGACGGCGTCGATCTCGTTCAGTTCGACGAGCCCGCCTTCAACGTCTACATGGACGAGGTCAACGATTGGGGCATCAAGGCGCTGGAGCGCGCCGCGGAGGGCCTGACCTGCGCCACCGCCGTGCACATCTGCTACGGCTACGGCATCAAGGCCAATACCGACTGGAAGCAGACGCTCGGCGCACAGTGGCGGCAGTATGAGCAGATTTTTCCGGCGATCGATGCCAGCCCGATCCAGCAGGTCGCGATCGAGTGCCGTAACTCGAAGGTGCCGCTCGACCTGCTCGCGCTGCTCAAGACCAAGATCGTGCAGGCCGGCGTGATCGACGTCGCCAGCGACACGGTGGAGACCGCCGAGGACGTTGTCACGGTGATCGACGCGGTGTCGAAATTCGTGCCCAAGAACAACATCATCGCCACCACCAATTGCGGCATGGCGCCGATGCGGCGCGAGATCGCCGAAGCGAAGCTGATGGCGCTCGGCGCCGGCGCTGCGCTGGCGCGTGAGCAGCTGGGGTAATGGCGGCGATCCGTCTGGCGTTCACCATTGCAGCGCTTGCAGCGTTCGCGCTGCCGGCGCGTGCAGAGGATCGTTCCGTGCTGCTCAATTGCAAAGCAATCGTGGAGCGTGCGTCGAAGGATGCGAACGCCGCGAGCGAAGCCGAGCTGACCCGCTGCCGCCAAGTGATCCGCGAATGGGCGTTGCGCGATGCGCGGACAAGTGTGGATGAAGACGGTAAGCCGCTGCGCTAGCTGCGCGCGGTCGGATGCAGCACAGGCTGATATCCAGCGATGATCGCGCACAGCGTGGCAGGCGGCGTCAGCAACATCGGGCAATCGAGGGCGCTCGTATGCGGAGCGTAGCCCGCGGATGACCACAGCAGCGCCTTGCCCTGCGCGACCAGGAAGCAGTCATCGCCCTGCTGCACCATCGCGCCGTCGGGCAATTCCGCGATCGGCATCGGCAGCGCATGCAGCCGCTTCTTGCCACGATCGAGCCGTTCCCGATGCAGCACGGCATCCATCGCCTTGGCGCTGATGCCGCTTGCATCATTCCCCGCTTCCCATGCATTGCGAAATCGCTTCGCGTCGTCACGGCGGCAAAAGAAGCAGGGCCGGTGTCCGGCCGCAAAAGCCGTGGCCTCGTCGAGAAAGAACAGCTCGGTCCAGCTCCGCCGCGCCATCACCGGCCGCCGCCAGCCGCGGAATTCACACAGGCAAACGATCCAGGCCGGCGACGACCAGCGCTTCTTCAGCAGCGTCTTGGTCGCGGGATCATGGATGATACCGCGGTTGCCGGTGAACATCCCGCGATGTGGCGTCGAGATGATCTCGCCGGTTGGCGTGACGCGATTTTGCAGCGGCATGGTGCGAGTTCACTCCCTCTCCCCGTTCTTACGGGGAGAGGGTTGGGGTCATTCGCGCTAGGTTTAGCTCTGGACACAAAGAATCTCGATATGATTCAAGCTTGGGATGAAGATTCGTCCTGAGATTTTGGATCATTGGC
>NZ_JARWCR020000069.1:0-50819 GCF_029846695.2 Bradyrhizobium nivariense | reverse complement strand
GGCTGGGGTGGGGGTGTCTCCGCGTCGGGATTGTCAAGAATTGCGAAGGATGTCCCTGTGTGGCGAGAGCCCTCACCCGCCGCGCTCTGCGAGCGCGTCGGCCTCTCCCGCAAGCGGGAGAGGCGGAGCAAGCCCGCGCGGTCCTCGTGAACCATATGCGATTGCCCTGCCCTCCAGCGGAGGGTAAGCGCGTCACTCCTTCAGATCATTCACCCGCTTCACCCACACCCTCACATCCGCGAGCACTTGCGGCAGCACCGCCTTGGCCTCCTGCACGGTCATGCCCGGCCTGATCCGGGGATCGTAGAGCAGGTTGAGGATGTATTGGTCGTAGACATCGAAATAGCCCATCGAGACGTTGTCGTTGAACATGGTCCAGGGCACGCTCGTGGTGTCGTTGATCGGGCCGAGCGATTGCAGCAGCTCCTCATAGGCACAGTCGAGGAAGGTGAAATCGCCGTTGTCGACGGTGAGGATGACGTCGGAATGCTCGATCTCGAAATTGTCGTTCTTGCGGAAGCCGGACAGGCATTGCGGATCGAGCGAAGTGCGGATCTCGCGGGCCTTCTCCGCGCCGTAGAAGCTCGAGATGGTGCGGAACAGATCGCGGTCGCGCACGAGCTTTACGCGCACATTCGCCGCCTCGCTGGTGTCGATCATGGCGATGTCGAGATGCTGCACGTGCTTGCCGATGTCGGCCACGACCTTTGCGAGCTGCGCCTTGCGGTCGGCGCGGTCACTCTCGGCGAACACGCGCACCGGTCCGTCGAACTTGCGAATGCGGTCGACACGGCCGGCAAGGTGATATTCGGCGCCGAACGCCGTCTTCAGAAAGCCATCGACGATCTCGCCGTCGGTAAAACTCTTCTTCTCGGCGCGCTGGCGCGAGGCGATCGCGGGCAATTCGCCCGCGACGGCAATGGTAGCGGTGTCAGGGTTGAACGCGACGGTGGCGAGCGCCAGCAGGACGATGCGAAAGCCGGACGAAGGCAGGGCCAATGCGCTCATTGTCAGGCGACGCTGCCGTATTCGGAAGCGACGCACAAGACCGCATATTCACGCGCCCTGCGGGTTCCCGCGATTCGCCGCAGGCTAGTTGTTCAGCACGACCACGGTGGTGCCGACCGAGACGCGGCCGTAGAGGTCGCTGACGTCGTCGTTGGTCATGCGGAAGCAGCCCGAGGATACCGCCTGGCCGATCGTCTCCGGCTCGTTGGAGCCGTGGATGCGATAGAGCGTCGAGCCCAGATACATCGCGCGCGCGCCGAGCGGATTCTCGACGCCGCCCTTCATGTGACGCGGCAGGTCCGGCCGGCGGGCCAGCATCTGCGACGGCGGCGTCCAGTCCGGCCATTCCTTCTTGGCGGTGATCCTGTGCACTCCGCCCCAGCGGAAGCCGTCGCGGCCGACGCCGATGCCGTAGCGCAGTGCCTGGCCGTTCTGGAGCACCAGATAGAGCCGGCGCTCGCTGGTGTTCACCACGATCGTGCCGGGGGCGTAGTTGCCGTTGTACATGACGGTGGACCGGGGGACCGGGTTCGAGCCGCCGCGGAAGAAGTTCGGGCCGCCGCCCATGATGTCGCGCGAGTCGAACTCTTCGGCGAAGGCGCCGCCGGCGGTGGCCGACAGCAGTGCGATGGCGGCAATCGGCGCGGCAAAAAACCGGATCATTGTTTCCCCCAGCAAAAATCGATTCAACGGAAGTCACAGGCCATATTTGCGGGCTTTTCGCAAGCCACGCCCCCGTGAGACAGGTCATCCTTAACGGTTGGCGTTACCAAATCGGCAACCGCACCAATTTGCCGGAAAGCATTAGCCAAGCCGGTGCATTGCGGCGCGGGGCAGGGCCGCGATGCCCCCTATTGCTTTGACGAGACGAGCGAACAATGATTGATCGGACGGATCATTGGAAATGGCCGGTTGCGGGAGCAGAAAGAATGAACGGTGCGGAAAGTCTGGTGCGGACGATGGTCAAGGGCGGGGTCGACGTCTGCTTCTCCAACCCCGGCACCTCCGAGATGCATTTTGTCGCAGCGCTCGACCGCGTGCCCGGCATGCGTTGCGTGCTCGGTCTGTTCGAAGGCGTGGTGACCGGCGCCGCCGACGGCTATTTCCGCATGAAGGGTACGCCGGCCTCGACGCTGCTGCATCTCGGTCCCGGTCTCGCCAACGGCCTTGCCAATCTGCACAACGCCAAGAAGGCGAACTCGGGCATCGTCAACATCGTCGGCCAGCACGCCGTCTACCACATCGCCTACAACGCGCCGCTGACCTCCGACATCGAGGGCCTGGCCCGGCCGATGTCGTCCTGGGTCCGTACCTCGCCGAACTCGAAATCGGTCGCCGCCGACGGTGCCGCGGCGATCGCCGCCGCCAAGAGCGCCCCGCCGCAGATCGCGACCCTGATCCTGCCCGCCGACACCGCCTGGAATGAAGCCGACGGCATCGCCGAGGTGCCGGCCGAGCAGCAGCGCGCGAGCTATTCGCCGCAGGCGGTCGAGCAGGCCGCAAAGATCCTGCATGGCGACGGCGAGGGCACGCTGCTGCTGATGACCGGCAGTGCGCTGAGCGAGCAGGGCCTGGCGCTGGCCGAGCGCATCGCCGCCAAGACCGGCTGCACCGTGATGGGCCCGACCTTCCGTCCCAGGATGGCGCGTGGCCGTGGCCGCTTCTCGATCGATCGCATCCATTATGTGATCGAGAACGCGCTGCAGATGCTGGCGAGGTTCCGCCATATCGTGCTGGTCGAGTCCGACGATCCCGTGGCGTTCTTCGCCTATCCGGACAAGCCGAGCATCCTCAAGCCCGAGGGCTGCGAGGTGCATCGCATGACCTCCTGGGGTGAGAATTCGGTCGCAGCGCTGGAAGCGCTTGCGGGCGCGGTGAAGGCCAGCGCGAAGGACGTCAAGCCGCAGCCCGTGCAGGAGCTGCTCAAGCCCACCGGCGCGCTGACCCACGCCTCGATCGCGCAGGCGATCGCCTATGCGATCCCCGAGAACGCGATCATGGTCGACGAATCGCTCACCACCGGCCGCGCCTTCTTCCCGCCGACGGCGGCCGCGGCTCCGCACGACTGGCTCCAGAACATGGGCGGATCGATCGGCTTCTCGACGCCGCTCTCGATCGGTGCCGCGATCGCCTGCCCGGACCGCAAGGTGATCTGCATGGTCGGCGACGGCAGCGCGATGTACACGATCCAGTCGCTGTGGACGCAGGCCCGTGAAAACCTCAACATCGTCACCATCGTGTTCGCCAATCGCATCTACCAGATCCTGCGCGGCGAGTTCGACAATGTCGGCGCCGGCGAGCCCGGCCAGCGTGCCAGCGACATGCTCCGGCTCGACCGTCCGACGCTGGATTTCGTGGCGCTGGCCAAGGGCATGGGCGTGTCCGGCCGCGCCGTCACCAACGCGGACGAGTTCAACAAGGCGCTGGCTGAGGCCGTCGCCGAGCCCGGACCGCGGCTGATCGAAGTCCAGATGTAGGGGAGTCTCTTCACCTCTCCCCGCTCTTCTGCTGCGAGAGGTCGGATCGCGCAGCGATCCGGGTGAGGGGCAAGGCAAGCTGCGGGCCCAGGCAAAGGACCATCCGACTCGCACGCGGCGCGCGTTCGACCTATCATTCCAACCGAATTCGCGGAGGCGGCCCCTCACCCCACCCTCTCCCCGTAAGAACGGGGCGAGGGAGCGAGAGGCCGGGCGACGCGACGCGCAAGGTTGGAATGGCCGGGGGCAAGATGCAGACCGAGCTGAACAAGGTGATCGCGGCGCTCCGGGACTTCTACGCGCAGGAAGCATTCCTGTTCGAGAAGGACATCGGCGAGCGTGCGATCACGCATCGCTTCGCCGTGCATCTGGAGAAGCAATTCTCCGGCTGGTCGGTCGACTGCAACTACGACCGGCTCGGCGAGCGCACGCTGCATCTGCCGCACGGCACCATCATCTCGACCGACGATCATCTGGGCAAGTCGATCTATCCTGACGTCGTCGTGCATCAGCGCGAGATCCCGAACAATTTGCTCACCGTGGAGATCCGCAAGGCGAGCAACCACACCTCGCTCGATCACGACCAGCACAAGCTGATGGCGCTGACCGATGCGCATGTCTGGTTCGCCTACTGGATCGGCGTGCTGCTGGTGCTGGACAAGCACCATGTGACGATTTCGGAGGTCTATGTCAGCGGCGTCGTCGATCAGCCGCTGTCGCGCTGGTTCGCGACGCGGCTCGCGGAGAACGGCCTCGCAGCAGCGGATTAGCCCGGCTGCTAACAAGCGTCAGCGCCTTGACACGGCAAGGCCAGCACGTGACCTGTCGCGGCTGGATCACGCCGCGGTCTGGTGTGAGGGATTGCAATCGAGTTTCTTAATCCTCCCGGCGTCATCAAACGCAAAAAGCGCATGCATGACACCAGTTCTCGTGACGTACGAGATAATGGTCCCGTCATCCGAAGGATTGAGATCGTCTAACGCGCCTGCCGGATGTTCGCGGAGGCGATCGACCCAATAGGCACGGAGCGCCTCGCGGCTGGCAATGGTTATGCCGTTGCCGCAGCAGCCGCAGTGGACCACGGCATCTTCGGCAAACATGTCCAGGATCGCTTCGATATCGCCTGCGCGGTAGGCATCGAGCCAGTCAATCGCAACGGCCATCGGGTCAAATGGCATATTTCTCACCTGAAGGCCGTCAAAACCCACAATTTTAGGTTAAGCTTAACCCTGCTAACCTCTTCCTCTACGCGATTAATTGCATTTTAATAGTCGCCCCGGCCTCGGCCATATGCCGAAGCACATAGATGGCCGGGACCAAGGCAACGCCCATGTTAGACATGTCCGCGAAGCAGGTGGGTTTCAAGCGCATCCGGCTTGTGATCGTAGATCGACAACCGATCGTTCTCCAGGGTCTGAAGTCGATACTCCGGGCACAGCAGGGCTTCGACGTTGTCGCATCATGTCGCGATGGAACTAGCGGCCTCGAAGCAATTCGGAACTTGATGCCCGACGCCGCGCTTCTTGCGGACACCCTGCCGGATCTGACGGTGTCCGAGATCCTCGCTATTGCGAAAGCTGAGAATCTTTCCGCGAGGCTGCTGTTCTTTACCGAGTCCGATTCCGTATCCGACCACGATCTGACCGCAGCTCTTGCTGCCGGCGCCTGTAGCGCAATTTCGAAGTGTGCTTCGGCCGACACTATGTTGCGACAGTTGAGGTTGCTGACGAAGTGCAGTGTGTCACCCCAGCAATTCGATCACTCGCCAACCGGCAAGGACGCTGACGACGGCGGCAGAATTGAAAAGACGCTGGAGGTATTGACGCACCGGGAACGTCAAATCGTACATCTCGTATCAGAAGGAATGTCGAACAAGGAGATCGCGCGCCAGCTGAATGTTTCGCCAGGGACGGTCAAAGTCCATCTGTACAACATCTTTCAGAAGCTCGAGATCACCAATAGAACCGTACTTGCCACCCTCGCGTTGTTACGAAGTCCCTCCGGCTTCGGCACACTCGCGCTGGCCTTTCTGGCGGTCGCCATTGCGGACGAACTCAAGGCGTCGGAAGCGAACGATATGCTTCCGGATGACGACGGCATCGGCCACGCGGGAGAGCACGCCGGAGATGAGCCCTGGGAAAAAGCCATTCTCCGGCACCTCGTCGCCTGGGAATTCGGCGAGACGCTCCCGCTCAGCCAGAGTGACTTTTTGGCCAAGCTGGGCCAAGCCGCGAACACGGCGGCGGCAATGGAAGCGCTGCGCGTGGTTGAGGAATCCGCAGGCTCGAAACCGTGGAAAAACTACGGTCCCGTTGGATCGAGCACGCCCAATCTTCCTGCGCCTCCACTACGAGGAACCAGCGACACACAGACTGGAGGTGACCTAACCGCGGAACATCAATTCCCCCGACTTGCCTCCAATCGGATGTCGATTCAGGGAGGGGATGGCACCTTCGCCACTCTCGCCGGTGCGTTGATCTACGCACTGGACGACCCCCATCTCGCCGTGCGGTCGCATGACCTGGGTCAAGCTTCGATCGACACCTTCGTGGCCGTCGGCGGAGAGAATGCGGCCACAAAGCTCGCCACGATCACTCATGCCGACGTCAATCATGTAGACAACTCAGCCCCGGGCGTCCCTTCGCACGATTCCCACCTGTCTTCCGCGCATGTGACCACTGGAAACGAAAGCGTCGCTGGAGAAGACGCTCGGAGCCTGGTGAGTCATGGCGCCGAGGGTGACACACTCCGAAAACTCGTTGGCTTGGTCGACGCCGGTCACGATGCCGGTGTTGGCGGATACAGCCGCGATCAACTGATGGGCGGCGGCAACGTTGATGGGAACGTTGTTCATCGCTCTCCGACAGATTCCAATTCTACATCTTCCCGCTCCGCCTTCGATTTCGCATCTGGGTCGAGCAGGATCAATCTTGCGGCTTTCGGAGCGCTTGTGTGGCTGCATATGACAGCGGCAACCAAGTCTATACCGCCACATACCCTCGCCTGGATCTACGACGCCGTAAGCAATGAAACGGTCGTCTATGTCAATCCGACCGATCGGGTCCTTGATATCCGGGATCGCGGCGTGCTGGAAATCCATCTGCAGGGGATTGTATCGGTCGCGGAATCTGATGTCGTCGACCACCGAGCAGCTGTCGCCATCACCTTGGAGAAGCTCGAAGAAGCGCTGACATCGGCGAGCGCCATCGATGAGACTGTTCTGAGCAAGGACAATGTCCAGGCCAGCATCAAGGCGAGCGAGAGCACGCCCGGGACGGCTGCAGTTTGGCCCATTCTGGCCGACGACGGCTTGAGGTTCCAGTTCGGGCAGACTCGGAGCGGCTTGGGGGAGACGGCAAGGTTCAGAGCTAGCGATTCGGCGGATGCAGCGGAAGAGAGCGATGGTGCGTCTGGCGAATTGGTTCGCGTATCATCGATCCAGCCTGCTCAGAGCGCGACAGCTGCGGCAGTTGGAAATCTCACATCCCGGAGTGAGCCGATCAAAACGGACACCGGTGTTTCGTCGACTGGGCCGAACGCGATCGCCCAACCGAGCATTGCAGCGGCCGACAGCGCGGACAGTGGTAACTCGCAGCACGCTTCGGAGTCAGAGTCTGCAAAGGCCGCAGCCACGGAATCGACTGAAGCTGACTCCAAGCCGGGCAATGGCGCCGAGCGTCACGCTCAGGCTTCTGACACTCCGCGAGGGTCAGGGAAGAAGGCAGAACCAGGCGGGGCCGAACACGGCAACTCGGAGCACTCAAAGTCTGCAAGCGCGCCGGACGCAGCCGAGAACGCCGGATCGACCGTCGCAACGGCCGACAGCGCGGGCCATGATAAATCGCAACGCGCTTCGGAGCCTGGGTCTGCAAAGGCGGCAGCCACGGAGTCGACTGAAGCTGGTGTCAAGCCGGGCAATGGCGCCGAGCATCACGCTTCGGCTTCGGACGCACCGCGAGGGTCAGCGAAGAAGGCAGAACCAGGCGGAGTCGAACACGGCAACTCGGAGCACTTAACCTCTGCAAACGTGCCGGACCCAGCCGAGAACGTCGGATCGAGCGTCGCGACGGCCGACAGCGCAGGCCATGGTAACTCGCAACACGCTTCGGAGCCTGGGTCTGCAAAGGCCGCAGCCACGGAGTCGACCGAAGCTGGTGTCAAGCCGGGCAATGGCGCCGAGCATCACGCTCAGGCTTCGGATGCTCCGCGAGGGTCAGCGAAGAAGGCAGACCCAGGCGGTGTCGAACACGGCAACTCGCAGCACTCTGCGAACGCGCCGCACCCAGCCGATAACGTCGGATCGAGCGTCGCAGCGGCCGACAGCGCGGACCACGGTAACTCGCAGCACGCTTCGGAGTCAGGGTCTGCAAAGGCCGCAGCTACGGAATCGACTGAAGCTGGCTCCAAACCAGGCAACGGCGCCGAGCATCACGCTTCGGCTTCGGACGCTCCGCGAGGGTCAGCGAACAAGGCAGACCCAGGCGGTGTCGAACACGGCAACTCGCAGCACTCTGCGAACGCGCCGGACCCAGCCGATAACGTCGGATCGAGCGTCGCAGCGGCCGACAGCGCGGACCACGGTAACTCGCAGCACGCTTCGGAGTCAGGGTCTGCAAAGGCCGCAGCCACGGAATCGACTGAAGCTGGTGCCAAGCCGGGCAATGGCGCCGAGCATCACGCTCAGGCTTCGGATGCTCCGCGAGGGTCAGCGAACGAGACAAAACCAGGCGGAGTCGAACACGGCAACTCGGAGCACTCAAACTCTGCGAACGCGCCGGACCCAGCCGAGAACGTCGCATCGAGCGTTGCAGCGGCCGACAGCGCGGACAGCGCGGACAGCGGTAACTCGCAGCACGGTTCGGAGTCAGGGTCTGCAAAGGCCGCAGCCACGGAATCGACTGAAGCTGGCTCCGAACCAGGCAACGGTGTCAGCAATGGCGCCGAGCAACACGTTCAGGCTTCGGACGCTCCGCGAGGGTCGGCGAACGAGACAAAATCAAGCGAAGTCGAACACGGCAACTCGCAGCACTCTGCGAACGTGCCGGACCCAGCCGAGAACGTCGCATCGAGCGTCGCAGCGGCCGACAGTGCGGACAGCGGTAACTCGCAGCACGCTTCGGAGTCAGGGTCTGCAAAGGCCGCAGCCACGGAATCGACTGAAGCTGGCTCCGAACCGGGCAACGGCGTCGGCAATGGCGCCGAGCATCACGCTTCGGCTTCGGACGCTCCGCGAGGGTCGGCGAACGAAGCAAAATCAAGCGAAGTCGAACACGGCAACTCGCAGCACTCTGCGAACGCGCCGGACCCAGCCGAGAACGTCGCATCGAGCGTCGCAGCGGCCGACAGCGCGGACAGCGGTAACTCGCAGCACGCTTCGGAGTCAGGGTCTGCAAAGGCCGCAGCCACGGAATCGACTGAAGCTGGCTCCGAACCGGGCAACGGCGTCGGCAATGGCGCCGAGCAACACGCTCCGGCTTCCGACGCTGCGAGCGCGTCAGCGGCAGTGAAGACGGCAGACCCCGCCGCCGTGGAGCACGGCAATTCGGGGCACTCAACCGCTGCGAACGCACCGGAAGCAGCCGAAACCGTCGATCCGAGCGTTGCAACCGGCGCTAACGCCGAACGCGAAAACTCGCAGCACGCTGCGCAATCTGCTGCAACCGCATCTGAAGACGTGCAGCCGGCCAAAGCTGCGTCCGAGACAGGCGGCGCCGATCAAGAACCGGTGTTCCGCTTCGAGCCAGCTCCTGCCACTCTCGTCGCGGTAGTCGAGCTTAAGCATCTTAATGATCCGCTCGATCTGCACATTCCGCCCGGTCAGAAAGAGGCCCTCGAGGTGATCGTCAAAATGGTCCCTAATGCACCGGACGAACACGCGGCCAACCACGGCGATCATAGTCCGCATCACGGCATTGTACCTGCGCATCATGACTTGCTGATTTGAAGCGTGGCATCGTCATTGACTGAAAACAGGAGCGACCGCGAGGGCCCGATGTTGAGCAGGCTGCCGCCCGCGTAGGTCTCACTGAATGCCGCAGCCCCTCACCCGGATTGCACTGGACGATGCTGCCCATCGCCAGGCGCAATCCGACCTCGCCCCGTCGGGGCGAGGTGGGCCACAAGGCCGCCCGCGCGAGGCGAGCGACAGCACGGTTCCAGCCTCAGCGACATCGCTTCGAAGTTTCTTAAATTTTGCCGGGTACCTCTTCCAGGCATGGTGACCTGGAGAAAGATATGAGTAAGCGGGCCAAACGTGGGAAGGCAGAGACGCTCGCACTCCCAATGGCCGGGAGAGTTGCAATTGGCGCCGTGGCCGTCGCTGCGTTGGGATACGGTTTGCTGGCTCGACCGATGAGCGTGCAACCGTCACGAAAGCTGTCCGCGCACCAGGCGCAGGCGTCGTCAACTCCGGTTTACGTGTCAACGCCAGTTCATGCATCAGCGCCAGCTCCGGCTCCGCTTCCGGCCCCGGCGCCTCTGGTCGAACCACCAAAAGCCGCTGACGTTCCCGGAGCATTTGTTCGGCAGGTGGTTGACTACGCCAGCCACCAGACGCCGGGCACCGTGATCATCGATATCAGGAACACCTTCCTTTATCTTGTCCTGAACGACGCGCAAGCACTGCGCTACGGCATCGGTGTTGGCCGCGAAGGTTTTACATGGTCCGGTGAGCAGACTGTGGCTCGTAAAGCAGAATGGCCGGATTGGCATCCGCCTGCGGAGATGGTCTCGCGTCAGCCTTATCTCCCGCGCTTCATGGCAGGCGGTCCCGGCAACCCGCTCGGCGCTCGGGCGATGTATCTGGGCGAGACGGAATATCGAATTCACGGCACCAACAACCCCGATACGATCGGGAAGCGGGTCTCGTCCGGCTGTATCCGGCTGACCAATGAGGACGTCGTGGACCTTTACGAGCGGGTGAAAGTCGGAGCGAAAGTGATCGTGCTTCCGGCAACGGCTGCCCACCGACCATCCCAGGGAGCGCCGGCCGACGCCGCTTTCCGATTACCGGACCCGGCACCGCCGTCGAAGCGGCTCCCGGCGACTAACACGCAGATGCCGTCATCTGGACCGAAGATCGCCGAGGCCCAGTAACTCGGTTCTCCGTCCTCGGTCTGCAACCGAAGACAAGGAGGCAATTTAAGTCGTCGCTTTTAAGTCAGCTTCTGGCCGATAGCAGGCGCTTTACAGCACTCGGCCCCGACGTCGGCTTGTGGACCCAAAGCGGACATTCGGTCTTCCCCTAAACTCGTGAAGCTTCGAAGTATTACTGTCTAGCAGCCTCTAGCCCCTTGACAGCACGATATCGAAATTTAGCGCGCGGTGATCGCATCCATCTTCCGATGGAACGGGCTTTGCCATTAGCAAATCCGGACGTAGCGCGGCGTTAAGCAGTCTGTCGCAGGCATTGAGCGGCTCGTCAGGAAAATACATCTGGGTGATCAGCCGCTCGAACCGCCCGTGAATCTCGAAGTGAATGTGCGGCGGGCGCATCCAGTCCGGTCCTGCGGGATATGCGCCGGGCTTGACGGTCTTGATCCGATAAAACCCGTCGTCATCTGATCGAATGCCGACGCAACCCACGAAGCTGGAATCCAGCGGCGCGGGATTGGGGTCGTTGCCGTGCGCGTAACGACCGAAGGTGTTGGCTTGCCACACGATGATGGGGATATTGCGAACGGGTTCGCCGTCCAGATTGAGCACCCTTCCGGTGACCTGGATGATCTCTCCCTGGGCATGCCCTTCGATCCCTTTGACCGAGGTCAGGTCGTCTTGTGGGACCGCCGTGTGTCCCGTTGGGAAGTAGGGGCCGAGAATCTGGTCTGGCGTTCGGTACCGGCGCGTGGCGCTTAAGTTGTTCATAACCCGCCTCAATCTTCTGGCGTAAAGCCGGAGGCCTGCACGATCGGTCCCCAATGGTCGAAATCGGATTTGATCAGTTGCGCAAATTCCTTCGGCGTTTCGCCGGCCGGATCCATGGCAAGCCTGGCCAAGGCCGTCTTGAAGGCGTCGGTATTCACCACCGCGCGGATCGCTTCATTGAGATGGTTCACCATTTCAGCCGGCGTATTTGCCGGAACAAAGACGCCAAACCACTCATTGGCCTCCAGCGCCGGGTATCCCGCCTCGCGAACCGTCGGCACATCGGGAATTCGTGGCGATCGTTGCGGTCCGGTTGTCGCCAGTGCCCTAATGGCGCCGGATTGCACATACGGAAGGGCGGTACCGATTGGATAGATCGTCGCAGCAATCCGGCCGCCGATCAGATCCTGGATGCCGCCCGGGCCGCCATAGGGCAGGTGCACGAATGCGAACCGGCCGGCCTTGGCTAGGCTCACGCCGGTGAAATGCAACATCGATCCGGCCGCCGCCGTGCCGTAGGTCGCCAGCTTGGGATTGGCCGCGCACCATGTCACGAAGTCGGCCAGCGTCCTGACTTCGGCCGGCACCATCGGGCCGACGGTGATCAGAAATGGAAAGGAGCAGACGGTCGTGACCGGAGCGAAATCCTTGAACGCGTCATAGCCAAGCGACTTGTAGACATGGGGGAATATGGCGACGCTGGAGGCGGGCGTCAGGATTATCGCCGTGCCATCAGCCGAACTGGTTTTCAGCGCGCCGAGTGCAAGCCGGCCGCCGGCGCCGGGGCGATTGTCGACGATGAAAGAAGATGAGTATCCCTTCATTCCATCGACCAGCATTCGGGCGATCACGTCGATCGCGCCGCCGGCGCCGAAGCCCACCAGCATGCGTGACGCGCTCTCGGCGGACGCGGTGCGGATTGCGTTGGGGAAAATGGCGGCGAGGCCGCCGGTGCACGCCAGCGCTATGAGTCTTCGCTTCGTGATCATGGGATCGCCCTCGTCTCCGGCCCGGTCCTCATCGAACCGCTGTCACTCTGGTCCGCCCGGGCATTATCTGGTAGACCGAAAATTGCGGCATCCCTGTAACCCCAAGGTTAAGGCTCGCCATGGACTGGTCGGATCGAATTGGCCGCCGCATCAAGTTGCGCGACCTCCATATCCTGATGGCGATCGCCGATACCGGTAGCATGGCGAAGGCAGCCGCCAGGCTGGGAATTTCCCATCCCGCTGTCTCCAAGGCGATCTCCGAAATCGAAGGCACGCTCGGCGTCCGGTTGTTCGATCGCGGTTCGCAGGGCGCCGAGCTCACGTCCCATGGCGAGGTGCTGCTTCGCTGCGGCATCAATGTCTTCGACGAGATGCAGCAAGAGCTTCGCTCGCTCGAGCATTTGTCCGATCCAAACTCCGGCGAAGTGAGATTGGGGTGCACCGACATCATCCTGCATAGCCTGGTGCCGTCGATCGTGCGGGAATTTTCGGCGAAACATCCCGGGGTCCAGCTCGATGTGAAATTGACCAATCCGGGCGAACATCAGATCCTGGAGCTACGTGAGCGAAGGATCGATTTGCTGATTACGAGAGCCACGGTACTGAAGGACGATTTCCATTCCGAAGTTTTGTTCGATGAGCCCCTTGTCTTCGTTGTGGGGGCCCACGGTGAATTGGCGCGAAAGCGCCGAATCTCCCTCACGGACATCATCATGGGCAATTGGGTGTTGCCGCCCTATGACAGCGCGCCAGGCGCGATCGTCGGCGAGGTATTTCGAGCCAATGGTTTTTCACCACCGAAGCCACGGGTCAAAACTATCGCCATTCAGCTCACGGTATCGCTGATTGCAAGCGGACAATTCGTCGGAATTCTTCCCGCATCGGTAGCGGCACTGAGCGCGCATCGGGCCGCGTTGAAAGTTTTGCCGCTAAAAACCGCTGGTCCCCGGATTTCGGCCGAGATCGTATTCCTGAAAAATCGAACGCTCAGCCCCGCGGTTGAAGCGTTCATCAACTGTACGCGGGAAGTCGCGAAATCGCTTGTTCGCGCGCCTTAATCAAATGTATGGCTGCTATTGGCCCAAGGCCGAACTGGCGGCATGTCGGTCTCAATGTCGCCTTCCGAGAGCAAACCAGACGCGACGAGTTTATGAGGGCACGCCCGAGAGCTGACTGATCTTTAGCCGACTCGATGCGTGCCAGGAAATCGGTCACCTCGCCCCGTCGGGGCGAGGTGGGCCACAAGGCCGCCCGCGCGAGGCGAGCGGCCTTTGCATCATCGTCCGTCGTAACCTCAGTGCAGCGGATCGCCCTGGCCGAGTGCGTAGGCGACGAGGTCCTTCAGCGCGAAGCTGGAGCCGGTCACCGGCGTCCATTGCGGGTCGAGCGACAGCAGGGAGGAGTTGTCGCCGAACATCATGCCGAGGAAGACTTCGGCGACGATGCGACCGCCGACGGGGCCGAGCTGCGGCGTGTTGATGGGGCCGGGCGCGCCGGTGACGGGAATCGTGACGGCGGTCTGGAACTGCCGCGCCTCGGCCAGGATATAGGCCCAGAGCGGACAATTGCCGGCAAACACGCCGTTGGCGATGGTCGCGATCTTGACTTGCGGATCGCCCGTGCCGGGCTCGTCGACGGCCTTGCCGATGATGATCTCGTCGTCCGTCAGCGGCGTCAGGTTCATCGCCCTGGCGACGGCCTGGCCGGACGGCAGTCCGAGCCGCCAGCTGCGCTCGAGATTGCGCAGCGCGAGTGAAGACGGATTGGACGCGACTTCCGGCGGCAGCTTGCGCAACGGGTCCACCAGCGAAGAATCGATGCGATAGGCGAACTGAAGCCGCCTCTTGTTGTCGGCATTGGTGTCGTCGTCCTCGACGCCATAGGCGCGCGTGTCGAGATCGATGAATCGGCCCCAATCCATGGCGCGTCCCGGGCCCATGGCGCGGAAGCCGGTCAGTGCGTTGTGGTCGGGATTGTTGGGATCGGGGAAGATCTGCAGCAGCATGTTGGCCGCATCGTTCATCCGGTAGCCGGGGCGGATCATGGAGTGACCGAGCCGGTAGGCCGCGACCGAGAACTCGACCGGCATGAACGGATAAGTCTTCCAATGGTAGTGGGCGAGTTTGCTGCGGTCATAGCTGCCTGCAGTCTTCAGCTCGTCCAGCACGCTGGCGTGGACGATGCGCGGCAGGAAGTCGTTCAGCACCAAATATTGATAGTGGAATCGAACGCGCTGCTGCACGTCCTCGAACGACAGGCTGTCATTGTCGTCGACCATGCGGTTGTGAAAGCGCAGCATCAAGGCCTGGAACTGCGAGACGATGCTGTTCTCGTCGTTGCGGGGATCGCCGATCAGCGCGCGGCCCTTGAAGCGCGGCAGGTCGCTGGCATCGGGCACGCCCGCGCCGGTGACCTTCTCGCCGAGGCGGAATTTGCTGCCGTCATACATGTAGGGCTGGTCGTTCGGACCGCGGCCGTAGAGATTGTCGAGGTCCAGCGCCGGCGTGCGGAAGTCGACGAGCCCGTCGGGGTCCTGCTGTTTGGTCAGCGAGCTTACCGGATCGAAGGTGATGTCGTGGTCGATGAACTGGCCGAAATAGGTGTAGAGCGCGGGAATGCCGCTCTCTTCCGCGTCGGGCCCGTCCTTCGGTCCATCGAAGCCAGCGACCATCTTGTCGGCCAGCGCCGACAGGTTCGCGACATTGTCGGAATCGTTCGGGCCGAATTTCGCCGGTGCGAGCTTGCGGAACATGCGGCCGAAGCGGCCTTGCGAAAGCGGCGAACGCGTTGCGTTCAGACCGCGCGGAACAATTGCGTGGCGGCTGCTCATTGAAATACCTCCCTGAAAGTCACGATGGAAAATAACTAAAGCTAAAGTTGTCCGTAACAGGATATGCATGCGAGGCTAGACCCGGCGATGCGACGCCACAAGCCGCCACTTCACACAACGCGCGGCATCGATGGTGATTTGGGAGGGAGCGTTGCGGACAAGCTGCGGCTGCGCTTTGCAAATTCTTCCCGGAGCGATGACGGATAACATTCTCGTCATCGACAGGCGCAAGCGGCTTCGCGCAGTGTCAATTCGCCGGACCGTCGGCGAAGCGGATCGTCTTCACGTAAAAATTGTGGCGGCGCGCGCGCCATGCGCACACGCCGCAAATTCGTCAGTAGTCGCGCTGCTGCGAGAACGCGTAGCGCGGATTGATGCCGCAATAAGCCGACGTGCCGGAGGCACTGGCAAGGCACTGCTGATAGCTGGCGAACTGGCAGTTGCCGGGATAACCCCACATGCGGCCCTGCAGGCAATATCGATCGTTCGCAGGATGTGCCTGGGCGACCGGGGATGCTACGGCGATCAGGGCCGCGAGCGATGCGAGAGTGAGGATGGTGCGACGCATTTCAGTCTCCTTCGAGAGCGAGTGGATAAGACTATCAGATCATGCCTGTCTTGGTGTCGGCGGAATGCCTTGCGTTCGCGACAAGGCACATCATGACGCAGCCAGCCGCCGGCAATGTGATCTCGGCCACAGTTCGCGATCGGGTTCCGGCCTATCGTGAGCGGACTTGCACGCGTCGATCTCGGCGAACGACGCTTGCCTTATTCGGATCAAGTATTTTGGAGGTTCTAAATGCAAAGGTCATACTTGCTGGCTGCGACAACAGCGCTGGCGCTTCTCATGCAAACACCGCTCGCGCTGGCGCAGGGCGCACCGGCCTCCGGCGGAACCGCGGCGCCTGCGGCGACAACCACCGCGCCGGCAGCGACGACGACAGCGCCGGCTGCAACCAACGACACCTCCGGCCAGCCGACCGACTCCAAGAAGAGTGCGTCGAAGAAGCCGGCGAAAAAGAAAATGACGCGACAGCAGGAGATCGATCACTCGGTCGACAGCGGCACCGTGCCCGCGCGCTACCGCAGCTCGGTGCCCAGGCAGTACCAGCAATACGTTCCGTTCGATAAGCAGTGACGGATCGCACGGCGGCGCGAGGCGATCGGACGTCGCGCCGCCGGTGCCATCGCGTGACGGCCGTGAAAATAGGACCTTGGCCCGACGGACTCTGGCCACACATCCCCAGTAGCGGTCCGCGCGAGCGATGCTAAAGTAGGCCGAAGCCCCGGGGAGAGTAATGAGCGACGACGTGAAGGATGCGGGCCTTGTGGCCATGATCAGCAGCATCCTGGGAGGCAACAAGCGCGCAGCAGACAGTGTTGCGCCGCCGCCGCTCATCGAGGGTCCGCCGCCGACAGCGCCGACAAACGGATTTGAGCCGGTCGAGCCGCCGGCGAAGATCGCCACGACGCCGGATGGCAAGCGCTTGCTGCCGGCGGAAGTGATCGCCGATCTCGTCCTCGGCGAGCTGCGCAAGATGGAGAATTTTCCGGCGACCGGCGTCACTGTCACCGTCTACGGCTACCGGCACTGGAACGCGATGATCACCTTCGCGCCGTTCTCGACCAGTTTCCAGAACGCGACCCGGTTCCGCCAGGCCATGCCGGACCTCGTCTTCAAGCTGCGCCGTTTCGTCGAACTTGAGATATGATCCGGCAAATCACCGGCGGCTGCCCGGCGCGATTCCTCGCGGCGTGAAGGCGCTGGCCGTGAGCCCGAACAGTTCGACAGGATTTTCGACTTGAGCGTTGCCTTTACCAAAGAAGAGAGCGCGGAAACCGCCGCCGAGACGTTGTTGCCGGATCGTCCGATCTCGCCGCATCCCAATCTCGTGACGGAAGCAGGCTTGCAGGCGTTGCAGAGACAGCTTCAAACAGCACGCAAGGCCTATGAAGCCGCGCAAGCCATCGAGGACGTCAACGAGAAGCGCCGGCAGTCGGCGGTGCCCTTGCGCGACGCCCGCTATCTCACCGAACGGCTGCGCACGGCGCAGGTCATTCCCGCCCCGGCCTCGACCGATATCGTCGCCTTCGGCAGCACGGTGACCTTCAGCCGCGCCGATGGCCGGGTGCAAACCTATCGCATCGTCGGTGAGGACGAAGCCGACCCCAAGGCGGGTTCGATCTCGTTCGTGGCGCCGGTGGCGAAGTCGCTGATGGGGAAGGCGGTGGGAGATGTCGTGGGGTCGGGCGCGCAGGAGATCGAGATTTTGTCGATTGGGTAGGGGGCGGTCAGATGGGCAGCGAGAATGCAGCCACGACGAGCGCTAGCAACGATCGCTTCGCTATGTGGCCGGCCGCATTGGCCTGCTGTTTTCCCGTGATCTTGGTCCTGCTTTGGAGCGGACCGTTCGAGGTTTCATTCTTGGGCGTCCCCGTCCTATTTCTGGCATGGGTTTGCTCGGCACTGCTTGCATTGGGACTCGCGCTTCTTTCGGCTCGTGCGCGTGACTGGCGGCGGGCCATATCGATGTCGGTCTTACCGCTCGCCACATTTGTCTTCGTCGCCAATGCCGGCGTCATCTGGCCACTTGCAGTGGAAATCGGAGAGAGAATCCATTTCCAGGCCATGCGCCGCAGCTATCTTGAGGATGTGGCGAGGCTTCCATCGTCGGGCGAACCTCGATTCGCCCTATGGCAGTGGGGTGGATTTGGACTCGGGCACGCCGTTGTCTACGACGAGGGCGATGAAATCGTGCTGCCGGAGCAATCGTCATCTTGGAAGAAGAGGGTTGCGAATACCGAAATCGGGTCGTGTGGTGCGTGGGGATTGCCGTTGGGGGATCACTTTTATCTCGTTCGGACCGGCTGTTGAATTTCATAGGCAAGGCGAGGATTGCGTGGGCAAAGGGGGCTATCGACAAGAGCAACCTCATTCGCCTAAAGCATAAGCCATGCGTTTCAATCGTCTCGCCCTGATATCGATGGTCTCCGCCGTCTCCGTGAATCAAAGCGCGACGGTTGGATGAGGCGGTTTCTGTCGGGGGCGTTGCCGTTCTACGCACTGGCCGGATTGGCCATGTGCATGTACCTCGTCCTGTACAAGACGAACCTGTTCGACTTGAACGCCATCGTCGAGGGTGCCACCGGTTCATCATGGTTTCCGGTCTTCGTGTTCGTCTGCGTGCTCCTGGAGTCGGTCTTCCCGTATTTTGGCTACTTTCCCGGAACCGCCCTCATCTTGATGTCCGTGGCGCTCAATCCGAAGCCCGCGGACGCCTCCGTTTTTATCGTGGCGTGGCTGGCCATCATCGTGGGCGCGGTTCTGAGTTACGGACAGGCTCGTTTTTTCAGACCGCTGTTGCAGCGGGTTGCCTCAAAAGCGGCACTGGGCCGATGTGAGTCCCTCCTCGACGCCTACGGTCCTTACGCGCGCGTTGCCTTGTTCGTTCATCCCAACGCTTGCGCGATGTATTTCACGGCACTCGGACTTCTCGGCCGGAGCCTGACGCGGGAACTCGCCCATCTGTGCGTGGGTGCAGCGGCCTGTGTGGGCGTTCTGTTCGTCGTCGTGGCCAGACTTGTCTCGTCCGTAGGCACCACCGATGATGGGGAATTGCAGCTGTTGCTGGCGGCAGCGCTGGTCGCCATCGGGACCCTGGTCGGTCTCTACGCGGCCTGGCGGCCGGCTCGGGCCGCTTGATCCGTCATCGCACTTTTGCCCCCCGCGATGATGCCATCATGCCCGTGTTTTGCCCGACGGAGCAAGCGATTCGGAAAAGGCGCAACCCATTGATCCGACTGAGGTCGGCTACTGTGCATGGGGTTGTTTTCGACATTTTTGATTGAGACGGCCCCGAAACGCCGCCAGGCGCCGACGATGGGTCCGCAATCGGTATTGTTCAGGAAGGTGAATGGTGGGCGCACAAGGGATCGAACCTTGGACCTCTCCCGTGTGAACCACAATATGTAGTCCCTAGTCAACCCGAGCCAGCCATAGTAAAAAGTAAATAAGTGTATGCGTTACGAAGGATTTCGCCATATGCGGCCATAATAGGCCACAACTGACCAAACTACATTTTGTATGCCCCCGCTGTGCCCCCGTGCCATCTTCCCTTGGGGCACACAAATCGGGGAGGGTCTGTGCCCCATCTGTTCTTCAAGGGCCGTCCTTCCACGCTGGTGTGCCCCGAGGCGGAAAAAGCGAAGGAAAGTCAATGATCACTTTCCCTCGCTTCGATGGTCCCGGCGGCTGCGGGGCACACCGCGACAGGGAGCACAAGGAAAATGCCGGAGCCGAGCAACCAGCTGACACTCACCGATGCCGTAATCCGCAACGCGACGTTGCCGCCGGGTAAGGCGCAGCATTATCTCCACGACGACAAGTTGCCCGGCCTCGCGCTGCGCATGCGCGCTACCGGTGGCCGGACCTGGGTCTACCTTTTCACCAAGCCGGGGGTGAGGGGAACCCAGCGCAAGACCCTCGGCCCCTGGCCCAAATATAATGAGAAGGCGGCGCGCAAGGCCGCCACCATCGCCGCAGGCGAGGTCTTCAAGGGCGTGGATCCGAACGACGCCAAGCGCGAGGCGAGGCGGCAACAGGCAGCCGAGAAGCAGCGCACCACGCTAACCACCCTCATTGTTGAAGATGGTCCCTACCAGGCGTCCTTGACCGGACGCCAAGTCGTCAACTGGAAGCCAGCAATGTCGGCGCTGCGGCGCGGGCTCAAGCAACACGCCGAGAGCGCCGTCGGAGACCTGACGCGGCGGCAGATCATGGCGGCCGTCGACAAGATTGCCAAGACCGGCAAGCGTGGGGCGGCCAAGGACCTGCGCAAGCACACCCACACCTTCCTCGAATGGTGCGTCGGCGAGGGTTATGTCGACCAGAATGTGCTGGCTGGTTATCGCGAGCCGAAGGAAACCCGGGCGCAGCGGATCTTGCGCCGCACCAAGGGACGCGCGCTGAGCGATGACGAGATCATCAAGGTCTGGCAGGCATCCGGCAAGCTCGGGACTTTCGGGCTTCTGGTACGGATGTGCCTACTAGGCGGCCCGCGCCGCAGGGAGCCAACCATGATCGAGTGGTCGAAGCACGTCATGGACGACCGCATCACCTTCGATGCCACATGGACCAAGATGGGCCTGCACCACGACCTGCCGCGCACCCATCTCGTTGACGAGGTGCTCGCGGCCGCGAAATATTTCCAGCGGGCAACTTCCGACTATGTCTTCCCGTCACCAAAGACCGGCGGCCTGATGTCCGGCTTCACCAAGATGGTCGACCGACTGGTCAAGGAAGCGAGCGTCGCCAAGTTCACCATGCATGACTTACGGCGGAGCTTGCGCACCATCATGTCACGCTGTGGCTACGACAACGAAATCCAGCGGTTGTGTGTTGGGCAAAAGCCAAGCGGAATCGATCAGGTCTACAATCACGACGAACAGTGGATCATCCGCAAGATGGCATTCGAAGCAGCTCACGACTACATTGCGGAGTTGGTCGGCGCGAAAAGGGTCGGCAAAATCGTGCGCCTGCAGCGGACGAATCCGCTTGACCCGATCAAGGCCGAGCTCCTCGGGCGTCTGCGTGAGCATTATGCGGCTGAGGGGCCTTAGTGGTTTTGCCGCACTTGGCCAGATAGTCCCGCACTGCATCGACACGATAGAGTGGCCGGCCATCGACGTAGCGCCATTTCAGGGGGTGGTTCGGATCGCGCCGCCACTGCTCCAGTGCGCCGGGCGTGCGCCGGATAACCGCGGCCGCCTCTAGTGCCGTCAAATTAGAGCTGTTCGGCAATGTATCGACATCGAAGGTCGCGGGCGGCGGCATGCCACGGTTCTTGCGAGGGCGCTTCGTGGCAGGCGGCATCTTGCTGGAATCTGCCGGCCCAAATACCTCGGTCCGTGTCTGTTCGTTCTTGCCCGGCATGCCTCCTCCCCGAACCATGATCGGTCTCTGATGCGATAAGACCGTGGGCTGCTCCAGCAAGAAAGGAATCAAGTGCACAGGTATGGCCGCTGGATAGCTGTGGCGTACAAAAAGGACGCCAATCTTTGCCGAGACCCTGACTGTGAATCGGGGACCGAACGATATCCTAAATGTTCGCTGGAGCTCGCATCTGTGGCATTCCGATCGGAGCACGATTGATTTAGCTGCAGATTCGGAAGGCGCACGACCAGCAACCAGGCCGTTATGAGCGGCAGGATATCGATCAGGTTTGTTGATTGTATAGAGTTTTCGTTTGATTTCGTTCGCGTTTTGTTGCGGTTCGTTCAGGTTGTTTCTGGTGCGAAACTGGTGCGGCTCGTCTGCAATCGATACTTGGACTTAGGGCATTGCGTTCTGTTGGTGATAAGGTGAGAACGCAAATTAGTCCCGGCGACCGACGGCAAACGAATTCCGTACGCCATCGTGCCGGCTGATCCCCGCGGCCTGTCAAGGTCAGCGTCCCGGTGCTTGCGCTATGGATTGTGCTTTTGGCTTCGCGTGCTCCATTCTTTGACGGCGCGACCATTGTCGATTTCTGAATTTTTCCACTAGGCTTATCGCGATTTTGTTGCAGCCCTTAGTGGCGCCATCGGAGCCGTGCAGCAATTTCATAGCGGAGGCTTTCATAAAACGTCGTGAATTTCTGACGCGATCCGCAACGGCCGCATGCGCGAGCTTCCTTCTGGAAAACGGGTCCGACGGTTCTCGCCTCGTTGGATCAGCGATTGCCGCTGACGAGGGGGATCGGCAGAAAGTGACGCTTGAGCAGAAATTTTCCGAATTCGCACTTTCGCTCAAGTATGAAGCTCTGCCCGCCGATGTTATCACCTCTGCCAAGCGCGTGCTTCTCGACACCCTGGGATGCGCATTCGGATCGGTAGGATCCGAGCCTTCGAATATTGCTCAAGCTTCTATTCGCAAGACTTTCGGAGACGGCGATACAGCCACAGTGATCGGCTATCCGCGGTCAGCTACCATAGAAGGCGCGATATTCGTCAATGGCGTCCTCGTTCGATCCCTCGATCTGAACGATACCTATATTGGCACCGAACCACTTCATCCGAGCGAGGTGCTGCCGACGGCGATTGCTCTATGCGAGGAGAATGGACGATCTGGCCGCGAGCTCATCGAAGCGATAGTCGCAGGCTATGAGGTCAGCATGCGCGTTAATGACGCCATCTCCTTCATTGAGCGCGGCTTCCACCCCCTTTGCGCGGCCTCCTACGGCATCCCTCTGATTGCGGGCAAGATCTGGGGGCTTCCAAAAGAGGCCATCGCCAACGCGGTTGGAATTTCCGCCGCCCGCGGCTTCACGAGCTTCGTCATCAACAGCGGCGCGATCAGCATGATGAAAGCCATGGGACTTGCCGCCACAGCCGCAGACGGCGTTTTCGCAGCGCGGCTCGCCGCCCAAGGCTTCACCGGGCCTTCCGGCACGCTGGAATGGCTGACGTCGAAGATGAAGCCGGTCAAGGAGGGGCTTGCCGTCGATCTTGAGCTTGCGCGATACCGGCTGCCGCAGGTGGCCTTCAAACGCTTTCCCATTCAAATCGAGTTACAGGCCGTAGCGGAGGCCGGCGCATCGCTTTCCTCGAAGGTCAGGGAGATATCTGGCCCGGAGCAACGCTGCCCGTCTCATCGACCCGCTTCATCCAGCCTATCGCTGTGCTGATCGCCACTCCAAACTGCTTGGCGGCCCGATTGCGGGACATTCCGCCCTCAATCGCCGCCACCACCCGCTTGCGAAGATCCAAAGAATAAGGCTTTGCCCATCCATGCTGCCCTCCGCCCAGCCAGCATGGTGAATCAGAAACAGACTGATTTGAGATCTCCAAATCGATTCAGCCTAACCCATCCCGCTTTAGGGTCGAAGCAGACATGATGAGCGTGTGATGGGCTACGCGGCTAGTAGAAATCTTGAAACCGCTCGAATTTACGGCGGCTTTGCCGGAGGCGGCGGAACTGGTGCTGGGCTGGGCGCGACGCCTGTAGCGGGGCTCGAAGATGAGGGCGTTACATCGTGTAGAGTGTGGACACCGGCGGCAACGAGAGCTCCGATCAATAGTCCATAGACAACAAGCAGTACGGCGCGGGTCTCCCGATAGTTCTTCATCGCTTGTTCGATGGGCGTTTCAGCGATTTCTTCCCGCTCGCGAACGGAGATGTAACTAAAAAGACTTTGCATCCAGCTCCGTCGGGACGAGGCTTGGCTTTGGAAGAACGCGCCATTGATCCGCCACTGTAAGGCGAACGACAGGCCGATGAATGCGGCGGCCGCAAAGTAGAATAAGGAAGAGATGAGAGGACCCGGTGTCTTGGCCGCATCACCCAGGATTTTCAGTATGAAAGGCGCTGCCGAGACGGCCAGGTCGCGCCAGAGCGTAGCCGCAAGATCCTGCGCCCGTTGCGCTACCTTCTGAGTTTCATCAATCACGGTCTTGCGGAGATCGGCGAGCGCCTTCAGAGTCTCGCGGCTCGATGATTGGACGTGAGCTTCATAGGCAGCTTTGGCCGCCTCAAGCGCCTGCTCCAATGTCGTAGCGAGATCTTGCTGAGGACGGCTCGCCCGAGCCAACTCACCGGAAAAGAGCAGGTGGCGTGCCTCGACATCTGTCCCCGAAAGAAAAACCCAGTTGGCGGATTCAGTTAATCGAGAACGAGCGCCGGGCAGGGCAGGATCATCGGCTCTAATGCGATAGATCGGAGGCGTCGCCGCCGCTTGCAGCCAGACCTGGCCATCCTCGAGCCAGGCGCGGGAGACGAGACCGCCCAACAATCTGCGGGCAGAAACCGTTTCCCAAGCTTGATACGCCGGCGATGAAACCGCTGGCGCGGCCAATAACAGCCAGGGATTGAGATCGGTAACGATTTCACGTTCGGGGACAAAGTCACGAACATAGCGAGTCGGGTCGATAGACCCAAGCAAAGGCTCCGCTGGCGGTGGCGTTTGCGCGAAATCCCATGAAGCGAACTCCAATCCTCGTGCGCGAAATGCCTGATTGGAATTCAAGTCGGCGATCGCGACGCGCGGGAGCAGAGTTCGTTGCACCAAATAATGTGGGATGTCGGACTGGAAGATAAAGAAGGCGCAGCCGTCGGCAGTCGGCTTTCCGAGCGTGATCACGATCTCGCGCGTCGAATCAAAAATATCACCCGTAACGAGATCACCACCGAGAGCTGGATTATAGACTTGCAATGACGAGAACGGCGTTGGGACGTCGTCGACGAACCCGAGCCAGGCGACCTGCGCATCGACAGACGGCAGCCGCCCTCGCAACACAAGGGCGTCAATACGTTCGTCCGCCACGGCGCCGTTCGCGACAAGCTCACGTACGCGTTCGACCAGATGTGTTGAGCTCGAAGTCATCGAGTGTGATCTTGTCCCTAATGATGATCTCGCCCTTGTCGCGGTTTACCGAAATGACTGAAGACATCAAACCGACAGGGAAGGTCAATTTGACCCCGCTTGCCGTCTCGACGCGACGGTTCTTGGGCGCCTGAATTGCGTTCTTTTGGAGCACGAACGATTCGCCCGCCATTCCTTCGCGCTTCAGCTTTGCCTTGAAGTCTGTCAGCACGGGGCTATCATCAGGCAGCGGCCCGAAAATGCTCTTCAGCCAATTTTCAGCACTTTCGCCGTCGATAGAACCGCCGGACTGGCTGGCGTCGTAGAGGCGTTGCGCCAGATTTTTCATCGCGTCCCGCGGAAGTATGTCTTTGTGCTTGTGCGCAATGTTGCGCGTGACCTCGACGATTGTCCTTGTCAACTCCTCTTCCGTTCGCTGGCGTCGTACGAGCAAGAACTGTTCGAAATAGGCTGCAGGCCGCTGCGGATTTTGACGATCGACAACGCAGATTTCGTCGCGCTCTTTGCCCAGCTTGATGAGCGCGGCTTTCTGCAGGGCGTTGCGGTTCTGGACAAAAGTCCGCTCAATCTCGCCGAAGGTCGGCTTCGGTTTCCCCGAACGCCCGCGACTGACGTCGTAGTCGTAACTGAGAACCTTTTCGTCCTCGAATTTCAGAAGCGCAAATACCCGGCCACCTGAACAAGACAGCGAGAAGATCAAGAAGGCACCGACAGCCGTGCTGCCTCCGTGAGCTTCATTGAACGCAGTTGCGAGTTTCTCGCTCTCTTCCTGGAAAGTCGCCCTGTCCCGGCTGATCCGAGCCAGTTGCGCCCGCACCGCCGCGTCCGCGAGGAATTCGTATCGGTTTCCGCTGTTGACCGATCGGACGCGGCCCAGGAAAAAGGATGCGTGTCGACCGGCGTCGAACGCCGTTAGTAGCTGAAAATGTTCCTCTCCCGGGCCGACAATATGAAAAACGCTCTGATCAATGCGCAGGCTTTCGAGTTCCTGCTCAGTAAGGAAGGCCATACACCACCATAGAACATAAAGAGAACATTTGCAATCGCGCCGATTTTTATTCCAAAATCTACGTCGTGTTCCGTTAAGAATCCTGCATCTCGTTAAGAATTCCACCCGACTTGTAGTCGCGGGGCCTGCGTACGGACGGTTGAAAGAGGGCCGGTCATGCCACTTGGATTGCTGGTTATCCACGAGGGTTCCTTTGGACCGACTAGGCGATGTGCGTGAAGACTTTTCATGTTTATCGTATGACGCGAAGGTTTTTCGCTATATATGAGGTGTTTTCGGCTCGAAGGCTAAATTGAGAGTGAAATTCACGACCGAGAACGTTTTTCACGGATTTGGCACAATGGAGACGGATTTTTCAGGGCCCGTGAGTGTTTTTCATGACCGGAGGCTGCCGGAGGTGGCAACTCCTGTTGGCTATGCGGCGCTGATTGACGCCTACAACCTATCCGCCCCGGTCCCGCGCATGCTTTCGGCCATCGGAACAAAGCACCGTATCATTGAGCAAGGGGGATGGCGCATCTATACGCCGCGGCATG
Source organism: Bradyrhizobium nivariense (assembly GCF_029846695.2). Lineage (NCBI taxonomy): Bacteria > Pseudomonadati > Pseudomonadota > Alphaproteobacteria > Hyphomicrobiales > Nitrobacteraceae > Bradyrhizobium > Bradyrhizobium nivariense. Next base: position 24,748 of record NZ_JARWCR020000069.1, on the reverse strand, counting down.
CGCCGGACGCGACGCTTGAGGGACATCTCACCTTCGCTCTCAAGAATGAAGGACTCGATCTTGCAATCCTGAAGCGGCTTTTCCTCGCCGTGAACGAGGATCAGATTACGGACCTTGTAAGACAGAAGCCGACCGGTCTGTACACGCGTCGTATCTGGTTTCTCCATGAATGGCTGTTGGAGCGCCAACTCAATCTGCCTGCGGCAGATAAGGTCTCTTACGTCGATGCCGTCGATACCGAACTCCAATACGCTACCTCCGGGCGGAATTCGGCACGGCACCGCGTCCGCAACAATCTGCCAGGAACCCTGGAGTTCTGCCCGCTTGTTTTCAAGACTGCAGCACTGAGCGAATTTATTGCGCAGGATCTCAAGGAGCGCGCGCGTGTCGTCGTGAGCCAAGTGCCGAAGGATCTGCTCGCGCGAACTGCCGCCTTCCTTCTCCTCAAGGATTCAAAGTCAAGCTACGTCATTGAAGGAGAGAGACCGCCACAGGACCGTATCCAGCGATGGGGCAGGGTCATCGGTGAAGCGGGACGGGCACCGCTCGATGAGGCGGAGTTTCTGCGCCTGCAGCGCATTGTGATCGGCGATGAGCGCTTCGTGAAACTTGGTTTCCGTAACGAAGGTGGTTTCGTCGGCGAGCATGAACGCGAGACGCAAAGACCTATCCCAGATCATATCAGCGCGCGTCACGAAGATATCCCCTCCCTCGTGCGCGGACTGATCGCGTTCGATCATGCGGCGGAAAACGAGCTTGATCCCGTCGTCGCTGCCGCCGTGCTCGCCTTCGGGTTCGTTTACATCCACCCTTTCGAGGACGGCAACGGACGCATTCACCGATACCTGATGCACCATGTTCTGGCACGGCGCGGATTCAATCCCGCGGGGATCCACTTTCCGGTTTCTGCCGCGATTCTCGACAAGATCAGCGAATACAAGAGTGTGTTGGAAAGCTATTCGACTAGATTGCTTCCATGTGTTGAATGGGAGTCGACCCCACAGGGCAACGTCAAGGTCTTGAACGATACAGGTGATTTTTATCGTTTCTTCGACGCGACGCCCCACGCCGAGTTTCTGTACGAATGCGTGCAGAGGACCATCGAACAAGATCTTCCAAAGGAAACGCAATTTCTGCGGAGCTTCGATACCTTCCGCGCGGGCATCGAGAACATGATAGAAATGCCGGAGCGGACGCTCAATAACCTCTTCGGATTCCTGCAACAGAATGGAGGGCAACTCTCAAAGCGCGCTCGCGACAACGAGTTCTCCGAACTAACGCCGGATGAAGTCACGAGGATTGAGGAGCTTTATCAAGCGGCCTTCTCGAAAGACTCTGGAACGGCGAGTTGACTTGTCAGAGTGCCACCTGAATTGGGGCCTGTCGGATCAGATGCTGGTCGAGCCCTTGATAAAAAATAGCGCTCTCTATCGGCGTGGTCGCAGCTAAGACGCGCCGCATCGGTGAGTTTTGACCCTGGGAGGTTATCTTCTTTTTCTTCTTTATCCGCATCCCGCCAGAGTTTCCCCGCAGAGGACTGTACGCGCGCGTCTCGCGCGTGGATTCATTGAGCACGAGCCCTCATCGCCGTGCATCCTTCGAATTTGATTGCATCGATGCCGACTATGCTGATGGCGCCGGACCGCGGCTCTTGGACGGTTTTCGTGCTGAACAGACCAAACCATTCGCGCTCCTGCGCGTAGTGACGACACCAGCCCGATTTGGCCACTTTGCGGGCGCGACACCGGCGCCAGCCGATTGGTCTTATCTCGAGATCGAGCCGGATGGCTCCGGCCTGCCGGCATGGCACGCTCAACTTGAAGGCAACGGCTACTCGGCGCACGCACGCGGAGTCCTCACCTACGCGCGGCAGCTTGATACACCGGACAAGACCCGGGGGCCGCGATCGAGACCCCAGACTCTCGGTGCCGCTGCCACCCCACGGCTAGGGCTGCCGAGTTCGCTCGTCAGTGCCTGTGCGCCATTGCCGAAGCCGGCAACGCGCGCCGCAATATCGACTGTTCTCAAAAGGGTCCCACAAGCGGCATCTGTCCTGGTCAGGGATGTCGGTCAGGCAAACTTTGTCTCCCTATGCGATGATCGCGGCCGCGCCATTCTGCACTTCGATGTCGGATTTCCGATCTCCTTCAATCGCCATACATTCCCCTCCAATTTCGACATCAATCGCAGCGAGACGCCGCCGATCGTTCTCTCGCATTGGGATTGGGATCATCTTCACGGTGCCTTCCACCTCCCGCATCTGCTTGAATGTCGCTGGATTGTTCCCAATCAGCGGCTGGGGCCTGGCGCGGCGCGACTGGCGCGAATACTCGCCCAAAAGGGCAATCTGCTCGTACGCCCCCCCAACGCAAGAATCCGCTTTCCGTTTGGTGAATTGGTAAGGAGTCGAGGCCCGGCCCGCGATCTCAATAATAGCGGATTGACCATCCTTGCCACGCTCACTAGCGGACGGTCGGCCTTGCTGACCGGAGACGCGGACTATGCGCACCTCATGCATGCCAATGCCACGAAGGTAGATCACCTCGTCGCAACCCATCATGGTGCGCGCTTCAATGCGGACGCGGCGTCGGTGCCGATGCCGAATAACAGGCATGGCCAACTGGTGATTTCCTACGGATATCGCAACGTCTACCGGCATCCACACGCGGAAGCGCTATCTAAGCACGCAAACTCGGGTTGGACGACGTGTCTGACCACCGCCGGGCGAAGAGGTGTCGCAAGCCGAGGCGATCGCATCATGAATTGACATTGGAAAGCCAAGGTTCTGGCGCTGCACCTTTCAGTGCGGCCGGCACTTCGATGCCTCGTGATCGACGCCGAAGTTCATATTGCGTAATTTGCCGCATTGCGACGGACGCTCTCCAAGCAACATAGACGCCAGGTTAGAAGGTTAGACGGCATTGCATCACCTGTGTCCGCCCGACCAACAGTCAAAAGAAGTATCACCGCCGATCGGCGTTAGAGCGCGAACGTCGCATTTGGAGAGCCTCTTTAGGTGTGGGGCGACTGTTCGGCTGAACTCGAGGGCGTTGATTGCGACTGCGTCACAAGACGAGTCACAAAGCCTATCGCCCGTTGCTCCAATTCGGGCTCTAACGAGGTTGTCTTGATTCTCTTGACAATCAATTCGAGATCAAGCGGGCGTACGGCGTGGTAGGCTTCGACGAACTCCTTGTCTTTATCCGCCAATCGGGCGAGTTTCGAAACGACCACGTCTTCAGGGCAGGGCGCGACAGCTAGAACCGGGCGGCCATCCACATCCACCGACTTGTAAATTGCCCTCGTGTTCCAATCAGCAGGAAGACGCGCTGTGTTTTCGTCGACCATCGATGTAGAAGCCGTGTTTCCGATGGAAGTCTGAGCCTTCGCCAAAGAACGCATTGATCTCTTCCGAAGCTTCAGGAGGACAATCGGGATCCAGCTCGTTATGTGTCATCTCCCATAGCCTGGCATTCTCGGGGTAGGCGTCGATTTCGCCAGACGTCCTCAAAATGATCGGAGCGTCCGGCCAGGAGAGGAGGATGCTTTGGCTGCCAATAATGAAGACCTTGTCGGTTTCAAACAGCCGGGCTATCGCCCTGACCGTCTCGACAAGGTCTTCAAAGGTTCGGACAAACGATTGCTGTGTCACGCGGCGATCCGCGCACCCGCGGATTCGAGCGCAGCCGATTTCACGGCAAGACGTTTTGCCGCCTGCCAGATACGACGCCTTAGCGCAACGTCGCTGAAGTCGATCCCATCGGCAACGACGAACGGAGACGACAGACGCAAACGGGTCATTTCCTGGTGGCGACCTGTCAAACGACGACGTACCGTCGACGCCGGAAGGCGAAGCAAATCAGACCATTCGCCGACAAATGAATAGCCTTCGTAATGCTGGCAAACACTACGATCGAGCGAAATCTTCGCTCTATTGATCAACGAAGGGTCGCGACCGATCGCCCGCGCAATAAGCCGATGAATCATCAGCTTCGCAGTATCGTTCACTTGCTCCTGGTTGACCCGAATGGTCATGTCATGACCTTCCACTGCCTCAGAAGGAGAGATTAAGCATCCGCAGGTAAAAATCCAACTACCGGAGGCTGATCCTTGTTCCCTTTGCGTTCTTTGTCAATTCTTACTCTACGCCACAACAACCCTAAAGGACCAGCCGCAGCCCCCTTTTAAGCTTTACTACCGCCCCTTGAACGGTTCCTTTGGTGTCCTGGCGGTACCGCACCTCTGGTGATTGACGACAGCAACTTGTCGCGCGCCTGGGCGTGACTGCTGCTCAAGGTACTCGATGGCGCCGGGACGGAAGTCGCGCCCCTGATCTTGAGCCTTGGCGGCTTCGGCGAGGACGGCGCCATTTTGGTGAGGACCCCGCCATTCGACAAGCGCTCGATTGGCTACTTCAGCGCAAAGGCAAGCTGGTGGTCGACGACGTCGCCTTCACCATCTTCCCGCAGCGCCTGTGGCAGATGTCGCGCGGCGACCGGTCGCGTCTTTTTGCGCTCTATCGCGCGACATTCCCGCGCTGGCAGGCAATGAACCGCAAAGCCAATGGCCGCAGATTGTATTTCGAGCGCATGGTCATGTATGGCCGTGGGCCCTGCAATGGGAATCAACTGGAGTGGATCTTGTCACAATATAATTCGCGGTCCGGCGTACGGCGATCGATGCTGCAGGCCACGACCTTCGATCCCGAACGCGACCACGTCGCCAGCGCCCAGCTCGGATTTCCCTGCCTGCAACAGGTCAGTTTCGAGCTGACGCCGGTTGGTTTGGTCACCAACGTCTTTTACGTTACGGCAATTATCTCGGCCTTTACTCAGCTCGGCGCATTCATGGCTCATGAGATGGGCATGCCATTGGCCCGCCTGAATGTGATGGTTGGCGTCGCCAAGCTCGAGCGCATTAAAAAGACAGATCACGAGGTCCGCGCGCAAATGCTCTCTTTCGCAAGGACGTCGTGCTGAAAGCCGATCGCCATCTCGAGCCAGTGATAGTCGCTGACGATTTTCCACCGAAATGGCGATTTATGCTGTTCTGCATCCAGGTGGTCGAGGCGTTTGAAGGATAGCCGACAAGGCCGAGAAAGCGCGGAATGTACTCGGCCAGGGCAGCCAGGTTGGAGGGAACGGTGACTTTCATATTAGTTTTCTCCGAGGCGGAAAAAGCGAAGGAAAGTCAATGATCACTTTCCCTCGCTTCGATGGTCCCGGCGGCTGCGGGGCACACCGCGACAGGGAGCACAGGGAAAATGCCGGAGCCGAGCAACCAGCTGACACTCACCGATGCCGTAATCCGCAACGCGACGTTGCCGCCGGGTAAGGCGCAGCATTATCTTCACGACGACAAGTTGCCCGGCCTCGCGCTGCGCATGCGCGCTACCGGTGGCCGGACCTGGGTCTACCTTTTCACCAAGCCGGGGTGAGGGGAACCCAGCGCAAGACCCTCGGCCCCTGGCCCAAATATAATGAGAAGGCAGCGCGCAAGGCCGCCCACCATCGCCGCAGGCGAGGTCTTCAAGGGCGTGGATCCGAACGACGCCAAGCGCGAGGCGAGGCGGCAACAGGCAGCCGAGAAGCAGCGCACCACGCTAACCACCCTCATTGTTGAAGATGGTCCCTACCAGGCGTCCTTGACCGGACGCCAAGTCGTCAACTGGAAGCCAGCAATGTCGGCGCTGCGGCGCGGGCTCAAGCAACACGCCGAGAGCGCCGTCGGAGACCGATCGACGTCAACGACGTCGTCGCGAAGCTGGTAGGCCAGCGGCTCGCTCCCTACCCGGAGCAGGAGCGAAGCTATCCTTGGGCACGGTCGCTCTCTCGCCGGCTGCCCGAACCGTCGATCTGTCCGCGAAGACGTCGATTTACAGTCCGAAACGACAATCTGTTCGGATGGTCCTCGGATCTTCCCGAGGCTCTCTCCTTTTCCACGCAATCCGCACTTTCGAGCCCGGGCAGAAATCGCCGGCGCTTTGGCGGAGACTGGCTTTGCCACATTGAGCGAGGTTGAAAGGGGGCAGTCTTAAATGTTCCTGTTCTGTACTCATGAGGCGGCCGTCAATTGGTTTCTTAATCTGATGGCTGTCGGATCGGGCCCCAAATCAGCGAGCCCATGTTGAGGCGCAAGGTTGCACTCGGTAGCCGTGCGGATTTTAAGCTTTCTGGGAAATCTTGTGGCATCTTCAGGCGCCAATATAAGAATTTACGGTAGCTTAAGGCGCCAAATGATTGACATCGCAAGGGAGGAGCCGCTATACCTCTGGGAACCATAAGGCGCCAAAAAGCCTTTTTAGGGAGCCTTAAGACGCCATGCCTCCTCGTAGCCAATTAATCAGCGCGCCACCCTCAGCCGTTCAGGAGGCGATCAAGCGCTTGGGCAACAATCTCCGGATCGCGCGCCTGCGCCGCAACCTGAGCCATGCAGAGCTGGCAGCTAAGCTGGGCGTAGATCGTCACGTCATCGCTGACGCTGAGAACGGGAAATTGAGCACCAGTGCCGGCGTGTATGTCGGCATGCTGTGGTCAATGAATCTGCTCCCGTCGCTTGCCGACGTTGCCAACCCGAAGAACGATGAGGAGGGGCTCGCTCTAAGCGGCGTCGATGAGCGCGAGCGTGCGCGACAGCGGAGAGGACCAAGCAATGCCTTCTGAGGAGTGTTTCGTCTACATCACGCTGCCAGGCCAGACACAACCGGTTACGGCGGGGCGGTATCAACTCGACACGACACGCCAAGGGGCCGCCGTTGGACAATTCGTCTATGGCCGCAGCTACCTTGAGCGAAAGGATCGCGTCGAGTTCGATCCAGTCGAGCTCAAGATTCAAGTCCCTTCGTTCCGGACAACGAAGCTGCGGGGCAATTTTGGCGCGTTGCGGGACAGCTCTCCGGACGCCTGGGGACGCAAGCTGATCAAAACTCGTCTGGGCAATCCGTCGCCGAGCGAAATTCAATTTCTGCTCAATTCACCCGACGATCGCGCCGGCGCCTTGGGTTTTGGACTTAACGTGCAACCGCCGGCACCTGTTCGTACGTTCAACAAGACGCTGGACTTGGCGCGTTTGCTCGAAGTGGCCGACCAGATCGTCGCCGCTGAAAGGGATCCAGCAGCACGAGTACCAGCAGGTGCTGACGCTGAACAGGCTGAGGCGTTGATGCGTGCGGGCACCTCGATGGGGGGCGCGCGGCCGAAGGCTACTGTCGAGGACGAGGATGCGCTTTGGCTCGCAAAATTCCCCCATCGCGACGATCGATGGAACAACCCGCGGGTCGAGCACGCCATGCTGACCCTTGCTCGCGAGTGCGGGATCTCGTGCGCGGAGAGCCGGATGACCACGATCGGCGACAAGGATGTCATCCTGATCAAGCGGTTCGATCGGAATAAGGCCGAGAAGGGTTACCACCGCAGCAGGATGGTGAGCGCCTTGACGCTGCTCGATGCGGATGACACGCCCGACACTGTCGATAAGCGTCAAAAATGGTCATATCTTCTGTTGGCTGACGAAATACGGCGAGCCGCGTCCGGAAGTCAGTCGAAGGATCTGCCAGAGCTGTTTCGGCGGGTGTGCTTTAACGCCCTCATCTCCAATACCGACGATCATCCACGTAACCATGCCATCTTGGCAAAGGACCAGGCGTGGTCTCTGTCGCCGGCATACGACCTCACACCGAACCCGATGATTGCAATGGAGCGCAGGGACCTGGCGATGGCATTCGGCAACTGGGGACGATACGCCAACCGGGTCAACTTGCGGTCGCAGTGCGAACGTTTTCTCTTGTCCAGAGAAGACGCCACGGCAATCGTTGACGGCATGAAAGCTACCATAGATGAGGCCTGGTATCGAGTCTGCCGGCACGTTGGCGTCAGCGAGCGGGATTGCGAACTGATCCGCAGCGCGTTCGTTTACGAAGGGTTTGGTTACAATTTGGAGGATCCGACGATCGCAACCGACGACGTCGAAGAGCTGCCGACCATCCGTCCACGCTAGGCAAGCGGGAAACGAACGAAAATCGCAGGTGCATAGCCCGAAGGCGATGCCGAATGTCCTCAGGCAAGCGAGCGCACCGGCGCAGCATGTCAACTATTTTGATATCGCCGAGCTGCCTGCCTCGCGCCTGCACGAGCTGCTTCCTTGGGAATGGAAAAGGCTATGCGCGGTCGAAAAACCTCTGATCCAACCTCTGATCAGCGGTCCGTCGCAACCTGAACGTCTCAACAAGCTAACGACCATCATAGCCCAGACCCGTCTATGCGCGCGCGTAATCGTTGCGCGGCACTCGTCGGATGCGTAACGACTAACTGAAATGACGGGCTCTCGTGACGCCGCCCCTTGATGTAGGCAGGTCGGACGTCGGCCAAATCACGGCTATAGGACGGCTTGTCCTTAACGCGCACCGAATGTCACCTCACGAACACAAAGGTCAATTGGGTGTTGCCGGCGTTGCGGGTGATGGCGCGGCAGCCGGCTGGGGCTGTGGACAGCGGCGTTGCGGCCCGTGGCGCGGTGGTCGACTGGGCTGCGGCAGCGGGGAGCGGCCGACGATGACGGTGAGCAGGCCCCGGCCCCACAGCCGCTGTGCGACCTTCTTGGCGTCCTCTAGCGTCACCGCGTCGACGAGAGCGCTATGCTTCTCGATATAGTCGATCGGCAGCTTGTCGATCTGGTCTTGCAGCAGCGCCTGCGCGAGTGTTGACGCTGTACCCCGCGCCAGCATCTGCGAGCCCTTCAGGTACGACTTGGCCTCGTCAAGCTCCTGCTGGGTCGGGCCTTCCTCGGCCATGCAGCGGACCTGCTTGTCGATCTCCTCCACCGTCTCGCCGGCGCGATCGGCGCGGGTGCCGGCATTGCCGACGAACAGCGCGGAATGATCCATGCAGACCAGCGCCGCCGAGGATCTGGTTGACGACGTCGGCCGCCATGAAATCCGGCTCGCTGCGGCGGACGCCCGGGACCGCCGAAGCTCACGACCGTCTGCGGCACATCGATCGGAACGTAGACGCGCCGCGGCGGCTTTGGCGCAACCACATCGGGGACCTCTGTCAACTGCGCCTTTGCCGGCAGGCTGCCAAAGGTCTTGTCGAGCAGATTGCCAAGCGTCTCTCGATCGACGTCGCCGACCACCGCGAATTTGAGCGTGTCCTTGGCGATCACCCGGCGGACATAGTCCTTCAGATCGGCAACGTCGATCTTCGCCACGCTCTCGAACGTTCCTCCGGCCTGGCGGCCATAAGGATGATCGTTCAAGGCGACTTCGAAGAACTTGCGATCGGCGAGCGTTGAAGGATTGGTGGAGTCATTCGCGAGCACCGCCGCACGGATCCGTTCGACATCGGGCGCATCGAAACGCGGCGAGGTCAGCGCCATCCGCAGCAGGTCGAAAGCCTCATCCTTGTTGTCCTTGAGCATGCGCAAGGAGCCGCGAAACTGGTCGCAGGACGAGGTAAAGCCAGCTTAATGGCGCGGCGGTCGAGCCGCTCGTGAAAGCTCTTGGAATCGAGATCGCCGGAGCCTTCGTCGAGCAGGTCGGGGACCAGGTGGCCGACGCCGGGCTTCTCAGCCGCATCCTGGCTGGCGCCGCCGCCGAAGGCATATTCCATCGCGATCAGCGGGACGGTGGCCTCCTGAACGAAGCAGGCTTCGATGCCGCCCGGCGAGATCAGGCGCTGGATCTTGGTAGCGGCAAATGATGGTGCCGAGCCGAGCGTCGCGATCGCGAGCCAGGTCTGCGCGGCCTCGCGCACCTGCTCGGCGGTGACGGCGCGGATGCGGTCCGGCCAGCTTCGGATATCGTCGATGCTGAGCCCCGTGGTGAGCGCGCGGCCATACCACTCCGCAAGCCTCGCTTGGTCATCCTGGCCATAGATCGCTTGCGCAATCAATTGGGTCTTGACGCGCTCGAGATCTTCGGCGGGCGCGGGATTTTGCGCGAGGTCGGCGATCACCTTATCGATCGCGTCCTCGATCTGGGCGAATTCGACGCCAGGTTTCGGCGTCCCCGAAATCATGAATTGCGAGGCATCAAGCGAGTCACCACCGCCTGCAGGCCGTTGTGCAGCGGGAAGCTCGCAGGTCGCTCCGAGGCGACCGTGATCTGGGCAAGGACGCTCCTGTTTTCAGGAACGTGCCGGAGGCCGGGATTGCTGCTACTATTATCCTTTTTGTATTCGACCTTATATTCGACGGCCAGCGCGGTGCGCGTCATCAAGGCCATCGCAACAGTGGCCGTGCCTCACGTTGGTTCTCACGGAGCTCCAATTCTTCATAGCATCGCCTTTGGTCGAATTAGAGATCCACATTCTGCAGCGGTTGATCCCGACAAAACAGGGGAGCCGCACGCCGTGGCAAGCAGGGGAGCAAAAGCCGGGCCAATCGCCTGATGCTTCCGCGCACGGATCGATGGACGCAAAACCAGGCGTGGCGCGCGCTTTCTCTTCCGAAAGCCAACCCGCACTTGTTTGCTATCCGCCAACATGTTGCGAACACAACGTTGCAGACGAAAACGCACGACAACTCGCTGCCTCGCGCTTGCCTAAACCCTGCCACGCCACATACTGCAGCCTTGATCTCACGCCGGAGGCAATGCTCCGCCGTTTCGCTGCCGCCGGCGCCCGCAAGGGAACAACCAAAGCTTGTCGCGGCGCGGCCGCTCTAGGAGTGCCCGGCCGCTTCGACGCCTGCCACCAGCACGGCCAAGCGATCATCGTTCGATCGATTAATAAGCCGAGAGAGCGTCTGGCAAGCGAGACTATTTCTTGGAGCCGCGACCATGTAGCTGGGTCCGCTCCGCCTCTTCCGTGGGGTCATGCAGAAAGCCGCGCTGGAGCAAGCGCGGGACATAAACTGGCGCTTACCAACCATGAGGAGACCTATCCCAAGCCTAGGTTAGGTCTCGGACGACAAGTGAGCCGTTGTTGCAACCACTGCTGTCGTGTTTACGAGGTATGTCCCAATCGCTTCGACAGTCGATGGTGTTGCAGTTGGATCGGCAGCTGATCGGTGCTCCGAAGCTTGTCTTGGCAGGAGAGTTTGCGATCGCCGTCGCGTGGTACGGCATTTGCTGATCTCGTTCCAGGCGTCTCGGCTCCAGGAGAAACACATGGTCGATGGGCAAACCGTTGTGCTGTCCGCACGAGAAAAGCAGTGCTTGCGGTGGGTAGAGGAGGGCAAATCATCCTGGGAAATAGGGGTGATATTGAGAGTCAGCGAGAACACCGTCAATTTTCACATCAAGAACGCTATGCGAAAGCTGGAAGTGACCACCCGAATCCAGGCTGCTATCAAGGCGCGCCGCCTCGGGCTTCTTTGAACTATTGGAGTGCTGCTGCTGTCAATTGTGCCCGGTGCTAGGACTGCTCCATGAGATGGGATCGCATCTGCCGTGAGTAGCGGCCCGTTGTGAGCGCAGCGCTATAGTTAAATATCCGCCGGCTCTTACGAGGAACGACGTGTATCTGTTTCGCACGAAAGTCGTGGGGGCGCACCACTATAGGCGGGTTCTGATCGCAAGTAGCAAGTCTCGGGCTGAGGCGGGCAACCTTCATGCCAACCAGCGTCGCGGCGCGCAGCCAGATCTGCTTGGCCACAGAGGATCTGATCCATAATAGGATGCAGCGAAAGAGATTATAGAGATGCTTGTTGAAGCTATAATGACTGACCTACCTGAATTGAAGGCAACCAGCTTTGCTGTCGTCCCGCGGCAGCAGCGTCATTCTGCCGCGCACTTCCATCCTGATTGCCGCGCCGCAGTGACTACATGATTGACGTGAAGGCGCGCCCGCTCTTGGGTTTTCGCCGCGGCGGCGCGCCCGACAAGCTCATCCTCGCTCGCCGCGGTTCTTCGAGTTCCAATTCCAATTGTTCGATCAGCCGCGCCGTGCGCTCGGAGCGCTGCCCGTACAGTTCGCGTTTGAGCTTCTCGATCCGTAACTCGAGATGCGCGATCAGCGCCGCGTTATCCGACAGCTCCGCTTGCGCGCAGGCAGCCAACGCCTCGGCTCGCAGCCGGGCCTCACGCGCGGCCTGCAGCGCTGCCAGGGCACTGACAAGGTCCGATGGAAGGTCGTCCGGCTTCGACATCATGAAGCCATTGAATCAGATCAAGCAGCAGATTCAAACCCAAAACGGCTATGCGACCCGCGTCGGACGCTGGGTTTCTTGCGGGTTTGCGCCAATCGATTCCGGACAACAGGTAGCTCATCTGCGCCGACGAGATCGTCACTGCTTCGCCCGCGACCGAAGGCCAGATGAACCGCCCTCTCTCCAGTCTTTTGGTGAACAGGCATGCTCCCTGGCCATCGTGCCAGATCACCTTCACAAGATCCCTTCGGCGACCGCGGAAGACAAACAGTGACCGCTGAGCGGGCCCTTGCGCAGCACCTCCTGCACCTGGAGTGCGAGCGACGGACGCCTCGGCGCATGTCCGTGTAGCCTGTCGCAAGCCACACTCGTGCGCCCGTCGGAACCGGGATCATCAGCGTACCAAAGCGTCGAGAACGCGACGTAGCGCGTCTCCATCAACGTCGCCATCGACCCGGATGCGGTGCCCGCTACCAAGATCTATCTCGATGACGCCCTGGCTCTTCCGTCGACGCGCCGCCGTCGTCGTCAATGGCGCTTCGGCCAACTCCCGCAGCGGCACAGACGGCCCAATCTCGACCGGCACGAACGGCGCTATACTCGCTTCAAAGCTCTTTGCGCCACCTGAACAGCTGGCTTACATGAAGGCCAGCCATGCGAGCCACCTCGGAAACACTGGCTCCGACTCGAGCGATGCTGCAACAAGCCGTTCCTTCTCATCCGATGACCATCGGCGCCGCCCGCTCGACCGATGTGATAACTTCCGCCGTCTCCTAAGGAGTTGGTGTCGCGTCTTGTCGGCTCGTCGGACCCATCATGAGGTATGAGTCAGCCGATGCATCGGCCGGACAAAACTGCATGCGCATGTACTACCAGGTGGCCGCTTTCGCAGGGGGACTTTTCGCCGGCAATCCCGCAGCCGTTCTCGTTCCTTGACGGATGGCGAAGCTGCTCATTGCTTGTCGGCTGTGGCGAGGCGTTGATATCGAAGCCGCCTGTAGGGGCAGGCCGGCATGGAACAGGAATTACGAGCGACGGTTGAGCGGGCGAGTTGTCGCGGCGGTTCGCGTTTACGAACCGCCTCGCTGCTCATCAATCATAGACGCGTCGTCGACACCCGGCGCATGCGGGAGTTGGCGCAGCCCTTGGCGGGTGATCTTCCGCCCTTCGCCTTCATTCAGACCCCGCAGCCATCGCTCCGGCCCCACCCAAGAGCTTCACGTTGAGGCGGCCGCCGGTGAACAGCATGTCGTCGAGCGCTTCCTCGATGTCAGCTGTGGTCACTGAGTTTCCGCCGTCACGAGCGATGCATGATTGCGCAATGCGTCGCATCAGCTCCTTAATGAAAGCGGCGCTGACGCCCTCAGTGCGGCGCACCGTCTCGGCTACGATCTCCGCCTCAAGCGGCAGGCCCGTGCCGTAAAGTCGGATCAGCTTGTCGCGGCCGGTCGTATCAGGCAGCGGCATCTCGATCGCCTGGTCGATGCGGCCGGGGCGACCGGCCAGGGCGCCCTCGAGTTGCTCGGGGCGGTTGGTGGTGAGCACGAAGAGGATGTCAGCGTCTTCCTTCAAGCCGTCCATTTCATTCAGGAGTTTGTTCAGCGCGACCTCCTCACATGTTGTCAAGTCGTCGCGCTTGCTGGCGATCAGATCGACATCCTCGATCACCACCATGGTAGGCTGCAGCAGGCGCGCGAGCGCCATATAGGCGCTCAGCTGACCGACCTCTTCGGCGGTGATGATTAGCGTGGTGTGTCCCGGTAGGTTGGTGGCGAGATAGCGGATAGTGTGGGTCTTACCGGTGCCGGGCGGGCCATAGAGCAGGATGCCCTTGCGGGTCGACTGGCCGAATCGGCGGAGTGCGCCACGCGTGGCGACAAAACTCAACACGTTGCGATCGAGCAATTTGATAGCCTGTTCCCGCAGGATCACGTCCTCGCGCCTCACTGGTGCCAATCGATGCACCATGATGCCTCTTGAGCGGCCGCTGTAGTTCGCACCTTTCTCGAATGAGAGAATCTTGCCGCGATAAGAACGTGCCGCGTGTACCGCCCGTTCCAGTTCGTCAAAGCTGCGCTGAACAAAGGCTTCGCCGCCAGTCCCCGCAGGGGCAACGATTTCAATCCGGATCCTCGGCTCTTGCTCGAACTCGAACTCAGTAGAGAGCACGACGGCATAGAAAAATTCGCTCGCTCGGCAGAGCCACAGTCCATTGTACAGGCATTTGACCGGCGCCGTCTCGCCAGTATCAACCTGGTGATATTGCGGCGGCACCAGCGAAATCGCATTCTGTCCACGCGTTTTCATCCGAGCGAATGAAAGCGTCTCGTACCTATGTTCTGCATAGGCGCCGAAGAAGCGGACCGGATCGGCGAATAGCTTATCGACCGCGACCTGAACATCGGCCTGCATGTGGCCCGGGAATTGCCTCACAGTAGTGGCGAGTTCGCTCGGCGGTATATTGGTGAAGTGCCACTCAAGGGCTTCGTAGGCATATTCGAATTGCACGTCGGGCAGGTCGGGGCCGTCCGCTTCGCCCGCGGCTTCGCCCGTAATCAGCAGGGGACATCCTTCAGCTCGGATACGCTGTTGCGCCGCCTCGAGGAGCGCCTTTGCGACCGAGGGAGGATAGCGTCCGCAGACGGCCTTGCCATGCTGCAAGACGAGTTTGGCGAGCGCAATGGCATCCCGCTCCTGTTTGTCGAATACCTCGCGCAGCAGGCGTACCACGAGACCGAGAGTCGTCTTGCCGTCATTGTGCAAAGAAGCTGAATGGGCGCACCGCCTGCGCAGATCTTGTCCACAAAGACCCCCGGTGCGTGTTCTAGTTGTTCGGCAGTGGCCATGTGGTTTCCGATCTAAGCTTGCCGGCTCAACCGGTTGACGCAACACAGGCATCAAATCTCTCTGCTGGCGGCGTTCCTTACGCTTCATCGGCGGAATCCATAAAGAAGACACGCAAAGCCGCCGCAATCCCTCGAAGACCTTTGTCAGCAACCCTACACGCGCCGCAAAGCCAACAGGCGCGATCTCGGACAATGTCAAGCTAGGGCGCGCTGGCATGCGACTTGCCAATTCCTATCCAAACGACCCAGGCAAAAAGGATAGCCATGATCAATCTGACGGATAGCGCAGTGAATGCGCTCAAGAGCGTGATCTCGGGTTCGGCGCAGCCGACGAGCGGCCTGCGCATCATGGTCGAGACCGGTGGCTGCGACGGGTTCAAATACCGGATGAGCCTGGCCGACGAGGCCAAGCCTGACGACACCGTGACAGAGCGCGACGGCGTCAAGGTGTTCGTCGTCGACAATAAGGGCCCGTCCATAAACAACTGAGTCACAGTTGCCACAGATCGCGAGGATTGTTTGCGCAGGATTCACAATGATCTGTCGCGCGACGTAGCGTCGTGGGATGATTCGAGCCGCTCAGGCGCGCGCCGCGCGGACGCTATCAGGAGATGGCCCCTGTTCTGAATGAACAGAGCCTCCGGCGCTTTGTCGCCCTGGGGCGAAAGCGCTGGGACACGGCGGGGTCAGCTTGATGTCCGGATCAGCGGATTGGCGCGGTCGACGATTTATCACGGACTTTCTGACACTCGCGACAACGTGGCGGTTCCGGCTGGACGCGTCCGTAGGGCGGGCGGCGGGCACAAGAAGAAGTCATCCCGGGAGCCAACCCTCGCGGCCAATCTCAAGCGCCTGGTCGAACCGGTGACGCGGGGCGATCCGATGCAGCCATTGTTGTGGACGACCCGCAGCCTGCGTAACCTCGTGACCGAGCTGGCGAAGGAGGGTCATAAGGTTTGCCCGACGGTTGTCAGCGAGCTTCTGCGCGGCATGGGCTACAGCCTGCAAGCGAACAACAAGGCCCGAGAAGGCGGCCAGCACATCGATCGCGACGCGCAGTTTCAATCATCAACACGCAGGCCACGACGTTCCTGGCAGCGAACGAACCGGTCATATCGGTCGACACGAAGAAGAAGGAATTGGTAGGCAATTTCAAGAACAACGGCCGGGAATGGCGTCGCCAAGGCAGGCCTGAGCTCGTCAACATTCAAGACTTTATCGATCCCAAGCTAAGCCGCGCCGTGCCGTACCGCATGTACGACATCACCAATAATGTCGGCTGGGTCAGCGTCGGCACGGACCACGACACCGCCAGCTTCGCGGTCAATGCGATCCGCCGATGGTGGCGGACGATGGGGAAGAAGCGTCATCCGACAGCCAAACGCCCGATGATCACGGCCGATGGCGGCGGCAGCAACGGGTCTCGTGTGCGCCTGTGGCAGGTCGAGCTTCAAAAAACTGGCGGACGAGCTCAAGTTGCCGATCAGGGTTTGCCACCTGCCGCCCGGCACCAGCAAGTGGAACAAGATCGAGCATCGTCTCTTCTTCATCACCATCAACTGGCGGGGAAAGCCACTGCGTAGCTATCGCACGATCGTCCAGCTGATCGCCGTGACGACAACAGATGCCGGCCTCAAGGCGCGCGCCGAGCTGGACGAAAGGAAATATCTCGCCGATTGGGGCTATCTTTATCCCACCGATGACCTGGGCAAGTCGCAGCGTACGTCGCTGCAGGGGCCGGAATACATGCGCCTGATGCGCAAGAGGACCAAGCAGGCTGGCGTCACCATTTTAGATCATAGTCCTGCGCTCGAACTGCTCGTGGACGACAATGGCGCCGTTGCTGGCGCCAGCGGCCTGCGCCGGCAGAAGCATGATCGCTGGACCGTGCGCGCCGAGGCGGTCGTAATTGCGACCGGCGGCTGTGCGCTCCTTAGCAAGATCCTGGGATCGAATGTTCTGACCGGCGATGGCTATCTGATGGCCGCGCAGGTCGAGCGGATGATGCAACGACACGGTATCCGCGCCATCATGGCGCCGCCGCGCCGGGTGCGCACTACCGACAGCCGTCACGACCTGCCGATCGCACCGAACCCGATCGCACGCGACGTCACGGCGGATGCTCCGAACCGGGTCTGGCTCGCTGATATCACCTACATCCCGACTGCGGAGGGGTGGCTGTACCTCGCGGCCGTCATGGACCTGTTCAGCCGAACGATCGTCGGCTGGGCCATGCGGGATCATATGCAGGTCGAACTCGCATCCGCAGCCTTGACGATGGCGACCCAGCAGCAACGGCCCCAGGCCGGGTTGATCCATCACTCCGATCGCGGCATCCAAGGCGAAGTCAAACGGTCGTCGCAACAATCGGAGGTTGGAGGTTGCGATGAACGTTGTAATGCGTCGATCGGCGGGGTCAGGACGAGCTCCCTTGCCATCGCCAGGACGGCCCTCTGTTGCAGGGCGCAATGAACGGAACAATTTTTGCGGGCGATTGCCGCTGGGTTAAGCAGCGAAGCTGCTGCACTCGAAGCCGGATTGTCACAACCTGTCGGAAGCAGATTATTCCGAAAGGCGGGCGGCATGCCACCAGCGATGTTCAGAACTTCGGCAAAAGGCGCTCTCCGGGCGGTACTCTCGTTGATTGAGCGCGAGGAGATCGCACTTCTCAAGGTGCAGGGCCATTCCATACAGGAGATTGGACGTCGCCTGGGGCGGGCTGCTTCGACAGTCTTCCGTGAACTGCGGCGCAATGCGGCCACCCGCGGCGGCGGGTTGGAGTATCGGGCAAGAACTGCCCAGTGGCATGCAGATCGATCCGCCCGCCGGTCCAAGCCGACCAAGGTTACGCTGAATGCAACCTTGCGCACTTATGTGGAGGAGAGACTTGCTGGCGGCGTCGTTGCCCCGACCGGCGCTCCCGTTCCTGGTCCCGCCGTTCCGTGGAAGGGGGGCCGGCATGGCCCGCGCAAGGATCGGCGGTGGGCGCAAAGCCTGGAGCCCTGAGCAGATTGCCCGACGCTTGCCGATCGACTTCCCGGACGACAAGACGATGCGCATCAGCCACGAAGCTATCTATCAAGCTCTCTTCGTTCAGGCCGCGGCGCGCTGCGCGCGAGCTGACGGCGTGCTTGCGAACCGCGCGTGCGTTACGGATGCCTAGGGCACGCGTACGCAGGCGAGGCAAGGGCTTTGTTTGCCCGGAGATCATGATCAGTGAGCGCCCTGCTGAAGCTGCCGATCGAGCAGTCCGGGACATTGGGAGGGAGACCTCATCCTCGGTGTTGGCAGCTCAGCAATCGGCACGCTAGTCGAGCGCACGACGCGCTTCACGATGCTATTGCACCTTCCCCGGTTGGCGGGGCATGGCGAAGCTCCGCGCGTGAAAAACGGACCTGCGCTCGCGGGACACGGGGCCGAAGCCGTGCGCGACGCTATCACGCGCACCGTCATCACTTTGCCCGAAGAGCTGCGTCGCTCGCTAACCTGGGATCAGGGAGCCGAAATGGCTCAGCACGATCGTCTCAAGATCGATGCGGGTATCCCGCCGTAACGGTTCGGCATCGGCCGCCTCGGCGAATCTTCTGAGCAGCAAAAATGCATCCGATCAAGCCGCCGCCGCGCCCGCCAGGGCAAGCGAGTCGGTATTGGCTCCGCCGATTGTGTCTGCAGTGCCGAGAAGCGCGCGCGCGCAATCTTCTTCTACAGGTCCTCTCAATTCATGGGCTCTCTTTTGTCCCGTTCTTGGTCTTTTCGATCATGCCGCGCCGGCTGTTGAAGGTCCGGTGTTAGAAGCGAAGCGAACGTTAGGATTCCGATTCCGTTGTAAATATATGACCATTGGTAAGTCCCGGCAGGACTGCGACCCAACGGTCATGAGCCCCGGAAAGTATTTTCGTTCGCCTGGTAAAATCCCCTATATTGAGGGCTTCCCCGGTCTTCACAGTTCCAGTTTGCGCGTTACAGTTGCATCATGTCGTGGACTACATTTATAGCTTCTTTTTCCAACATTCGCCGTTGATTCGGGGTTGACAGAATATAAGGAATTCCCTATATGCTTGTTTCATTCGAGGAAACCGGATTGGGAGACGCGGCTGATGAGTTGGAGCAGCTTGGGCACAATTTCGCTTGCGAGATCCTGCTCTACCTGCAGAAAGTCCACAGCGGATCGGTGGATAGCAGGGATCTGTTGCCCTTCTATACGTATAGGGGCGTGGAGATGTTCCATGCTTCCGCGGCGGCTAAGTGTGCGATCTTTGCTGTCGAAATTGATGATGATGGCGATGTGACGGTAACGCTAATGCTCGCGGCTGAGCATGGCGTGCCGATGTACGCTGGAGGGTCTTCCTGGAATGGCGGCGATTATAACGCTTTGAAGACCGGAATACTGAATGCGCGAGCTTCAGTTTGGTTCGTATGAAGAGTGGAGGCTGCAATGGTCAAACTCAAAGTCGACAAAAGTCACAAACGTAGAGTGCGAGCCGTTGCTGAGGTTAGCAGTAAGGGGCGTGGTCGTTCGCTTGCTGATCTGGTCGAAAGAATCGAAAGAGCTGATGCAAGCCTTGCAGCTGAAAAGGAACTGTCGAGTGCGGCAATGCGTGCTGGCGAACTAGTTCGGGCCATGCGCAAGGATGCCAGATTCTCTCAGTCACAATTGGCGGATAAGTTGGGTATTAGCCAGGCTCGAATTAGCGAAATCGAATCGGGAGTCGGGACCCAGGGGCCAACTTGGGATCTGATGGAACGAATTTCGGTTGCATGCGGCAAGACGCTTGGCGTTGCTGCCTCTAGCGATGACCTAGAACTCGCGGCGCACATGCCAATGGCTGTGTAGTCTGATCCGTCGATGAGAGCCTGAGATACATGGCGTACTCTTGGTGGGACGCTCTCAAAGACGTGCTCGGCGCCGCGAGTCCGGTATGTATCGCCGTGCCGTGGTTCAGAGATTTTTGGCTGCGCGCTCGCAGATCGAAAGTAAGCGCGATTTTCCCCGCACGTTGACGCCGGCGGGTTTGATGGATTGCCCTAGTATCGGGCGATACCGGGCCGTTCAGGCAGTGGCGGCTTTGTGGAAGTTGAAGGGCAGCAGGTCGGTAATATCGGCATCGCCGGCGCGCTGAGGCAATTCAGTGAGGACGTGGCGCAACCACGCTAACGGCTCGACACGTGAGGCGCGGCAGGTCAGCATCAGGCTGTAGACGACGGCACTGGCCTTGGCTCCGTCCACGGTATCGCTGAACAACCAACTCTTCCTGCCAGTTGCAAAAACCCTGATGTCGCGCTCCAGAAGATTGTTGTCGATCGGCATGCTGCCGTCCCCGGTGTAGCGCGTCAGATATTCCCATTGGTTTCGGGTGTAGGATACGGCGTCGCCGAGCTTGCTGTCAGGCAAGACCTTCGGGGCCATGTCATCGAGCCATACCTTGAGAGCATTGAGGATGGGGACACTATGTTGTCGTCCGTTAAGAAGCCGAATTGAGCGGGAGCGGACAGGCAAGCGTATGCGATAGCTGGATCAGGAAGAGGCACAAGAGTTCTCTGAGCCAGGCGAGGATACGGCGGAAGTTGTGACCGACTGCTGAGAGCACGACGTTGGCGGCGTCGCCGGCGCGGCCTTTGAGATAGCAGCGGCCAAGGTGACCTTCGGCCTTCAGATGTCCGATGATGGGCTCGATGGCGGAGCGGCGCCGGAGCTCGCGCTTGATGGCGCCGAACACGCCGCGCTTCTGGCCCGAAATGAAGACGCGACGGGGATTTTGCGTGTCGTGGCCGCGATATCCCTTGTCGACATAGGCCCGCTCGATCGGACAGCCGGTGAGCGCCTCGGTGCGGTCGATGACGTCCCGCAGGGTATGACCGTCGTAGGGATTATCGGGCAGCGACCTGGCGTGCAGTACGAACAGGCCACCGGGCGCCCGGCGGTTGTTGGTGACGATGGAGGCCTTCACGCCGAACTCGTAAGGCGCGGCGGCCTTGCCTTTGCCGATGCATTCCACCTCCGGGGCATGGAAGGAATAAAGCTTCCAGCCGCGCTGGCGCTGCTGCTGCGAGCGGATTTGCACGGCCCGGCCAAGCGGGAGGGCGAATGCCTCCTCCAGTGCCGGCTGGCCCTCGATCTTGCGGCGGATGTCGCGGATGATGCGGCCGAGCCGGCTGCGCAGAATGCGCAACTGCCGCTGATGCCGGCTGAACTGTTTGGCATGGGCGTAGCGGCCCGCCATCATCGCGGCGGCCTTGGCCACACGAGAATAGGATTGCCGCAGCCTGACGGCGTGCCTTCTCGCCAGGCGGTTGAGCCCCTTGATAGCCGCATGAAGCAGCTTGGCATCGGTCGGAAAGGTGATGGCCTTCGGCTGCACCGTGGTGTCGACGGTGACGCGCTTGAGGTCCTGGCCGCGTAACGCGCCGGCCTCGTGCGCCACCCGCAGGCTCTCCGCCAGCAGCAGCTCCAACTTGTCGCCGAGCCGCTTGCGCCAATGGCTCAGGTCCGAGCGCTCGTGCGGGAAGGCATGCTGAAAGAACTCTTGCCCGGTGAAGAACTGGAAATACGGGTCGTGAACCCAGCGCTCGCAAACGCCCTCATCGGACAGCCCGTAAGTGTGCTTGAGCAACAGCAGCCCGATCATGAACCGGGTCTCGATCCCGGGCCGGCCATTCTCGCTGTAGAGCGGCGCGACCTCGCCGTCGATCCAGTCCCAATCGATCTTGCCGGCGAGCTGAACCAGCTCGTGCTTCATGTTGATGATCTGGTCCAGCCGCGCCCGGAACAGATCGTTCGATCCTGTCGTCCTGTGCTTCTTCGGTCGCATCGGCCCCTCCGATGCACCACAGAATCATGGTCCGCAGCGAAAGGGAATCCACAAACGAAAATTGCAAGGTTTGGGGGCCTCAAGCCCCCAATCCCTGCAATCTCAAATGCCGCCGCAACCGGAAAACTGACTCCTGCTCAATCGCTTAGAGCCTTGTTCACGGACGACTATGTTGCTGGCGGAAGCGGCGAATGCAGTCGGCCTGTGTTTCACCCTTCTCCGGTATTCCGTCCCGCGCCTGCCTTTCAACCCGGTAGAGCTGGTCGAAGAACCGCAGCGCCTGCTCGGGCGGACCGCCGCCCTTCTTCCTTGCCCTGAGGGCATCGACAAAGCGCCGCCGGGAGTGGGCCATGCAGCCGATGTGGGTGGCCCGTTCCAGGGTGCGCCATGCGGTATAGCCGTCACTCATCACAATGCCGCGGTAATCGCCGAGGAAGGCCTGCGGGTGGATTTGGCCGCGGCCCGGCTGATAATCCAGAAGAACGATGGGCTCGTGACTGCCCTTGCCGCTGCGATAAGCCCACATATACGATGTGCTGGTGGCCTTTTTGTCCTTCTCCTTGAGGACCTGAACCGTCGTCTCGTCGCCATGGATAAGAGGCTGCGATCTGAGCCGTAGCTTCAGGGCGTCATAGATGCGGGAGAGATGTTTCTCGCTCGAGCCGATCACCCAGCGACCCAAAGCGCCGCGGCTGACCGGAACGCCGGCGCGTTCGAAGGCCTGCGCCAGGCGGTAGAGCGGCGTGCCATCGACATATTTATGAACCAGCGCGAACGCCAGCGTTGAGGCCGTGGCAACGCTGCCCGGCAGCGGCTGCGTCGGCATCGGCGCGGTCACGACAGGGGCGTTGATCCCGGTGCGATCGCAATGGCGGCACGCATATTTGAAGCGTACGTTCTGTAAAACCTTCGCCTTCACCTCGATATGAAGTTGCTCGGTGACAGCCTCGCCCATGCGATGCATCTGGCCACGGCAGCAAGGACACGCCTTCTGATCGTCGGGCAGGTCATACTCGACGCGCTCACGCGGCAGGTTCGCCGGCAGCGGCCTGCGGCCGCGCTTCTTTCCCGTTGTGTTTTTGACGGGTGGCAAGCCCGTGTCCGGAAGTTCGGCGATATTGTTCGTTTCACTGCTGGCGTCATCCTCATCGGAGGCCTGCTCGGCTTCATTGAAGAGACGATCAACATGCTTCTCGCTGCGCGGCGCAAAACGATGCAGGCGTGCCAGCGCCAGTTCTTCCTCGAGCTTGGCGACGCGGTCCGCGAGTTGATGGTTCTCCGCCTGCAGCGCAGCAATGCGTGCCAACAGCACTTCAACACTCGGATCGCCGGTTCGATTCATCGGATTCTTGAATCTGAACCGTACCGACGCGTCAACCGCTCAACTCGAGAGCTCAGCCGGCAACCTGATATTGCCGCACCGGATGACGGACCATCGCATCGATATCGATGCCGTCAAGGATCCAATGCAATTGCTCGGTCGTCAGCGTGACGATCGCCTCCTGGCGGCGCGGCCATCGGAACCTGTCCTCGGTCAGCCGCTTCAGGACCAGTACAAAACCGGACCGATCGAAGAACAGAAGCTTCATCCGGTCGCAACGGCGATTGCAGAACGCAAAAACCGCCGGAGTGAATGGATCGAGCGCCATCGTCTCCTGGACCAGGACCGCAAGGCTGTTGATGCCAGCCCGGAAGTCGATCGGCTCACGGTGCAGATAGACCTGCAGGTCACCGCCCAGTCTAAACATCGCCCAGCGCTCCGATGATCGCCGTCAATGCATCCACATCGCCGCATTCCAGCGCGAGCTTCACGCCGTTCGGCAGCGACACGCTCACTTTGGCCGGAGAACAAAAAGCTGGAGTTCCTTTGGGTTCCGAACCACGTACTTCATCGCAAGCCGGCAAATCAACCGTCGCCACGCTGTCTTTTCGCGACAGGTCCCGCTCCGCCTTCCCCTCAAGCTGAACCGGGATGAACGCCGGGCGTGAGGACGGCGGCAGCGACCTGGTCGCACTGTGCTTCTTGATCCACTTCCGAAGGAGGTTCGCGTTCACCCCATGTTCAAGTGCAAGCCTCGATACCGAAACCCCAGGCTCAAGGCAGGCCGTGACAAGACGCTCTTTCGATGCCGCCTCGTAGCGCCGGCGACCGTTCCGGCCGACAAGCCTGACCCGCAGTTTCTGATTATCGTCGCTCATCACAAGGTGTCCACCTATTTTGGTGGACACCTCATGCATCAGGGCACTCAAAAGCAAAAGGTGCGGAGAAATTCGCGCTTACGATCGAAACTCGAGCGAGTCGAGGCAACAGGACGGCTTGGCAGGTTGAAGGTGTCTGTCGAAGGTTCAATCCGTCAGAAAATTGAGTCCCCCAAGCTGGCCGACATAGTGTGGACCACACTTGGGCTAGTGCTAATGTTCATAAGCTTCTTGATTGCCATTATTCAAGGCCTCGCTGATCTCTTGGGCGGAACTTAATGCAGCGTTCCCCAATGAAGCGTGCGTTCAGAGTAAGCCTCCGGTGGAGCTTTCAATTACCCACAAATTCTCCTCCGACCAAGGCGCCTAACGCGATGTCGGTGACGCGCGACAGCCCGCGCCACATGACCGTATTGCCAGGGGGCGGATCGCTGGCGCGGGCGAGATAGCCGCCGAGCCGGGCGATCTTGATGAGATAGTACGAAAGCGTCTTTCTCGCTTTTGGTTTGTCGTTGACGAGGCGATCGAGCACGCCGATTTCAGTCGCGGTCAATACGAGGGTTGGCGGTGCATCTGGGGCGGAACGGTTGAGCATCGTCATCCAGAAGACCCGCCAACTCAGGATGCAAAAGAGCGAGATCAGATTGGTTAGACGCTGGGCGGTCCTAAGCTTTGACTCCTCAGCTTTGCAGCCTGATTTGAGTATCTTGTGGAACACCTCGATCTTCCATCTCAAAGCATACCATTCGAGCTTCTCAATGGCGTCGGTGCGGGAGCTAACAGGCAGATCTGTGATCAGCTTCCACTCGA
>NZ_JARWCR020000068.1:0-51268 GCF_029846695.2 Bradyrhizobium nivariense | reverse complement strand
GCTCCTGGAGCCCATCGGCAACATCCCGCCGGCCGAAGCCGAGCAACGCTACTACGCCATGCTGGAACAACCGGCCATGGCGGCATAACTTAAACCAAATGGCCTCCGGCAAACCCGGGGCAGTTCAGGTCCGCTGGAACAGAAAGCGTTTGCGGCCACCGGTTGAGGTGCATAGGCGTGCTTGGTGTGACAGGCTTCGCGTCGAGCCAAGCGCAGAGACTCTGATGTGACCTGAACCAAGCGGCAGGACCGCTCGCTCCTATGCATAGGTGAAGTTCGCTCAACCACAGCGACGACGAAGATTTGAGCGTTCCGTCGATGACGCGGAAGGTTATCGGCATGGTGTAGTCCGCACGTTACTGCAGGCGAAGGCGCAGACCGGATGAACAAGGCGGTCAGGCGAAGAACAGAGCGAATGCATGCAACCGCCGGCAACCGTCACGTTTGCGCCGGGATCCTTCTAGTTTGTCTGCTGCAAATCAACCTCTACAAACTTGCTCTCAGAGGCAGCATCATCAGATGAATGGCACCGCAATGCATAACGAACGACAACCCTCTTCCCGACACTGCCCATTCACAGTGTTCGCAAGCAAGTAAGCGACAGTCATAGGTCCGACACCTCCTAGCACCGGCGTTATGTAGCTCGCGCGCTCGCTTCGGCAAGCGCCACATCTCCGACGAGTTTGGCAGTGCTGGTCGAATCGATTGTACGATTGATGCCGACGCCGATGACAATCGGGCCTGGCTTGAGCCATTCTCCACGGACCAGCCCCGCGCAACTGGGCGCAGCGACTACAATGTCGGCGTCTCGACAGAGGTCCGGCAGGTCTCGCGTCTGAAGCTGCGCACCTGTCACGGTACATCGGGCATCGCCGAGCAGAAGTGCCACAGGTTTTCCGACGACGTTTGAAGGACCAATGTCAACAATGTCTGGCCCATTCAAGTCGCTCACAACAGTCTTGAGATGGCCCCCCAGCGGAGTACAAGGGGCAAGAGCTGGTCGACCAGCTGCCAATCTTCCAACATTGTAGGGGTGAAACCCGTCCACAATCCTTAGCCGGATTGATGGCCTCCAGCACACGCCAACGGTTGATGTGCCCGGGCAGCAGAAGGTGAACGAGGATTCCATCGATCGAATGGTCAATCTTAAGCTCCTCGATCAGCCTTAGCAACTCGGCTTGACTAACATTGTCCGGCAACAGGAATTGTCGAGATATGAATCCCACGGCCTGCGCATGTCTGGCTTTAGTCTTCACGTAAGACGAGCTGGCCGGATCCTCGCCGGCTAACACCATGGCTAGGCCAGGGGTAACATTGTATTTGGCTTGGAGCAGCGCCCCGTCGCGCGCGATGCGAGTGCGCAAAGCCTCGGCGATTGCTTCCCACCAATTCGAATAGCATTTATGATTAACTTTTCGGCGCGTCTTCATCTCGGTCGGGAGCACGGGCCCTCCACTGCGTCGCCTTGATGAGCTTGAGTGTCTGGCGCGAGAGCGAGTACAAGCACTATACCTAGGCACCCGCGTCGAATGCGTTGCTAAGACAAGGGCCGACCAGTTCGCGCTCTCGACCACTGCAAACTGCTTCCAGCTTTAAGAGATCGCCGATTCTTTCGCGAGTTCGTCCATTACTTGCTTGGTCGCGCGGTACGCCAGATCAATAATCTGATCTATCTCGGCTTCGGAGACAATGAGGGGCGGGGCAAAACCAAGAATGTCTCCATGCGGCATTGCTCGTACGATAAGTCCCCGATCACGGGCAGCTTTCGAGATGCGGGCGCCCACTTTGAGTTGCGATTCGAATCGTCGCTTCGTGTGGCGATCCGCAACGAACTCAATAGCGCCGAGTAACCCGACTCCTCGCACTTCGCCGACAATCTCCAGCTGCGCAAACTGTTCCTTAAGCCGTCGATTGAAGATCGAGCCGAGAATTCTGGCGCGCTCGCTTAATTGCTCCTGCTCGAAGATATCGAGAACTGCGTTGGCTGCAGCGGCTGCAATCGGGTGCCCGGAATAGGTATATCCGTGCGAAAATGCCCCGACTCGATCGGCTGCTTCTTCCATAACCGCGTAAACCCTCTCGCCGATGATGGCAGCCGATAGCGGCACGTAGCCTGACGTCAAGCCTTTGGCGACGGTCACCAGGTCAGGCTCAATCCCGTAAAGCATACTTCCGAAGTCAGCTCCGGTTCGACCGAATCCACAGATCACCTCATCGGCGATAAGAAGAACGTCGTACCGCCTGAGCACGGCTTGAATTTCACGCCAGTAGCCAGCAGGAGGGGGTGTAATACCCCCCGTACCCAACACCGGTTCAGCAATGAAGGCACCGATTGTCTCGGGCCCCTCTCGTACGATTAACTGTTCAAGTTCGGCCGCACGGCGGCAAGAAAAGGCCTCTTCCGTTTCACCTGGCTCAGCGCCCCAATAGTGATGTGGTGCACCTGTATGCAGAATGCCCGGGAAGGGAAGATCCATGTGATCGTGGTAAAACGACATACCGGTCATCGAACCGGAAACTACGGAACAGCCGTGATAGCCGCGCTCACGCGAGATAATCTTCTTCTTCTTAGGCTGGCCACGGAGATTGTTATAGTACCAGACGAGCTTTGCTTGGGTTTCGTTGGCGTCCGATCCGGACAGTCCGAAGAACACTTTGCTTGGCCTGCCGGGCGCCATCCGTATCAGACGATCCGAGAGGGTCGCCAGTTCCTCGGTCGTGTGGGCCGCATAAGTGTGGTAGTATGCGAGCTTGAAAGCCTGTCGCGCAATGGCCTCGGCCACCTCGGTGCGACCGTAGCCGATATTTACACAATAGAGACCAGCAAAGCCGTCGATGTAGCTGCGCCCCTCCGCGTCATTGATACAAATGCCTTTGCCTCCAGTAATGATTGTGGGATCACCGATCTTACCACTGGCAAAATCCTTGAGCTGAGTAAAGGGATGCAGAACGCTCGCGCGATCTCGTTCCGCGATAGCCTTGGTATTAATCATGCCTGTTCTCCTACGCCCCCAAATCGCCGAAGCAGACGTACTTCAATTCCATGTATTCCGCTAAGCCGTGTCGCGAGCCCTCGCGACCAAGGCCGGATTGCTTCCAGCCCCCGAATGGAATAGGGGGTCCTGTGAATGATGCTGTATTGATACCAAGCATGCCGCAGTCGATTTGCTCAGACAGTCGGAGCGCTCTACTTAGGTTCTCCGTGTAGATATATCCCGCTAGTCCCATCTCGTTAGCATTGGCTCTTGCGACAACTTCTTCTTCAGAATCAAACGGAAGGACGGCAGCCACCGGCCCAAACGTTTCCTCACGCGCAATTAGCATATCTTCAGTGACATCACTGAGCAGCGTCGGAGGAACGAAGTTTGGACAAAATCTGGCGGCGTGATTGGTACAAAAAGCTCGAGCTCCCTTTTTCAACGCATCATCGATGTGGGCCCTGCACTTGTTGGCGACGGACAACTTCGTCATTGGGCCAATATCCGTTTCAGGTTGCAGACCGTGACCAACCTTCAGTCGGGCCGTTGCCGCAGCAAATGCTTCGACAAAGGAGCTATAGACGCCTCTTTGCACGTAGATCCGGTTGGCGGCCAAGCAATCCTGGCCCGAGGTAGCAAACTTTGCGGCCATCGCCCCTTTCACTGCCTTACCAAGGTCCACATCATCAAAGACGAGGAAAGGGGCGTGTCCTCCGAGTTCGAGCGACACCTTCTTTACTGTGGCGGCCGCCCCTTCCAAAAGCAGACGCCCTACTTCGGTAGAACCGGTAAACGAAAGAGCTCGTACTTCTGAGTCGCGCAACATAGGCGCCGAAAGCTCGACAGAGTCCCCAACCACCACCTGAAACACGCCGCGCGGAATGCCAGCTTCTTCAGCCAATCTAGCCAAGGCAAGAGCAGAGAGTGGCGTCTCGGGAGCAGGCTTCACAATTATCGGGCAACCAGCTGCAAGAGCCGCTCCCGCCTTCCGCGTAATCATAGCGACAGGAAAATTCCAAGGAGTAATTGCAGCCGTGACACCAACTGGCTGCATTCGGACTTGAAGCAGACTACCAAGTCTGTGGCTGGGAATCGTCTCTCCGTACGCGCGCTCCCCCTCCGCAGCGAACCAATCGAGAAATGCTGCACCATACGCAATTTCATGCCGCGCCTCAGCGACCGGCTTGCCCTGCTCGCTGGTCACTAGGATGGCGAGCTCCTCCGAATGCTTGAGCATCAATGATGCCCAAGACCTAAGAATTGTGCCGCGCCTCGCCGGCAATAGTTCTCGCCATGCAGCAAACGATTGTTTAGCCGCTGAGATCGCTAGATCCATATGCGCAGCACGGCAACGCGCAACGTTGGCAATCTCTTCCCCAGTAGCTGGATCGACAACCGCGTCTCGTTCCTCGCTCGCAATCCACAGACCGTCGATGAATGCGCTCCCTTCCATAAAGTCGCGACGGCGCAGCTTTTGCAAATGCTTGACAGCAAGACCAGTCAAGGGCGGACTCTTGTGCCGTGTTTGAAGGGCCATTTGAAAGTCTCGAGCGCTCATTTGTTGAAATTCCTAAGCAACTACGATACTGACATTGCAAACATATTTGCGTCGCGTTTTTCGGCCTTCGGACGATTTCCTGCAAGCCACGGGTATTCTGCGACGAAATACGCCTCGAGGTTGGAGTTCGCTATGCAATACGACCGAATAGACGCGCGTATCCTTGAAATCGTGCAAAAGAACAACCGCCTGACTTCGGAGATGGTCGGCGAGTTGGCGGGGCTTTCTGCTACCGCGTGCCAACGGCGCCTAAAGAGGCTTCGTTCGAAAGGCATCGTCGAGGCCGATGTCTCGATCGTTTCGGCGAAGGCGGTAGGACGACCTATTCAAATGCTTGTGCTAGTGAGTCTCGAGCGGGAGCGCTCAGACATAATTGACAGGTTCAAAAAGGCGATCAAGGCGTCAGCCGAAATCGTCAATGGATTTTACGTCACGGGGGACGCCGACTTTGTCCTGTACATTACGGCGCGTACGATGGAAGATTATGAGCACTTCACCCGGCGCTTCTTCTATGAGAACTCTGTTATTAAGGGCTTTACGACGATGGTCATAATGGACCGCGTAAAGGCCGGCTTTGCCGTTCCAATCGAAGATCCCTCTGAGGATTGATCCGGGTCTCGCCCCCGGGGATCTATGCGTTTCTGGTATTTTCACGCTTACTCGCATTTGCCAAACCAACATCATAACTTCCTCTGTTCTTCGCTGCTTTCGACGTGCGTGGATTAATGACTTCGGTCTATAGCTGGACGTCCTAGATCGAGCACCGTAAACAAGCGGGCTCATTGCGGGCTGCGGACAGCACTTGTCTCGACCAAGATGTCGCCGTAGTCTAGAAATAGCCAACTGGGGCGAGCGGCCGACCGTCGATAAGGCGCATATGTCTGTACGCAACCGGATTGACTAGGGTTGCGTCGCCCGTCACGATGTCTGCTGCAAGCATGCCAGCAGCGGGACCAATGCCGAAGCCGTGGCCGCTGAAACCTGTCGCCAGAAAGAAGCCCGGCAGAGCGTCCACGGAAGAGATCACCGGAATAGTGTCGGGCGTGCAATCGATCGTACCGCCCCAGGCTTCCGCGATCTCGATGTCCTTCAACTCGGGATTCGATTTGATCAGGGAAGCGAGTGCCGATTTGACGAGCGACATGTCCGGCGCCGGGTCACGTATGCGTTCAGCTTCGAATGGCGAAGGTCGATCGAAGCTCCAGCTCGTTCCACGCATGGATTGAGCGAAGAACGACCGTCCGAACGACAGCTTCACCTCCTTCCGACGGCGCTGGTAGGTCGGCCAGAACGCCCACGCATAACGAAAGAGATCGGGTGACAGGTCTACCGTGCCGCGGTTGCGCAGCGCGAGTGTGAATCCGCCATCGAGGCGGCGGCGAATGCAATATGACTCCGTACCGAGGGCACCAGACGAGATTTCCGGTGCTGGTGTTGTGCGACATGCAGTTGCGTTGACGAGATCGATTGGCAGCTCGATGCCGTGGCGCCGACAGAACAGTGATGACCACATCCCCCCCGGCGAGCAGCACGGATTGCGCGTGAATGGTGCCCTTCTCGGTCACTACAGCACTCACCCGTCCTCCTTGGGTCTCGAGCCCGCGCGCGGCGCATCCTTGATGGATGGTCACGCCGTGCTTACGCGCAGCCGCTGCAAGCGCCGGCACGGCCATTGAAGGCTAGGCGTGTCCGTCGCTCGGCGTGTGCAGGCCGCCGACCCAGCCGCCAACGTTACCGGGCGCGCGCGTGGCGATCTCGGCGGGCGTCAAAACCGACAAGTGGACCTGCTGTTCGCGCGCAATCTCAGTCCATTTCTCCCAGCTAGCCAATTCGTCCGGATTCTTGGTCAGAAACAAGACTCCCGTACGTCGAAAGCCGGTGTCGACACCGGCGTCCACCTGCATGTCCTCCCAAAGGCGCAAAGCCTCGCGGGCAAGCGGAATTTGGTCGCGTGCGCGACCTTTTTGTCGGCACCAGCCCAGTTGCGGCT
Source organism: Bradyrhizobium nivariense (assembly GCF_029846695.2). NCBI lineage: Bacteria > Pseudomonadati > Pseudomonadota > Alphaproteobacteria > Hyphomicrobiales > Nitrobacteraceae > Bradyrhizobium > Bradyrhizobium nivariense. The sequence goes on along the minus strand of NZ_JARWCR020000068.1, from coordinate 44,742 downwards.
CGACTGCTCCGCTCCGACATGGCCTTTCTCGACCAGTGCGACAGAATGCCCCCTCTTTGCCAAATGATAGGCTGCCGAGATACCGCTGACGCCGCCGCCGATGATAGCAATATCAACCTGCACTGGCAGGCGCTCGTCGCTTGTATGCTGTTGAGCGGCGGGGACATGAGGCACTCCTGGCCAATAAAGTATCCGAGCGTCGCGCAGCACGTGGCCGAGGACGCTGTAAACGTCGGTTATTGCCTTAGTCGAGGATCAAGCGCGTCTCGAAGGCCGTCACCGATGAAATTGACCGACAAAACGGTCAGCGAGATCGCCAGACCCGGCCAGACCACCCGCGATGGGCTGATTGTCATGAAATTGGCGCCGTCGTAAAGCAGCCGTCCCCAGGTCGGGAAATCCGGCGGGAAGCCTAGACCGAGGAACGATAGCGCCGACTCCGTCATGATCGCCGAGGCGACGCCGAGCGTCGCCGAAACCATGATGGGCGAGAGCACATTAGGCAGGATATGGCGGAGCATGATGCGGTAATCGCGCGTCCCGAAGCTCTTGGCAGCCACGACGAACTCGCGCCCCTTGATCGCCAAGACCTCTCCACGGACCACGCGGGCGGTCTGCATCCAGCTGGTGATGCCGATGACGCAGACGATCAGAAGAAAGATACCCATCGAGGGGCCGAAGAGGCCGCGCAACGCGTCGCGAAACAGCATGATGGCGACGAGCAAGAGAGGCAGGAGCGGCAGGGCCAAAAACAGGTCGGTGAAGCGCATCAGCGGCCCGTCGAGACGACGAAAATAGCCGGCGAGCAAGCCGATCGTAGTGCCGAGCACGATTGAGATCAGCATGGCAACAACGCCGACTGACAGCGACACCCGTCCGCCCGCTATAACTTGGGCGAGCGTGTCGCGCCCGAGATTGTCGGTGCCGAGCGGATGCAAGAGGCTCATGGCTTTGTTGGCGTTACGGATATCGAGCAGCTGCGGACTTACGGTCCAGATATACGGCCCGACTAACACGATCACCACAAGCGCGGCAAGAACGCCGACACCGGCCAGCGCGCCCAGGTGGCGGCAGAACTGGTGCCAAACGTCTGCCCATAGAGATATGGGGGCGCGGTCGGCTTCTGCTGAGAGAGAATTCGTCAGCGGCTTAGTGGCGAAGTCTAGTTCAGTCATACCGAATCCGCGGATCGAGAAGGCCGTAAAGCAAGTCGGCGATCAGGTTGAAGAGAACGATCAGCACGGCGAAGATGAAGTTCAGGGTCTGCACCAGCGGCATGTCTGCGCTCTGAATACCGTTGATCAGCAATTGGCCGAGGCCGTTGACGCGAAAGATCTGCTCGGTGATGATCGCACCGGCAAAAATCTGGGGCACGCCAAGCGCGATCACTGTCACCACCGGAATGAGGCTGTTTCTGAAGACGTGGACGAACACGACGACGCTCTCCTTCATGCCCTTTGCCCTGGCGGTTCGCACGTAGTCCTGCTGCAGGTTGTCTAGCATCGAGGCGCGCATGAAGCGGCTGATCTGGGCGGCGTTGTAGAGGCCGAGCACCGCCACGGGCATGGCCATCTGCTTGAGCTGCTGGACGAAGCTGGCCCAATTCGTCACCTGCAGCGAAGTGTCATAGACTGATGGAAACCAATGCAGGTTTACGGAGAAGATTATGATAAACAGCAGGCCCGTGAAGAAGGTTGGCACAGAAAAACCAATCATCGAGATGAGTGTACCGATCTGATCGAACCAGGAGTATTTCTTGTAGGCAGAGATAATGCCGATGGGCAGCGCGATGACGACGCCGACAAGATAGGAGAAGCCGACGACCTTCAGAGTCTGCGGCAGCCGTTCGGCGATGAGGTCGACGATGGGGCTACGGGTTGACCACGAGGTGATCCGCAGACGGGTTGAAGGATCACCCACATCAATTCCGAATGACGCATGCAGGATGTTGAGCGGCTCGTTGACGAAGAATTGGAAAAGCCACTTCATGTAGCGGATTGGGAACGGCTCGCCGAGACCGAGTGACAGCTTGATTTGTTCGCGGACTTCGGGCGGGATGGTCAGCGGCAGTTGGCTGGTCGGATCGTTTGGCGCGAGCGTCAGAAGCGAGAAAATGACGAAGCTGATAACTAGCAGCGTCGGTATCGCGATCAGTATGCGCCGGATGGTGTAGTTAAACATGCTTGCGCCTTTGATAGTCCCGATCCGCAGGGTCCCCTCGGGGGCTCGTATGCCCCGAAGGGATGATACCGAAGCCCCTATTTGGTACGGTACCAATCGGCAATGTTCCACATTTCGGAATCCCAGGCGTTCATCTTGTCGCCACCGATGCTGTTGGCGATGCCTGAAGCCTTGCCGACGTGGACCAATGGGATGATGACGCCGTCTGCGATCAGCATGTCGTTCATCATTTTAGCTATGTTAGCGCGCTTGTCGGGTTCAGCGGCCTGACCGAGTTCTCCGGCGAGAGCGTCGTAGTTCTTGTTGCAGTATCGCGAGCCGTTGGGGCCGATCCAATTGTTGCTGGGCTGCGGAATTTTTCCACAAGTCCAGCTGGCCAAATAGACCTCTGGATCGATGCCACTCATGCTGTTGGCTAGCATCTCCAGGTCGGCCATGAACTTTTGATAAGTATCCGGACTCGACGGATCGCTGCCGAAGAACACCGACGCGTTAATATTGCGGAGTTCGACAGAGACGCCGATTTGCTGCCACATCTGCTTCAAAAGTGCTTGGGTACCCTGGCGCACCGAGTTGGTTGTGGTCTGGAAAAGAATTTGGGCCCTGACACCCTCCCTCACGCGTACGCCGTCAGCTCCTTTCATCCAACCCGCGTCGTCCAAGATTTTGTTGGCCTTGTCGATGTTCGGCGTTTTGCACCAGTCATTGGTAGTCGAGGCGATGGCTTCTGGTGCGGGAACCACATTGCAGGTCACCTTGCCTGTACTGCCGTAGCCGGCATCGACGATGACCTGACGATCGGTCGCCAACGACAGGGCCGTTCGCATCGCCGAGTCGGAAAGGACGGGGTTGGGATTCTTGCCGTCCATGTAGACCGAGCGCTTGTCGGCACCAAGCGACGGGTCGGCATTGGTGAAGTTGGTCTCAATGCGCTCGACGCCGGTGCCAAAAGCGACGTTGAGCTTACCCTTTCCCGCCGCTTGCATCTGCTTTAGGATATCGGGCTCGACCTGGAGGTTCCAGCCATAGTCGAATTCCCCGGTCTCAAGCACCGCACGCGCCGCTGAGGCTGCGTCGCCGCCGCCCTTGAAAAGGGCGCTGGCGAAGGCTGGCTTGTTGGGCTCGCGATAATAGCCGTTGGCGACGAACCGGATCCGGTCGTTGGCTTTAAAATCGACGACCTTGAACGGCCCGGTGCCAATAGGACCAAAATTCGCGGTCGTGCAATGTGGGGCTTTGGCGCCCGTGCAATCCTTGAACTGGGCCTTCTGAAGCACTGGCACCTGCGAGCCAACAAACGGCCCATAAGGCGAGGCCTTTGCAACCTTGAAGCTGATCTTCACGGTCAGGGGATCGAGGGCCTCGACCGTTGTGACGTCCTGAAAATTTTTCAAGAAGTTGCAGCCGCTAGCGAGGTTCATGCAGTAGTCGGCGGTGAAGACCACATCGTCGGCAGTAAACGGCGAACCGTCTGAAAACATGATGCCGGGCTTCAACTTCCAGGTGATCGACATCAGATCCTTCGAAATACCATTGTTGCCCAATGTCGGCACTTCGGCCGCTAGAGTCGGCACGATCTTGCCGTTCTCATCGTAGTGGGCCAGAGGCTCGATCACGAGGGAAGAGGCGTCGACATCCTTGATGCCGCCCGAAAGGTACGGGTTGAGGATCGAAGGGGCCTGCCAGTAAAGAAGCTTTAGTTCGCCATCGCTTCCGCGACCGGCAATTGCAGGCGATATGGTCAGCGCGACCAAAGTCGCGGCGCCCAATATGGCTTTTTGACTTAGCATGTCATTCTTAGTCAGCATTGTCATTTGCTCCCCTCGGTTGAACTTCCATCGCACTGGTTTTCCCCCTTTGCTTGCCTCCGGAACCGTCGCCGCGGAAAGCGCCCGCCGCCAATTTGGCCTGCCCCGCGGAGCATGACGACGACTGGTCCTGTGCCTCCCACGCTCCGCCCCGCGTTGCTCCTTAGCTGAAGCGTAGCGGATTGAACGGGTATCGCGCCCATTGAGCGTCATTCGATACGATGACAGGCGACATACCGGTCGCCGGCCACTTTGCGCCAATCGGGCGGCTCCACCGTGCAGCGCTCCATGGCGATCGGACAGCGCGTGCAGAAGCGGCAACCAGGAGGTGGATTGGCGGGACTCGGCACATCGCCAACTAGAATCACTCGCTCGCGCTGGCGCTCGATCTGTGGATTGGCAATGGGCACCGCGGAAAGAAGGGCTTGTGTATACGGGTGGAGCGGCTGCTGGTAGAGCGCTGGGCGCGGCGCCATCTCGACCATCTTGCCGAGGTACATCACAGCGACATGGTCCGCCAGATGAGCAACCATCGCCAAATCATGGCTAATGAAAAGATAGGTGAGGCCCAGCCGATCCTGGAGATCTTCGAGAAGGTTGACGACCTGAGCTTGGATCGAGACGTCGAGCGCAGCGATCGGTTCATCGCAGACGATGAAATCGGGATTGAGCGCGAGGGCGCGCGCGATGCCGATACGCTGGCGCTGGCCGCCGGAGAATTCGTGCGGATAGCGGTCGGCGAATCCCGGGTTGAGGCCAACGGCATTGAGCAGTTCCCGCACGCGTTCGTGCTTCTCCTTCCCCCTTATCGTGCCCTGTTCGTCCAGCGGCTCGGCGACTATTGCCCCCACCGTCATGCGAGGGTTGAGGCAAGCCTGCGGATCTTGGAAAATCATCTGCATGCGCGGCCGCATACGCCGCAGCTCCTCACCTTTCACGCGCGTGATGTCGATCCCGTCGAACACCACGCGCCCAGCCGTCGGCTCGCAAAGCCGGAGAATGGAGCGTCCAGCCGTCGACTTGCCGCAGCCCGATTCCCCGACCAGACCGAGCGTCTTGCCCCTCGCAACATCGAAGCTGAGATTGTCGACCGCCGAGATGGTGCCGACCTGGCGGCGCAGGATCCCCTTGAAGATCGGAAAACGCACCGAAAGAGCATCAACCTTCAGGAGCGTGTCCGTGCGCTTGGAGGGGACCGCGGCATCAGTAGCGGAAGCTTCACGCATCATGGCGCGGCTGCCCCTTCTCAATGTCCCACCAGCACGCGACGTCGTGCCCAGCTTCGATCGCGACCAAGGCAGGGTTTTCCGCATGGCAGCGGGGAAAAGCGTTGGGGCAGCGAGGCGCGAACGGGCAAGCGGACGGATAAGCAGTTAGGAGTGCCGGCTGACCACCAATGCTGCGCAGCCGCTCCTCGCCGTCACGGCCGAGCGCCGGCAGTGTGCCAAGGAGAGCCTTGCTGTAAGGGTGCAGAGGACGCTCGAACAGGACCTGGACCGGAGCATGCTCGACGACGAAGCCGCCGTACATCACCAGGACGCGGTCGGCGATGCCGGCGACAACGCCGAGGTCGTGGGTGATCCAGATGGTCGCCATGCCAATTTCGTTGCGCAGCCTGCGAATGAGATCGAGAATCTGAGCCTGGATGGTAACGTCGAGCGCTGTGGTCGGCTCGTCCGCTATCAGCACCTTGGGGTCGCAGCCGAGCGCCATGGCGATCATGACGCGCTGACGCATGCCGCCGGAAAACTGGTGCGGAAAGTCATTCATTCGCAGAGCCGGCGACGGGATGCCGACTATTCGCAAGAGCTCGACAGAGCGGTCGAACGCCTGCTTCTTTGATAGGCCGAGATGGGCGCGCAGCGGCTCGATGAGCTGGAACCCTATAGTAAATACCGGGTTCAGCGAGGTCATAGGATCCTGGAAGATGAAACCGACCTCGCGGCCGCGAACCTTGCGCATCTCGCCGTCGTCAAGCGTCAGGAGATTGCGACCGGCGAGACGGACCGTACCGGAAACAATTTCCGCGGGGGGACTCGGCATGAGCTTCATCAACGACATCATGGTGACACTCTTGCCAGAGCCGCTTTCGCCGACCACGCCGAGCAGTTCGCCGGGCCGAAGTTCGAAGCTAACACCGTTCACGGCGTGGACCGTCGCTCCGCGTGTCCTGAAAACAGTCCGCAGGTCGGACACCTGCAGGACCGGGCTGTCATTGGTTGCGCGCAATCTCGGCTCCACAAAAACTCTCCTTTCCGTCGGCCCGATCTGCAGGCTGTATGCGCCAAGCCCATCCGATTGCGCGATATTTGCGGCACATCAAGATCAACTGGCTGTAAAAAACGAATTTTCGGACTTACTCGGGTGGCATGGCCCGCTCGGCGATCTTCGCCCAGTAGGAGCAGCCGAAGGGGATTGCTTCATCGTTGAAATCGAATTCTGGATGGTGCGCGCCCGCCGTGTCGCCATTCCCGAGAAAGATGAAAGCGCCGGGTCGGGCGTTCAGCATGTATGAGAAGTCCTCGCTACCGAGCAGCTGCCGAAAGTTGCGATTAACGCGATCTGGGCCTACCACCTCGGCAGCAACATTCGCAGCGAATGAGGTCTCAGCTTCCGTGTTACGTGTGATCGGATAGCCACGCTGATAGTTGAGAACTGCCCTCGCGCCAAACGCCTTGGCCGTATGATCCACAATGCGGTTCATCTGCTCCTCGATCAAGTCCTGTACCCCAGCATCAAGCGTGCGTACGGTGCCCTTCATTTGGAGTGTCTGGGGGATGACGTTGAACGCATCGCCGTCGGTATGAAACGAGGTCACTGAGACGACAGCCGATTGGATTGGAGCGACGGCGCGCGACACGATTAACTGGAGCGCGTTAACTATTTGTGTTCCGATGAGCGTGGTGTCGATGCAAGTGTGGGGCAGCGCGGCATGCCCCCCGAGTCCTTCGATGTCGATAGTGAACGGGTCAGACGCCGCCATAAACGAACCGGGACGGATGACGAACTCGCCGATCGGCACGCCGGGATAGTTGTGCATGCCGTAGACCTGCTGGATGCCGAAGCGCTCCATCATGCCGTCGTTGACCATTTCGCGCCCGCCTCCGCCAAGCTCCTCAGCCGGCTGGAAGATGACGATCGCCGTGCCATTGAAGTTGCGCGTCTCAGACAAATATTTGGCAGCGCCAAGGAGCATTGCGGTATGGCCATCGTGGCCGCAGGCATGCATTCTTCCTTCGATCTTGGAAGCATACGGCAAGCCGGTCGCCTCCACTATGGGGAGCGCATCCATGTCGGCGCGCATGGCGACAACGCGCCCCGAGTGCGTCTGCCTGCCCTTGATGACGCCAACCACGCCTGTCTTGCCGATGCCGGTAACGACCTCGTCAACGCCGAACCGCCTCAGCTTCTCGGCCACTATCTCAGCGGTCCGGTGAACGTCGAATTCGAGCTCGGGATTAGCGTGGAAATCGCGGCGCCATTCTGTTATGTCGGCGTGGAGGTCTGCAAACCTATTCACGATGGGCATATTCGTCTTCTTCCCCTCTTTGCTTGCGGCAAGCCCTGATGCCGTCATCGTGCTTTAGCAAGGCGCTTTGTGATGGCTGAGGATGCGGCAGCGACAAACATCCTCACCAGTGTTGCGTTGGTAATTTTCAATCTGCCGCAACAATGTCCCTATTCCGAAAACTCACCTCGGTACAGCTAGAGGGTCAGCTGCCTTCGCGCATCGGCGCCGCGCACCAGGACTCTCACCTTGTCCGACCTGCTCGCGCCACACCACCAGCGGCGATAGATCCAACGCGCGATTAGGGTTGGGCGCGCACTTGCCTGCATAAGGCGTCTGCGGTTTACCGAATGGCTTATTGTTGCCCCCTGCGTTTTTGATGCGTTGCCTTGGTCAGCCGAAAGTTCGATCTCGGCAAACACTATCAGCTCCTACAGCTGAATTTCCCCAATCTATGCCCCCTTAGGGCCGCATTTCTGCGCGCGATTGGAGAACGTGAAGCTTTCATGTTGTTCGACTTCGAGACAGCAAGGCACGCGGCGATGTGAGCTTTGGAAACATTGAGTGGCGTGCAAAATGAACGTTTCGGCACGATTCCAGTTCTTCGCAAACGAGCAAGCATCGTTTTCACTTAGCAGACGGTGATCGGCGCTATTGGACCAGAGCGATCCCATCGGCTCCTCTGTCGGGCGCAACGACTCCGTTCTGCAATGGCTTTACCTACGAGATACTGGAGCCAATATGAGGGACGGTCCTCGAGTTTGAACAACGGGTCTCGTATCATGATGCACGCATCATGCGCCGTCCGGCGACGCGGCCGGCTACCAAACATTTGATAACTTCACGAACTGCTGCCGTTTCAACCGATGATTGTCGCGGTCGCGTCAGGATTGGTCACCAGCAGAAATTATTGGCAACGTGAAGCCTACCTTCACTCGATTCAAAACGACCATAGTTTCAAAGCGCTTTATGTCGGGATTTTCGTGTGCAAGGCGGCGGGTAAAGCGATCGTATTCTTCCATATTATTTGCTGTGACCAATAGGACGAAGTCGGTCTGGCCGGTAACATAAAATCCGCTCATCACCTCAGTCATTTTGCAAATTGCCCGCTTGAAGCGATCTACGACGTCAGCCCGATCGCTCTCGAAGGAAATGAGGATTAGCACGGTCACGTTTCGCCCGACCGATTTGGGACAAATGATTGAAACGTCTGCTTCTATCACTCCTTCCGATCGTAGGCGCTTCAATCGACGCTGCACTCCGGACGCAGACAAACCGACCTTCGCGCCGAGTTCCTCACTGCTTAGGCGATTGTTGCGTTGAACGAGATCAAGAAGGCGAACATCGATTCTGTCGAGTGCCATGGCTGCGCTGCCGTCAATAGGAGAGGTCAAGAATTCGATAATCGCATGAGTAGCCCACAATGGGCGCGTTCGCACGGTGCCCTTGTGAAAAACGTACGAAGCGGCGAGGACTGCAACCCGAATGAACCGCAAACCTGTCCTGCCGGGACCTTGATGACGGCGCGACTACCAAAATGCGCGAGCTGCGGCACACGAGAAACTGAGGTGCTCCTGCCTAGCATGCGATCGCGCCATAAGTGGACCTAGGATTTCCAAAATTCCTGCTGCTATCCTGAACGCAGGTACGGCTTCACCCAACAGGCATCGGCATGCACTCGGTTGTACCTGAACAAGGCCTAGATCTCAGCGGGTTCCCACCGACTCTTAAATGGACCCGATCGCACACCGCCCGAGAGATAGCTCAGTCGACGCTTTGTTGTGATGAGCTTAAGACGCCTGCTACCAAGCTTAGTCGATCCAGCCAGTATAGGTAGCAAGCCCTCGTTTCCTGATTTGGCTGCCGATCACCACTCGCTGGATTTCCGACGACCCCTCCCAAATCCTGTCAACGCGAACATCGCGATAGAGCCGCTCGACCGGGTTCTCTCGCATGTAACCGCGGCCGCCTAGGATTTGCAGCGCTTTATCGATGACGCGTCCTGCCATCTCGCTCGCCTGTAGCTTGACTGCGCTTGCGTGGGCGTGAGCTAGCTTTCGGTCAGACCGTTGCGATGCCTGCCATGCTACGCGATAGACCAACGATTTTGCTGACATGATTTCTACCGCCATGTCCGCGAGCATGAACTCGATCGCCTGAAAGTCGCGAATCAATCTACCAAATTGGACGCGTTCCGCCGCATAGGCGTTCGCGATCTCGGTAGCTCTTGTTGCCGCGCCGACACAATGGGCTGCGATCTTGAGACGGGTCTCGACAAACCAATCCTTCGTTAGGTCGAGACCGCCGCCGATAGTACCAAGAATGTCCTCATCCCCCAGCTCCACCTCCTCAAACACGAACTCAGGATGCTCTGAAATGTAGGTATGCATGAACTTCGGCACGCGTTTGATACGAACTCCCGGCCGATCCTTGTCGACAAGAAACACTGTGGGCTTTGCAGGATCTCCATCGACATGGGCGTGCACCATGATGAAGTCGGCGATATCCCCGTGAGTAACGAACCATTTCTCGCCGGAAAGATAGTACCGGTTTCCACGTCGGACCGCCGTCGTTTTCACCTGCCGAGGGTCGGATCCCGCGTTTGCCTCTGAAATTGCAAAGCAATAGGTGCGCTCGCCGCGGCAACATGGCTCCAGGTAGCGCCGACGCTGCTCGGCGTTACCTTCCTTCAGAGGGATTGCGGGTTGGTATGCCACGCCCCAGATTCCGCCCGTTGCCATCCCGAACTGTTCGTTAACGAGCGCCTGCTCGAACAACGACAAGCCTTGGCCCCCGTGCTCGGACGTATGGTTGATCGCATTGAAGCCCGCCGCGAGCACCTCCCCCTTGAGCCGCGAGAAAATGTCGCTCGGCAACGTGTTATGCTCCTCGATCGACATTTCGTTGGGAAAAAGGTGCTCCCTAGCAAAACAGCCGGCTCTTTCCTGCAGATCGCGCTCGCGAGGTGAAAGTGTCAGATCCATGGTCTCAATCCTCTCCTAGTTTTGCCGTGCGCGAGCTCAAATTGCTGCGCGCCAGATGCTTACCGCCATCAACAAAGAGCACCGTGCCTGTGATGTAATCTCCCGCGGGGGATGCGAGATAAGCGACCGCCTCGGCCACCTCTTCCGGTTCGCCCATGCGCCGAATGGGCAGGCCGTCAATGCCGGCTTCGATCTGCGTCGGATCGTATTGCGCGAGACCGTTGGTCCGGACCGTACCTGGTGCAATTGCATTGACGGTTATGTTGTACGGCGCCCACTCGCGAGCGAGCGTCTCGGTGAGGCTGATGACTCCAGCTCTCGCGGCGGCGCTATGTGCGTAGCCCGGCAAGCCGCCTGAGATAGAAAGCACAATGTTGATAATTCGACCGCGACCACCCACAGCGATAATGTGCCCCGCGAATGCCCGCGAGACGTGCCATGTTCCTGTGAGATTGAGATCGACGACCGCTCGAAATCCGTTCGCCGATATGCGCAGTGCGGCGGCTTCGAACTGCCCGCCAGCGTTGTTCACGAGAATGTCGGGCATGAGCCCGCGCTCAGATAAGCTGTCGAAAGCCGCCTCGACTTTATGCTCCTTGCGGATGTCGACCGTTTGCACATCAACAGCAATCCCTTTCGCGCGGAGACGGTGTGCTGCCGCAGCAAGGCGCTCGGCGCTTCGGGAGAGAATGACCACGGTGGCGCCGAGCTCGCCCAGCTGTTCTGCAATCGCGAATCCAATGCCGCTGCCACCTCCGGTTACTAGGGCAACTCGGCCGGCGAAAAGTTTTGACGCAAATATCTGTCTCATGCTGTATGTCCCCGGCAAACAACGAGAGGACAATCGAAATGATGAACGTGCAAACACGGCGCAACGGTGCTGTTTTTGAGATCGTATTGGATCGACCGAGCGCAAACACGATCGACGGAGCAACTAGCCGAGCGCTTAGCGAAGCGTTCGTTATATTGCGCGACGATCCTTCGTTGCGTGTGGGCATAGTTACCGGTGCCGGCGAGCGCTTCTTCTCGGCTGGCTGGGATCTCAAGTCCGGCGCTGAGGAATCGCCGGACCGCGATTGGGGTCAGGGGGGCTTCGCTGGGCTTACGGAGCTGTTCGATATTGCCAAGCCAGTGATCGCCGCGGTGAATGGCCTCGCCGCCGGCGGCGGTTTCGAACTCATGCTCGCTTGCGATCTCGTCGTAGCAGCTGAGCATGCCGAGTTTCTTCTCCCGGAGGCACGCGTCGGAGTCATCGCCGATGCGGGTGGCGTACTCCGCTTGCCGCGCCGCTTGCCACACGCAATCGCGATGGAGATGTTTCTCACCGGTCGGCGCATGAGCGCGGATGAAGCGCTCGAACGTGGGCTGGTCAACGCCGTCACGCCCGGAGCCGAGGTTCTCACGCATGCCCGTCAACTTGCGGGCATCATCTGCACCTCGGCGCCTCTTGCGATTGCAGCCTACAAGGAGGTGATGCTGAAGACTGAGAACCTGCCTGTGCCCGAAGCGTACCGCGTTATGCGGAGCGACGCGTGCCCGGCCTACCATAGGCTGCGTGCTTCCGAGGATTTCAGGGAGGGACCACGCGCTTTCGCCGAAAAACGGCCGCCGCGCTGGCGGGGACGTTGAGTGACTATGCAAGTTCACCAAGGGGGGCGGCACCGCGCTGCAATGGGCGAAGAGATCCAAGGGAATGGAATACAATGGAATGCAGCCGCGCACGCGTACACGCCTCTCGAACGGCCGGAGAACGCGACTGTGTTCCTTGCACATCATCGCTCTCAATCTGCCATGGCGAGGCCGCCGGCCCCCAACAACCGCTTCCGCCTGGCCACAGCGCCTTCAAGCCAGCCGGCCTGAAGTTGCGGGACCGAGGCGACCAGAATTTTCGTGTAGGCATGCTGGGGCCGGTTCAGCACCTCGTCTGTTGGGCCGCGCTCGACAATTTCGCCACGATGCATAACGGCAATCTCATCCGCGAAACTCGCGGCCGTAGAGATGTCATGCGTAATGAACATGAACGCCAATCCGCGCTCAGTTCTTAAGCGACGTAACAATTCGATGATCGAGGCAGCGACTATCGTATCCAAAGCTGACGTGATCTCATCGCAAAGGATAAGTTCGGGGTCTGCGGCAAGCGCTCGAGCGAGATTGACTCGTTGCTTCTGGCCACCAGAGAGTTGGTCAGGCTTGCGCCGCTCAAATTCGGGCGGCAACTGCACCATTTCCAAGAGATCTCTCACTAGCTCGCCGCGCTCGCGGGCAGCCTTGCCTCGGAAGAGGGTCAGCGGTCGACCCAGAATTTGCCCAACGGTATGCGCAGGATTGAGAGCGACATCGGGGGACTGGAAGACCATTTGGATGCGGCGCAACGCGTCTTTTGATCGTTTCTGGACAGAATCCGGCAGCCGCTCTCCGGCAAGTTGAATGGTTCCGCGGGCAGGAGGAAGCAGGCCGGCGACAACCCGCGCCAAGGTGCTTTTACCCGACCCGGATTCACCGATTATGGCGAGTACCGAAGATCGGCGCACAACAAGATCGACTGACTTCACGGCTACTACGACGGGATTTTGGTCTCTATTTCTTCCGTAACCAGCGGTGACGTTCGAAATGTTAAGGAGCGGCGGCCCGGCGATTGCGGTGGGCGCAGCAACGGCACCCGGCGTCCATTTTTTGCAAGCCGCAAGCAGAGTACGAGTGTACGGCGCCTTGGGTGCAGTAATGACCGCTTCGGAGCTGCCCTCCTCTTGGACGACCCCGTTATGAATCACCAATATCCTGTCAGCGATCTGGGACACGAGCGCGAGATCATGGCTGATGTAGAGCGCCGCTGCCCCTTGATGCCGGATCGCGCGTTTGAATGCCTCAAGAACCCCGATTTGGGTTGTGACGTCCAGGGCGGTTGTCGGTTCATCCAAAATGAGAAGCTTCGGCCCGCAACAAATCGCCATGGCGGCCATGAGGCGTTGCAGTTGGCCACCTGAGACTTGATGAGGGTAGCGTGCTCCGATGTGAACGGGATCGGGCAGAGCCAACTCGCCATAGAGTTCAAGTGATCGGGCGCGGGCCTGATTGGCGGGCATAATTCGGTGAACTAACGCCGGCTCGATGACCTGTTCTCCAATCATGAGCGACGGATTAAAGCTGGCTGCGGCACTCTGCGCGACGTACGCGACGTGGCTACCGCGGATTTTACAAAGCATGGCAGGGTCAAGCGTAAGGACATCAGCTCCATCAAGCAGCACGCGTCCTGAGGTAGCCTTCAATCCCGGCCGGATATGCCCGAGTGCGGTAAGACCAAGAGTAGTCTTTCCCGAACCGGACTCGCCAATGATGGCAAGCACTTCCCCAGGCGCGATAGCAAGATTGACGCCGCGCACAACAGGCGCTCGCGTCGCGACGCTTTCGATAGTGAGGTTTTCAACCTCAAGGACGCGGCGGTTCATTCGCGCGCCCCGCTGTAGTCTCGGCCGGAACGCAATGACAGTTCATCGACAAGAAGATTCAAGGCAACGGTGATGCTCGCGATTGCCGCTGCCGGAATGATGGGCGCCAGCGAACCCGATCCCAATCCCTCGATATTTTCCCGGACCATGCTGCCCCAATCGGCCACCGGCGGTTGCACGCCCAATCCGAGAAAGCTCAGACTGCTCATGAACAAGATGATGAAAGAAAGTCGCAACGCAAAATCGGTGAGCAGCGGCAACGCAGCGTTCGGCAACATCTCCCGATAGAGCACCCACCAGACGCCCTCGCCTCGCGCACGCGCGGCCTCGATAAACTCCATCTCTCGTAACTCCATGGCAAGCGCTCGCGCGATCCTGAACACCGCCGAGGCGTAAATGAATCCGCTCGTGGCGATGAGCACCGGGATCGATGAGCCAAGTGCCGCAATGACGACCAGGCCCATCATAATGTGCGGGAACGAAAGGAGTGCATCATTTAGCCGGCTCATCAGGGTGTCGACTAAGCCGCCGCGAATCGCAGCGAACAAACCCAGATACACTCCAACGAACTCGGCGATCAGGGTTGCGGTTAGCCCCATTCCGAGCGTCGTCCGGGCTCCAGCCATCAAGCGAGAGAGAATGTCACGCCCGATATAGTCCGTGCCCAGGAAGAATGCGGCAGCAGGTCGGGCCAAGTTGTGATCGGAGATGATGTCTGCCTCGTTATACGGCGCAAGCAATGGACCGAACACAGCTACGAAGGACCAAAAAAGGAGAATCGCTACGGCGATTAGCGCGCCAATGCTCAGCTGAACTCGTCGAGGCGTCAGCGACGTGGCGGTCGAATTATTTGTGAAGGCGTTCATTTTTTCACCGCCGCGTGTCGTAGCCGTGGGTTGCCGAGGATTGCCGCGATGTCGGCAACCAGCATCAAACCGATATAGGCCACACAAAAAATAAGCACACAGGCCTGGATCACCGGATAGTCGCGTGAGGAAACAGCATCGACGAGCAGGCGCGCCAAACCTGGGTATGCGAAGATCGTCTCAACAACCACGACTCCGCTCACCAAGTACGCAAGATTGAGCGCGACGACGTTGGCGATTGGGCCGATTGCGTTACGTAGGGCGTGTACCAGGATCACACGGCGGTACGGCACGCCTTTAAGTACCGCCATCTCGATATAGGGCAACGAGAGAACGTTCACTACTGTTGCACGAATCATACGAACCATCTGTGAGATGATGACGGCGGCGAGGGTCGCGACCGGCATCGCCAGCGAGGTTACAAACTGATTGATCGACCGGTATTCAGTGACGTACGCGATCGCCGGCAACCAGCGGAGATTCACCGCGAAGATGAGCACCAAGACAGTTGCAAGGAAGAACTCCGGTAAGGCAGCAACGCACAGAACCGCGATAGAGCTGACACGGTCGAACTTGCTGGCCGGCCGGGTCGCGGCGGTCAGTCCGATGGCGAATGACAACGGAACCGCCACGGCCGCGGACAGAGCCGCCAAGACGAGCGTGTGTCCGAGCCTGTCACCAATGAGCACACTCACCGGTGTCTGATTTGCGAGTGACATACCGAAATCGAGATGCAGGATGCCAAAAAGCCAGCTGAGGTACCGCAGAGGCGCTGGCCGATCCAAACCCATTTGAGCTCGCAACTCCGAAACGCTTTCGGGAGTGGCGCTCTGCCCAAGCACAGCTTGCGCTACGTCGCCAGGCAGCAGCTCAGTTCCGACGAAGACTAGAAGAGAAACCAGGAGCAACGTCAGCCCCCCCTGCAGCACACGACGAGCGATCAATTGGACCATAGGCAAACTCTCGAAGAGGGAGATGATCTTCACACCGTCCAAGCAAGTGATCAGTTAGTTCTCGAGCCAAACGCTGTCGGCGAAGTTGAAGCCGCCAAGGTTGCCCGTTGGGATCGGACTCAGCCCCTTCACCTTGCTCGAGATAGCATCGATATAGCTGACGAAAGCTGGGATCGCGTTCCCGCCCTGCTCGTAGATGATCTTCTCGATTTCCCAAAAGAGCTCCTTGCGCTTGGCTAGGTCGACGGTACCGCGCGCAGTATCGATGAGCTGATCTAGGCGCGTATCCTTGAATTGAGTGTCATTCCATTTGGCGCCTGACTTCCAAACCAGCGTCGCCATGATACTTTCCGTCGGCCGCGGATTCCATTGAACAGCGTGGAAGGGGCGCTTGATCCAAATGTTCGACCAGTAGCCATCGGATGGCTCGCGCTTCAGGTTGATCGTAAGTCCGGCACGAGCAGCCTCGCGCTGCAGCACAAGCCCCATTTCAATACTGTTCTGAACGGCTTCCGAGACGTGGAGCTCAACATTGGCGTTCTCCATGCCCGCTTTTTTCAAGTGGAACTTTGCCTTGTCGATGTCGACCCCGCGCTGCGGCAGAGAGCTGTTGTAGACCGGGCTCTGCGGCATCACGAAGTGATCATTCGCGACGACGCCGTAGCCCTTCAAGATTTGATTCACAATCCGTTCGCGATCGAGCAGGTTTTTGACCGCGAGGCGGAAATCCGGATTGTTCGTTGGCGCCCGATCACACATCATTGCGAACTCAACGAAGCGCGGGCACCGCGTCGAGAACACCTCAATTCCCGACGCTCTTTTTGCTTCGTCGATCGCATTCGGTCGCAGATCCGACATCATGTGAATATCGCCGGCGATGAGGGCATTCAGCCGCGCGACTGGATCTGCGATACCGAAATACTCGATCTCGTCGAGATAGGGTCGCCCCGACTTGAAATAGTTCTCGTTGCGGGTGACAACGGTGCGGACGCCCGGCTTGAACTCTTTGAGCCGGAAGGGGCCAGTCCCGACCGGCGTCGAGAAGTCAGTCGTCCCATTCTTTACGATCAGAAAGCCGAACGTACCGAGCAGGACAGGGATGTCGGCATTCGGCGCGCTGAGCTTGATCCGAAGGCCGTCCTTTCCATCTGCCGTCACGTCGACAATGTCTTCGACCAGGCCCTTGGAAGCAGAGGCAACCTTCGGGTCCTTATGACGCATGATCGAGTACACGGCGTCCTCAGCATCGAACGTCTTCCCATCCTGGAACGTCACGCCCTTCCGGAGCTTGAAGTACCACTCGGTTAAGTCGCCATTTGACTCGAATGACTCCGCAAGCTCAGGCACAGCTTCCCCAGCCTCATCAATACGGGTGAGCCCGTTGTAGAGCATGAAGCCGCGCGCATATTCCGAAGTTTGCGCGAATTTCGCAGGATCGAGCGTGTCCTGCGCACTTTGCACGTGAAGCGCGACGCGCAGCCGCCCGCCACGGGCAGGTCGCGCGAAGGCTTCACGTAGCGGGGACGCGCCGGCTGCGAGTGTCGCGCCTGTAGCGAGCAGCGATTTGTTGAAATCGCGACGATTCGGAATTTGGTTGGCCATCTTGGTCGCTCTCCCGGGATCGTTACTGTTCATCTTCATGTACCGCGTGACATGGCGGTACCGGCGTCTTTATTGACATTTCGTCAAACGCTGCCATTCTGTCAACAGAAATCATTCAGGCCGCGACGCCGCGAGAAAGGCAGTTCGTTCGACATGCTGACGCGGAATGCCCATATCCAACTTCAGTGCGGCGTCATCTGGCGGCCGATCGGGGCAATGGCCGAAGATATGACTTTCGGAATTGCCAGCCGGGTTATCGGCCACGCCGTTCACGAGCAGTGGTTCGTGCCCCGTGCAATAAAATGCCTTACCTGCGAACGCGCACGGGACGACAAAACGTAACTTAATGACCGCTGGCAACGCTAGTCAGTAAGCGCTGGCCCCGCTTGGGCCCCAGATCGCACGCAGCATATAGTAGAAATTACGAGGCAGTTGGTGCACGAGAGTCACCGCCGCCCAAGGCTCAGGAGAAAAAGAGCAATGCCACTGTCCAATGATCCGCTCGTCCAATTCGTCGCAGTTCGCACCTCGCCGGCGAAATCAAGAAGATGGGGAGCGGACCTCGCGCCCATGCCCGGGATCACGTGGCTTAGACCCTCTATCGATATGAGCGCGGATCACGTTGATGAAGTCTATTGTGCCAGAAGCGGTCAAACGCCGCGCGCTCTCAAGACCCTCGTCGCGCGAAATACCGTTCTTCAGACGCTCCCTAATTTAAAATGCCAAAAGAAAGCGTCCCGTTCTTCAGAGGCCTGTGAATTTCGGTGGGCGCGAACCGGCCGAGAATGTCTCGGCAGCCTTGCTACCCCTCACGAAACGAGCGAGTCGGCGGCACGCCTCGGCGAGCTGCTCGTCACTCAACGTGAAGGAGAGCCGCACATGTCCTTCGGCACTCTTACCGAAAGCCGATGCGTCGAGCACCGATACTCCCTCCTCTCGAAACAGGCTCCAGGAGAAGTCGTGCGCTGACAGTCCGGTAGCTCTCACGTCGACGAGCATGAACATACCGGCTTCGGGCTTGGCGCACCGCAGACCCGGCACGTCGCTTAGTAGATCGAAGACCAAGTCGCGACGTCGGCGATAAACGGCGCGCATCTCCGCCGTGACCGTGTCGCTCTCGGCGATCGCTTTGAGCGCACCCTGCATCACGAAACCAGGCAGGCCATAAAGCATGCAAAGCGAGAGATTGCTCATGTGTTCGATCAGGGCAGTGGGCGCTATGGTCCAGCCCATGCGCCATCCCGTCATCGCATGCGACTTCGACAGAGAGCCGATCGTGACGCAACGCTCCGCCATGCCCGGTAGGGCCCCGATCGAGACATGGGGCGCCTCAAAGGTGAGCTCGGCATAGACCTCATCAGCAACGATCCAAAGATCGTGCCGCCGAGCGAGATCGGCGATAGCCTCGAGTTCTTCGTGCGTCATCACGACGCCCGTCGGGTTGTTAGGATTGGCGAAGTAAAAGGCTCGCGTCTTCGGCGTTATAGCCGCGGCCAGCGATTGCGTGTCGAGACGCATTCCTTTTTCGACGGATAGCGGCACCGGGATGAGAGTGGCACCGCTCGCGCCGACGCTCGCATGATAGGTAAGGTAGGTCGGCTCTAGAGTGACGACCTCGTCGTCTTTCTCGAAAAGGCACTGCGCGACGGAGAAGAGGCTGTTCTGCGCGCCACCAAGGACGATGACGTTTTCGGCCGACACCTCCTGGCCAGACAAGCGTGAATGACGCTCGGCGATCGACGTCCGTAACTCGTACCGGCCGAGAATCTCCGTGTAATGCGTATCGCCGGCGCGCAAAGCCGAGACCGCAGCCTCGACGATGGGTGCAGGCGTCGAAAAATCCGCATCGCCGACAGACAGCAGAATCACGTTGTCGCCCCGCAACTTGGCTTTTCGTGCGGCGATATGAATGTCCCAGGCACTGACGCTGCTGCCGCTGATCCGGTCCACTCGGGACGAATAACGCATTTAGATCCCCCAGGCTCTTGCCCTTGGGCGGCCATTTTCGTTGGTCGCCGCCTGATTTCAACTAACCGAGTGCTCCCTCCCGGCCGCTTTGACAAAATGCCATATGTTGACATAGTGTCAAGACTTTGTTCCCCTGATTGGGCACGGCACGGAAAGGTCAATAAGAAAACATCGGCAAGCGGAAGTGACGTGGGCGACCTCGTCGAAGAAAATATGGTGAGAGATTGGTTGGGCGGGAACCTTACCGCGACCAGTTCGCGTGGCTTTAGGCGTTGAAATAGCGGGAAAGCCCCATGGGGGTGGGCTCAGGTGGAATCGCCACGGTCAACCGCTGGCCCCATCGCTTCGGCCAAGGCGCGGTCGGAATACCCCCAGCCGTCGCTGCCCATCTTCGGACCGCAAGGCCCTCCTGGCAGCCCTTCGATCTGCCCATCGTTGTACTGACCAAATGATGCCGGCGCGGCGTTCTCAGCTTGAGGAGACGCGAAACCGATTCCATGGTCCAAAGATACAGGTGTCGCTCAGCTGTTGGCTGATCTGTTCGCTGCGGATCGGGATTCCGGGCGAGTGCGGATTTGCAGCGTCTTGAGTTGCTGCACCGAGCGAGCCCGATCGCGCGAATGTCAATCATCGAATGATCAAAGATCAACCGTCAGCCTATACGCCTCTAGTATTGCGGCATGAATGCTGCGTGAGGTTACGGCATCACCGAGCCGGTGCAGAACGAACCCGAGCCCGGGCCATGTCGGCTGGGGCGCCCATTGCCCCATTGCGTCAATGTCAGCTACTCCTTCATTGCTTGATTGCTTCCGCAGAGCGTCGAACAAATCTGCCGCGGGCTCCGTTCCTGCCTCCAAAACAACCTGGTGGGTCGTAACTTCGGTCCGAGCCTTTGATAGCTGATGGATCAGCGTTGCGACGAGCCGGTTGCCATCGCGCCTGATTGCGGCCAGCTTATGATAGGGCAGCGTTTTTACACGCTGCTCTGCAAGTCGTTTGTGAAAAATGACACGGTCGGCGTAACCCATCTCTTGCGCGGCATACGCGTCCGTGGTGACCAAGGTGACATCATGCCCAATGCGCGACAAATGATCCGCTGTTGCAACCGCTTCGTGGCGGCCGATCTGATCGCAGATGAGTATATCCTTTTCGGCACGCAAGTCCCCTGACAGCAAGTCCCAGCTTGAGGCAGCAAGTTCCGCCCCCGGAAAATCGCGTCCCGTGGGGATACCGCCAGTCGCGATGAAAACATAGTCGGGCTCTTCAGCCAGAACGTCGGCGCTTTCTACGTAGGAATTCAAACGAACATCCACCCCAAGCCGGTCCAATTCGCTGGAGCGCCAGTCGACGATTGCGATAAGATCCTTTCTCCAGGATGTCTTCGCTGCCAGCTGGACCTGCCCGCCTAAGCGTGTTGCAGCCTCGAAAAGTATGACCTTGTGGCCGCGCTCCGCAGCTACCCGCGCAGCCTCCAGTCCTGCCGGCCCTCCCCCTACCACGACCACTTTTTTCCCCGGCCTCGGGCTAGTTGCAACGGTCATGGGAAGTACCGTTTCGCGGCCGGATGCCGGGTTGTGAATGCAATGGGGCTTCTTATAAAGGCAATGCGATGCTCCGATGCATGGACGGATCCGATCCTCTTGGCCCCGTGCAAGCTTGTTGACGATCTCAGGGTCAGCGATATGGGCGCGGGTCATCCCGACCATGTCGAGCATCCCCTCGCGGACCGCAAAGCGTGCAGTCGCCAAGTCTGTAATACGAGCGGCGTGAAAAAGCGGTAAGCCGATCTCCCGTCGAAAGCGCCCAGCGTGGTCCAGATGAGGGGCTAGCGGGCGGCTCATTCCCGGCATGTTTTCTTCAACCAAAGTCAGCTCGGTATCCATGCGACCCGCCATGCAATTGAAGAAATCTACCGCCCCTTCGCGTTTGAGGATGTGGGCTATCTGCAGGACATCTTCAAAACGCAGACCGCCCTCCCCTTCGTCGAGCGAGAGGCGCATACCAACGATGAAATCGTCCCCGACTTGGCGGCGTATCTCCTCATGCACCATGAGCGCAAACCGAACGCGATTCTCGATGTGACCACCAAAATGATCCGTTCTTCGGTTCGTAAGTGGCGAGAGAAATTGGCCGATCAGGTGTCCGCCCGCCAATGTTTCCAGGCCGTCGAGCCCGCCCTCCCGGCATCGCCGAGCCGCCTGGCCGAATGCCCTAACAACACGGTCGATGTCCTGGCGAACCATCTCGCGAGGAAAATTCCTGTGCAGCTCTTCACGCACCGCCGACGGTGCGATCGTAGGCAGCCACGCAGCCGCTTGCGCGTCGCCTCGTCGGCCCAGGTGTGTGATCTGGCACATGAGCGCAGCGCCATGCTGGTGAATCCTGTTGGAAAATTGCTGGAAGTAAGGAATGATCCTGTCGCTTCCGACGTCCAGTTGCCGAAACACGGAAGGTGAATCCGGTGCGATATTGGAGCTACCTCCGAACATTGTGAGCGCCAGCCCACCCTTGGCTTTTTCTTCGTGATACCGCTGATAGCGCAGGGCTGGCATGTTGTCGTCGTCCATGCCCGAGGCATGCGAGGTGCTCATCACACGATTCTTGAGGCGCAACCTCCGTATTGTAATCGGCTGCAGGAGAGGGTCTTTCGTAGCTTTCCGAGTTTCTTCCATCACATCACTCCTAACCGCTGGGCAGACGCAGCGGGCGTTACTCAATGAAACCCGCGAGAGCTTCGTCGAGCGTCGCTCTATCTGGGGGGATTTACATATTCGCGAAGCGTCTGACGCGTGCCTGCCCTGAAGGTGCACCGAACGTCACGAGACCTTGGCAGACGCCTCGATCAATCTGTCTCTCTTCCTACACTTGACTCGGTGTCCCTCAACAGCCTGAGACTGGCCAGTTGCGAACAACAATTCCGAGTTCATGAAAAATACTTTCATTTACTTTCCTGTAGACGCGACCTGTTATTCATTCAGGATAGGTCGGCACGACCGGCGTCGGATAGGCTGTCTGCTCTCGGCCTTGAAAGGCAAGGCCCTATTTGGATAACAGCACTGGCGGCGCTCTGACATGTCGTTTCTTAATTGGAAGCGTGACAACCTCATTAGGGAAACAGACCATAAGAATTGGCTTCTATGAATGCACATCCGCTTCATAAGGGTATAACTCAGCATTATGAGCTTGCGAACCAAACTACCCTCTGCCTCCGCACTCTTCACCTTCGAAGCAGCTGCCAAAACAATGAGCTTCTCCGAGGCCGGCAGACTTCTGAATGTCACG
Source organism: Bradyrhizobium nivariense (assembly GCF_029846695.2). Taxonomy (NCBI): domain Bacteria; kingdom Pseudomonadati; phylum Pseudomonadota; class Alphaproteobacteria; order Hyphomicrobiales; family Nitrobacteraceae; genus Bradyrhizobium; species Bradyrhizobium nivariense. Next base: position 22,144 of record NZ_JARWCR020000068.1, on the reverse strand, counting down.
CAGCCGGCGGTCAGCAAAGGCATTGCGGCCCTAGAAGATCATCTCGGAGTGAAGCTGTTTAAAAGAGAGAAAGCAAAGCTGGCTCTTACGGCGGAAGGCGAGTCCCTGCACCAGGCGATTCAGCTAACCTTTATGGCTCTGGAAACGGCGATCGATCGAATTTCATCCAAACCCAGGCGGCCTGACGCGCTGACACTGTCGCTGTCAACTGCCTTTGCAGCTCACTGGCTAATTCCTCAAATGGACGAGTTCCGTCACGCGTTCCCCGATACAACTCTCAACTTCCAACTGACCTGCGGGGAGGCTATGGGGCCGATGGGTTCATGTGACCTGGGCCTGCGCCTCGACAGCAAGGTTGCCACCGGGGATCGCGCTATATCCTTCGCGCCCGAGTGGCTAATTGCAGTTGCGTCACCGGATTACATCGCACGAAATGGAATGTTAGACCGCCCAGCAAACGCGGGCGCTCACACCCTTGTCACGCTTGTGACACCTCGCATAGCCTGGCAGGAGTTTCTTGAGCTGACCAACCAGGCCATTGATGCGCCCACGCGGGAAATCAGGGTACCGGATTATTCCGTCGTTATCCAAACAGCCTTGAATGGCCGCGGCGTCGCGTTGGGATACGTGACATCCTGCGGTTATCTGATTCGTGAGGGCCTACTTGTACCCGCGCTGCCACGGACGCTTAGGACAGGCAGAAGCTATTGTCTGGTTTATCCCGGCTACGGTCCTTCACGACGCCTCGCCGAAGATGTTGGAGATTGGATCATCTCGACATCACAAGCCATTTTGGCCTCTATTTCAGGGCGCATGGCCTGAAGCGCGACCATCATCGTAGCCTGAGCAGCGTCCAGTGCTGCCGCTGACACGGGCGCGCGGGAGCATTGGCACCGAGCTGTAAACGCCCTAACCACACGGCCTTCCTCCACTGACCGAGGGGCGGTTTTGGAGCGATAGCAAGCAAGACGGAGCTACGTGCTCCGACACCTGGAAGCACGCGCCGGCCAGACTCTCTATCTTTATCCATGTTGAAAGATTGCCAGGAATGGACGAAGGTAAGCGTAGCTCTGAGGCCCATTTGATTGGCGCTTGACGTCTATTTTTGAGCGCGTGGTGCGCCGGCGCGGCTTCCATATGTCGGACAACGCATTGACAGCGGCCTCAAGCGCCTTCCGGTCGACGACGTTGGGATCGAACTGCTCCGGGCCCCAGAGGCGCATATGTTCGTGCTCCGGATGGGTGGGGTCGCTGATGGCGTCGAGGTATTCGGCATAGCCTGGCGCACCGCCGACATCTTCCGGAGGACAACGGCCGGCGGCCTCGAGCAAGAACGGAAGTCCCTCCGTTGTCGTGTTGTCGAACCACTTTTCAAGCTTGATCAGATGGTCCCAGCTGTCGCCGAAGTCGTAGAGATAATGGATCGTCTTGGCGCCACTCTCTTGAACGATATCGCAGAGCCGCGCCTTGCGGGCATCGATGGGCTGGGGGCCAAAATCACCATCGGGATCAGGGATACCCCAACGTCCTTCGCCGGCCAGGAACTCGAAGAGATGGCTGTTCGTCCAGCCAAACGCCGCCTGAAGCGTCAGATGCAGCCGATCAAGGCGCAGCGTGAGCGGCACGACAAGGCATCGCATCACCTCCGGTTTCACGTCCTTGAGGGTCACCTTGATCCGGACCGCGGTCGTGTTCAGGCTCATGCCGCCAGCCTCGGATCGTGTGCATGCATCGTGTAGATCGACGCCCAAGGGAGCAGTTCGTCCAGTCGCGCCGCAGGCCAACCATTGACGAGCTTCGCGAGAACATCAGCGAGCCAGTGCTCGGCACTGACGCCATTGAGCTTACAGGTCTCGATTAACGATGCCAGAACTGCCCAATTCTCGGCGCCCTCGTCGCAACCGGCAAAAAGGGAGTTCTTGGCGTTGAGCTTGATGGGCCGCATCGCACGCTCGACAGCATTCGTGTCCATCTCGATGCGCCCGTCATCAAGGTAGAGCGTGAGGCCGTCCCAATGACGCAACGCGTAACGCAAGGCCTTCGCCGTGTCGCTCTTTTGTGCAAGGTAATCAAGCTTGGCCTCAAACCACTGCTTCAAGGCTGTAGCCAGAGGTCGGGCATGCGCCTGCCTGCCAGCACGGCGCTCGGCATCCGATCGGCCGCGGAGCGCTTCTCGACCGCGTAAAGTTGGGCGATGCGCTCAAGAGCCTCGCGGGCAACCGGAGCTGGCGCCGGAGCAGCCTCGCGCTCGATCTTCACAAACTGGCGCCTCAGATGCGACCAGCAGAAGGCGAGCGTTCCGGACAAGGCGTCCGCACGCGTCTCTCGGGTCATGGTCTTGTAAGCCTGATAGCCGTCGCAGTGGATGATGCCGCGATAGCCCTCGAGCAGCCTCAAGCCATGAACGGCCCCACGGCCCGGTGCATAGGCGTAAACCACGCCAGGTGGGTCAGGTCCGGCCCAGGGCCTGTCATCGCGTGACAGCGCCCAGAAGTAGCCGGTTTTGGTCCTGCCGCGCCCCGGATCCAGCACCGGCGCCGGGGTCTCATCGACACAGAGCTTCGAAGAGGCGAGCAGAAGCTGGCGCAGACGATGCCACAAGGGCTTCAATTCCTGGGCGGCGTAGCCGACCCAGAAGGCGAGCGTGGAACGGTCGATGGCGATACCGTGGGTCGCCAGCATCTGCGCCTGACGATAGAGCGGCAAATGCCAATGATACTTGGCGTCAATTACATGCGCGACGAGACGCTCGGTGGGCAGTCCCCCCTTGATCAATCGCTCGGGCGCAGCGTGCTGGAGGACGACGCCATGACAGGCGCGGCAGGCCAGCTTGGGCCGGCGGGTGACGATCACCCTGTATTGCACCGGAACGACGTCGAGCCTCTGGCTCTCATCGTGACCAATCTCAACGAGATCGCCTTTGCAGCACGGGCAGCAGGTTGCAGCCGGCATCAGGGTTTCGACGATGCGCGGCAAATGCTCCGGAAGCTGACCACGGTTGGCTCTGCGCTTGGTAGCTCTCCTCTCACATGTTTTGTGATTGGCGCGATCCTCAGCTGCTTCGAGAGCCGCGACGGCCTCTTCGATGTCCTCCAGAACAAGCTGTAGCTGATCAGCGTCCAGCTTTTCCGAGGATCGACCGAACTGCGCATCTTTCGCAAGCTTGAGCAACCGCTCGAGCCCGGCGCAACGATCCAGCAGAGCCGCGGCAAAGACACGCAGCTCGGTTGGATCGCTCGGCAGCTCATCAGGCAAATCACTCATTGGCCCGAGTCTGCCATGCTTCGCGCCCCGATGCAGCGAAGACTTTATCTCCTACGCAAGTGCTTTCGGCTGCGGGATTCGAGGCGCGTGCATCCGCGTCCAATCCATGCCGGCCAGAAGCGCGGACAGCTGGGCGGCATTCATCCGCATCACGCCGGCCACGATGGGAGGCCATTTGAAGCCGCTGCCATCGAGCCGCTTCCAATACATCACAAGCCCGCTGCCATCCCAGACGACAATCTTCACCCGATCGGCGCGCTTCGCACGGAACACCACCGCCACGCCCTTCATCGGGTCATGGCCCAGCGTCTCCTTCGCCAACAGCGCCAAGCCCTCCGCACCTTTTCTGAAGTCCACAGGTTGCGTCGCCACGTAAATCATGAGGCTCGCGGGCGCCGTCAGCATGAACGTGTCCGTCGAAGCGCCAAGAACACATCACTCAACACAGCAAGGCCAGGCGTCCCTCGCACCTCCACGCGTGCCCCCTGGAGTTCAACCGTTACAACGGCTGCTTCCGGCGACCCGGTGGGCTCTGCGGCCGCCGGTCGCGCCGATTCCGATACCACCGGCACGAACGACAGCGTGTCCGCCGAAGCCGGCAGCACCAACTGGCCCAAACGCGCCCGGCGCCGCCAGTCGTGCACCTGCTGGGGCCGGCACCCATGGCGACCCGCGACATCTGTGACAATCGCCCCCGGCTCAAGGCTTTCCGCGGCAATGTGTGCCTTCAAATCGTCCGGCCAGCGCTTTCGACCTGCGCCTGCGTACACTTCGATACGCGGTGACAACGGTCGTCTTATGTCGTCCGAATGGTCGTCCATTATGAGCACCCTTGCAGAAGATGACTCTTCTAGCGGTGCTCTCAGGATTGAGTACAACAATTCTCAAGGGCCTCAACGCCACGCTTACGGACGAAGTGTCACCTCTGAAACCGGCCCTGGCTTCTGCAGCGCGCTTGCATCTCTCAGGACGACGCTGGCCGCATACAGAACGGTTGGTTTTACTGGCGGCATGAGAGCCGTGTCCTTCGGAGAGGAGTAACTGGCAACGCAACCAGGTAGCCGAGCGCTGACGAGCCGCGCTTGGCGCCACGAAAGCTCGCACGGCAGCCAGCAAGACATGCTGGGTTCGGTGCATTGGAAATGAATGCACCTCACCAGTTCAATGCGCCGAGAGCTATCGCCAAATTTCGGTGACGGCCGGGTCGGTCAGGCGGCGGCGGTTTCGGGCTGACGGTCGGTCGGCTTGGCGATGACCTCGATCCCGTTGTTGAATGTCACACCGAGAATGAGTTTTGGCAACTGCTTATGACCGTCGAGACGGCGCCAGCTTCTCAGCGCGCCCTCGACCAGTTTGAAGACCATCGCGAGCGCGGTCTTGTTGGATAGGCAGCCCTTCGATCGGATCGTGCGGTGGCGCACGGTAGCGAAGGTGCTTTCGATGGGGCTGGCCGTGCGCAGGTGTTTCCAATGCTCGGTCGGGAAGTCGTAGAAAGCCAGCAGCGTGTCTCGATCCTAGCGCAGGCAGTCGGCGGCCTTCTCGTATTTCAGCGTGTAGCTCTCGATGAAGGCATCGAACGCCAGCTTGGCTGTGGCCTTGGTCTCGGCCATCCAGATCTCCTGCAACGCGCGTTTGGCTCTCGGGTGCTGGCTCTTCGGCAGCTTGGCAAGTACGTTGGCGGTCTTGTGCACCCAGCAGCGCTGCTCGCGCGTTTTCGGCCAGACCTCACCGGCCGCCTTCCAGAACCCGAGTGCGCCATCGGCGATGACGAGCTGCGGGGCCACGTCGAGCCCGCGCCGCTTCATATCGAGCAGCAGATCGCGCCAATCGTGCGCGCTCTCGCGAGCGCCATCGATGAAGCCGACCAGTTCCTTGCGGCCTTCCGGCGTCGCGCCGATCAGCACGAGGATGCATTGCTTTTGGGCTTCGAGGCGGGCTTCGAGATGGATGCCATCAGCCCAGATGTAGACGTAGCGCTTGGCCGACAGATCGCGCTTCTGCCACGCGGCATGCTCGTCCAGCCAGCCGTCCTTCAAGCGGCCGATCGCGGAGGCCGACAACCCGGCAGCATGCTTGCCAAGCAGCGCCGCCAGCGCCTCGGAGAAGTCGCCGGTCGAAATCCCCTTCAGATAAAGGACCGGCAGCAGCGACTCGATCGACTTCGAGCGGCGCATGTAGGGCGGCAGGATCGACGGCGAGAACCGGATGCGGCCAGGATCGGCAGCGGCGGCCTCGCGATCGCGTACACGCGGCTGGCGGACGGCGACCGGACCGATACCGGTCATCACGTCGCGCTCCGGCAGGTGGCCATGGCGGACGACGCGCTGGTGGCCGTCCGCGGTCTTCAAATCGGCATGCTGGCCGAGAAAGTCTGCAACCTCGGCTTCGACCGCCTTGCCCCGTCGCGCAAGACTTCTGTGAGTTGATCGTCGAAGATTCCTGGCTGAATCAGCTGGATGACGTTATCGTTGGACACGGCATATCGCTCCTTCGGTGGAGAAGTGGAGGCGTCAAGCACCCCCACGATATGCCGCCTTCCCGATTCCCGCCGTCACCAACTTTGGGCGATAGCTCGCATGTGCACGCCACACGCCTCGCAGGCATGACGTTGGATCAAAGCCGACGGGTCCACGATGGCAAGCTTTGTCTGCATTTTCCGTAACCTCGATGCTCTCACTCGACGGCGACAACGGAGAAGACCGCGCCGGCGGGCTTCCAACATTTCGTGCAGCCGCACGTGTGATTATGCGCAATGTCGCTCTTGACCTTGACCTTCACAGGAGCAGTTACGCATTCACAGACGAGCGTGCCTCCGGAGAACGTCCGCCCCTGTAGGTATTCAGCCTTGGTCGACCGACGGATGAATGGCGATAGTTTCCATGGTCCTTCTCGCTGGTTCAGCCGGCGACCGCTTGGCCATGTTAAGTCCGGGTTACTTCTTCAGCTTCTCCGCGTGATCGTCTATCAAAGGAAAGATGAAGAAGTAAGAATGGCGATGGCCATCATGGATTTTAGTCTGAGTGGACCGTCATGGGCCGCATAAATCCGTCTGAGCTCATTCGGTCGCCGCCAATTTGATCGACTCCGCACTTCGTCGTGTTGACGAGATGGGGAACGTTGCAGGCTCTCGCTGCGATGAATCACAGAACAAATCGCAGCTTAGGCGGCGGAACAACGAATCAAATGTCCTTGGCGAGGCGAAGCGCATCGTAGATCGCCGCGTGCGTGTTTCGGGCCGCGACGGCATCGCCGATGCGGAAAAGCTGGAACCTGCCCTCGGGATTGCGGATGACCGACTGCGGCACGCCGGCGATGAGCTGCTCGTGGGAGAGTTCGCCGTGATTGCGCGAGGCCGGCTTCAATTCGAAATAGAGATCGTCGAGCGGGATTGTCCCATGATTGATCACCACCTGATCGACGAAGCGCTGCTTTGCGACACCGCCATAGTCGCTGCCGATATGCGCGATGAGCTGGTTGTCCTGCTTCTCCACCCCAGCGAGCCTGAGGGTAACGGTGAAGGTCACGTCGAGCTTCTGGAGTGAGCGCATATAGGGTACGAGGTTCATGGCCATCACCTCGGGTGCAAAGGAGCGATCGGGCGTCATGATCTCGACCTTGGCGCCCGCATTCGCCAGGAACTCGGCTGCCTGCAGGCCGGCATGATCGCCGGCATCGTCAAACAGCAGCACGTTGCCGCCCGGCTTCACGTCGCCTGAAATAATATCCCAGGCTGACACGACGAGTTCGTTGCCCTTCGACAACACTTCTGTATGCGGAAGGCCTCCTGTCGCAATGATCGCGACGTCGGGATTTTCGGCGAGGACGGTGTCTGCTTCCGCCCATGTGTTGAAATTGAATCGTACGCCGAGCTTCTCGCATTGCGCCATGCGCCAATCGATGATGCTAATCATTTCGCGGCGGCGGGGGCTCTGGGCAGTCAGGCGAATCTGTCCGCCGGGTTGGCCAGCCGCCTCGAACACTACGACGTCGTGGCCCCGCTCGCCAGCGACCCGGGCAGCTTCGAGCCCGGCCGGGCCAGCGCCGACGACCACGATCTTCTTGGGTTGATCGGTCTTGGCTATCTGGTGCGGCATGGTCAGCTCGCGGCCCGTGGCCGCATTGTGAATGCAGTATGCCGCGCCGCCCTGGTAAATGCGATCAAGACAGTAATTTGCTCCGACGCAGGGGCGGATGTCATCCTCGCGCTTCTCGATGATTTTTCGGACGATGTGCGGATCGGTCATGTGTGCGCGCGTCATGCCGATCATGTCAACCTTGCCAGAGACGATGGCGTGCCGGGCGGTGGCAACATCCGGGATTTTCGCGGCATGAAACGTCGGGAAGTCTGTCGCGGCACGGATCTCACCTGCAAAATCGAGATGCGGTGAATTTGCCATGCCCTGAATCGGGATGACGTCCGTCAGGCCGGCATCCGTATCGATATGGCCGCGGATCACATTCAAATAGTCGATGAGCCCGCTCTCTTTGAGACGCTTGGAGATTTCGATACCCTCGGCCTTTCCGTTGCCGGCGGGGAGGCACTCGTCGGCCGTGTATCGCACGCCAAGGATGAAGTTTTCGCCGACGCGCGAACGGATAGCCTTCAGCACATCCATGCAAAAGCGTAGGCGGTTTTCGAGCGGACCGCCGTAGGGGCCGTCGAGCTCATTAGTGAGAGGAGAGGCGAACTGGTCGAGCAAGTGCCCGTAAGCTTCGAGTTCGACGCCGTCCATGCCGCCCGCCTTCATGCGCTCTGCAGCGTCGGCGAAGTCCTTGATGATGCGCTCGATGTCCCAGTCTTCGATTTTCTTGGGAAAGGCGCGATGTGAGGCTTCACGATGATGGGACGGAGCGACCACGGGAAACCAGTCGCCTTTATCCCAGCGCGTACGCCGGCCGAGATGGGTCAATTGGATCATGATGGCTGCACCGTTTTCATGCACGGCATCCGTCATCTGCCTGATCCACGGCACGATTTCATCTTTGTAGGCAAGCAGGTTGTTGAAGACCGGAGGGCTGTCTTTGGATACCGCCGCGGAGCCGGCCGTCATCGTGAGGGCCACGCCGCCCTTCGCCCGTTCCACCGTATAGGCCCGATAGCGCTCCTTCGGCATACCGTCCTCCGGATAGGCCGGCTCGTGAGAGGTCACGATGATGCGGTTGCGCATGGTGAGGTGTTTCAGGCGATAGGGCTGAAGGAGGGGGTCGTTGGACATGCGCGGGGCTCCGGCTTAGTCAATTATCGGTGACGCTAACGGATTATGGACACTTGTGTCAATCTGCATGACTCTTATGTCCTCTTCATGAACATTGATGTACAGTTTCAAGCCTCGCGGTCTACGAACCTTTATGAGGACGGTGATGGATCAAACACTAAGTGACGGCGGCTGGCGCGGATCAGAGGAACTCTGGGTTGAAGCGGCCTATGATTCCTTGCTGGATTCCGGCATAGACGCGGTCAAAATCCTGCCGCTTGCCAAGAAACTCCACCTATCGCGGACCAGCTTCTATTGGTTCTTCAAGGATCGCGAGGAACTTCTCGCAGCCCTGGTCTCGCGCTGGCGCGACAAGAACACAGGAAATCTGGTCAAGCAGTCGGAGGCCTATGCGGAGACGATCGCCGAGGCAATGCTGAACGTCTTCGACTGCTGGCTGGACCAGAAGTTATTCGACTCGCAGTTTGAGAACGCGATCCGAGGTTGGGCACTGCAGTCGCCCGACATACTCGCGGAAGTCCAAAAGGCTGACGTGCTTCGCCTTGACGCCCTAAAGCGGATGCTCCTACGTTTCGGCCACGATGAGATGCTGGCGGAAGTCCACTCCCGTACGGTTTATCTTGTTCAGATCGGATATATTTCTATGCAGACGCGCGAGGATATTACCGTTCGCATGAAGCGAATTCCCGAATATGTGAAGACCTTCACCGGCCAGGCACCGGAGCAAAAGGAGCTCGATCGCTTCTTTGCCCGGCATGGCTATGCCGGTTGAGCGGGGCGAGCGTGAATGGCCGGGACGTTGCGGATTGGCGCGATGAGGCAGCGACTGGCATGGCGGAGCCATCGCTGAGTCGATCCTAGCCGCAGGCGGAATGTACTCGACCCATGTCCTGCTCGATCGCGCGGATTAGCGTCGGAACAAATCGCCGACGAAGCGCTGCTTCGCGCTTTCAAAAGCCGAGCTCGCGGCCAACTGCGTACGGACTTTCAACTTGCCGCTGTCGCCGGTGATGTTCGCGGCCTGCTTCACCGCCTCGAGTTGCGAAGGCGCCTGCATAAGCGTCGAAAATGCGAGTCTCCTCCGGTGACCTAGTGCTCGACCAGCTTTTATTCGACTCCATCACAGGAAAGCAGGCGCGCTTTTTTTCGGGCATACGACTCGGAGGTCGCGGTCAAGCGCCTCCATTGCCACGACTCCGCCATTCCTCAACCGCCTAAATTAAACTTGGCTCGGCTGAAGGGGGCGAATCCCGCCGCCAGGCGGCCCTTGGCCGATAACCATACGCGAGATTGTGGACGGTCGTCGCACCGGTCATGGAGACGATATTCTCCGAGACGATCAGCTAGATCTGCTTCTGCTGGCGGCCAAGGTCGCGGCCGATGGCGGCTGCACGGCCTGGTCGGAGAGGTATCGAGCATGGCGATTCCTCCAATTTTCAAAGGCCGACGGCGAGTTCGCGGGCGGCAATGTCGAGAAGGGTGCGAAGTTGGGGCGTGAAAGAGCGCCAGACCGTCAGGTGGAAGCGGTCCTCGGCCTCGCGGGTCAGCACCACCTGAACGGTGTCGAAAATCGTGCGGCAGCCGGAGCCGACCGCGAGCTTCGCGATCTCGCGCGGGCAGCCGGTGTTGAGCAGGTCGCGGACGGCAGGGCCGGCGAGCGCGACGGTGATCTCGCGGTCGGAAACTTCGACGGCGCTGAGCGGCAACCGCGCCGTTAGCTCGGCGAGGGGCGCGGTGAGCGCGGCGGCCTCTGCCTCGGGCGCCTCGAGGAGCCACTCGTCGGGACCGAGGCACAGGGCGGTGCGGGCGCCGGCAACTGCGCGGGTGCCGACACTCGCCGAGAGCTCGAGGCCGAGGCTGGCGCCGGTGGCGGCCGGGTCGGCGGTGCGCAGCGAGATCCGGGTGGTCGGCGGCAGCTCGGTGATCGTCACTGGGACGAACGAGGCGGTCATTACGTTCATGGCGTTTCCTCTCGGGCGCTGAGGCGTGCGCCTTCGGGATCGTAGAAGACCGTGCTCTTGACCACGCGGGCCGTCAGCGTCCGGTCCGGCATCGGGATGTGCAGCGTCTGCCCGTCGCGGGCGCGGCCGTCCGCGATGAGCGCCATGGCGATCGACCGGCCGAGCGCCTCGCTCCAGTAGGAGGACGTCACATGGCCGAGCATGGTCATCGGCTTCGGCTGGTTCGGGTCGGCGACGATCTGGGCGCCCTCCTGCAGCACGATACTAGGGTCGTCGGTCAGTAAGCCGACGAGCTGCTTGCGGCCCGTCGCCACCATGTCGGGGCGTACGAGCGAGCGCTTGCCAACGAAGTCGGGCTTGGCCTTGCCGATCGCCCAGGTGAGGCTGGCATCGTCCGGGGTCAGCGTGCCGTCGGTGTCCTGGCCGATGATGATGTAGCCTTTTTCGGCCCGCAGCACGTGCATGGTCTCGGTGCCATAGGGCGTGATGCCGTAGGACTGGCCGGCCTGCCATAGCTTCTCCCAGAGGACTCGGCCGTGGCGGGCGGGAACGTTGACCTCGAAGCCGAGCTCGCCGGTGAAGGAGATGCGGAACAGCCGCGCCGGGAAGCCGGCGACGGTGCAGGTCGCGACCGACATGTGCGGGAAAGCGGCTTCGGAGATGTCGAGGTCCTCGACGAAGGGCTGGAGCAGCTTGCGCGCGTTTGGGCCCTGCAGGGCGATGACGGCCCATTGTTCGGTGGTGGAGGTGAGCCAGACCTTGAGGTCTGGCCATTCGGTCTGGAGGTAGTCCTCCATCGTGTTGAGGACGCGGGCGGCGCCGCCGGTGGTCGTGGTGATGTGGAAGCGGTCCTGCGCCAGGCGGCCGATGACGCCGTCGTCGCGGATGAAGCCGTCCTCGCCGAGCAGCAGGCCGTAGCGGCAGCGCCCGACCCCGAGCTTCGCCCAGGGGTTGGTATACATCCGCTCCATGAAGGTGACGGCGTCCGGCCCGACGACCTCGATCTTGCCGAGCGTCGAGGCGTCGAAGATGCCGATGGAGGCGCGCACCGCGCGACACTCGCGGGCGACGGCGGCGTGCATGTCTTCGCCCACCTTCGGAAAGTACCAGGCGCGGCGCCAGAGGGCGACGGGCTCGAAGGCAGCGCCCTGCGCTTCGGCCCATGGGTCGATCGGCGTCTTGCGCGTGACCTCGAAGGTGGCGTCCTGGTGGTAGCCGGCGAAGATGCCGAAGGTGGTCGGCGTGTAAGGCGGGCGGAAGGTTGTGAGGCCGACCTGCGGCGGCTCCTTGCCCAGCGCATCGGCGGCGATCAACAGGCCGTTGATGTTCGACATCTTGCCCTGGTCCGTTGCCATGCCGTTGGTGGTGTAGCGCTTGACGTGCTCGATCGAACGCATGCCCTCGCGGACCGCGAGGCGGATGTCCTTGGCGGTGACGTCGTTCTGGAAATCGATGAACGCCTTGGCGCTTCCCGGGTCGCGGTCAGTCGCCAGCTCCGTGAGCGTGACGCCCGAGCCGGTGCGGTCGGTGTTTACGGCGTAGCTCTGTGCCGCCGCGTCCCGGCCGGCGGCACGGGCGGCCTCGGTCCCCGCAGCGGCGCCGTCGTCGAGGACGGCGGCGATGCCCCAAAGGCCTCGGCAGGCGCCGGCCATGTGGACAGCCTCGGTCTTCTCGCCCGGCAGGAAGGCCTGAAGCCCGCCGTCCCAGGTCAGGCTGCCCTTGGTGTGGCTGAAGAGATGCAGGCTGGGGGTCCAGCCGCCGCACATCAGGACCGCGTCGCAGGCGACCGTGCGGGCGGCGCCGGCCTCGCCGTTCTCGATCCGGTTGACGCGCAGCGACTTCACTCGCAGGCGTCCCGAGGTTCCGGTAACAGTATGGCCGAGCAGGGTCTCGATGCCGAGGGCGCGAGCACGAGCCGCAAGGGACGGGTCGACACTCGCACGGATATCGGCGATCGCGGTGGGCTTGGCGCCGGCCTCCGCGAGGTCGAAGGCCGCGAACCAGGCCGAGTCATGAGTGGTGATGATGGCCGGGCGGTCGCCGACCCTGACGCCGTAGCGGTGAAGATAAGTCTGCGCGGCGCTGGCCAGCATCACGCCGGGGCGATCATTGCCGTCGAAGACGAGGGGTTTCTCCAGCGCTCCTTGCGCGAGGACCACTTCGCGCGCCCGAACACGCCAGAGGCGTTCGCGAGGTGCGCCTTCGGGCGGGGTGGCGAGGTGGTCGGTCAGGCGCTGCGCGAGGCCGATGAAGTTCTGGTGGTAGTAACCGATCGCCGTCGTCCTCGGCATGACGGTGACATTCGGGAGCGCAGCCAGCTCGGCGAGGACCGCGGCGAGCCAATCCCAAGCAGGTTTGCCGTCGATCGTCACCGATGGCTCGGAGAGAAGACTGCCTCCGGGCTCGGCGGTCTCGTCGACGAGGATGACGGAGGCGCCGGACCGGCCGGCGGCGAGCGCCGCGGCAAGGCCAGCAGGGCCTGCGCCGATCACGAGCGCGTCGGTGTGGGCGAAGCGGCTGGCATAGCGATCGGCGTCGGGCTCGGTGGGAGAGACACCAAGGCCCGCGGCTTTGCGGATGATGGGCTCGTAGACGCGGTCCCAGAAGGCGCGGGGCCACATGAAGGTCTTGTAGTAGAAGCCGGCGGAGAAGAGCGAGCCCAGGCGGTCGTTGACCGCTCCGAGGTCGAAGGCGAGGCTCGGCCAGCGGTTCTGGCTGGTCACCTCGAGACCATCGCGGAGCTCCTGGATCGTCGCGCGGGTGTTCGGCTCGAAGCGGCCGCGGCCGCGGCTTGTGCCCATGAGCGCGTTCGGCTCGTCGGAGCCGGCAGACACCACGCCGCGGGGGCGGTGGTACTTGAAGGACCGGCCCATCAGGTGGACGCCGTTGGCGAGCAGCGCCGAGGCGAGGGTGTCGCCGGCTAACCCCTGATAGCTCCTGCCGTCGAAGGTGAAGCGGACGGGCTTGCGGTGATCGACGCGGCCGCGGCCGGGAAGGCGGTGGCTGGTCATTCGGCGCCTCCCGTCAGGCCGGAGATGTCGGGGCGGGCCTCACCCGCCTTGTAAGTGTGAAGGAAGCGGTCAGAGACGGTCTCTCGCGCCGCGTTGAAGAAGCGGGCGCAGCCGTTGACGTGGCGCCAGCGCTCGAAATGAACACCGCGCGGGTTCGAGCGGATGAAGAGGAAGTCGCGCCATTCCTCGTCGCTGAGCTTCGACGGGTCCTGCGGTCGGGCGATATGGGCCTCGCCGGCATAGGCGAACTCGAGCTCGGGCAGGTCCTGCTCGCAATAGGGGCAACGGATCAGCAGCATGGCGGGTCCTCAGAGCATCGGACCGAAAAGTGGAATCCACTTTTCGGAAGAATCCGATGGAAAATCAAAAATCTAGTGCGCGACGGCGGCAGCGGCCGCCTCGTCGATCAGCCGGCCGGTGGTGAAACGCTCGAGCGTGAACGGGGCATTGATCGGGTGCGGCTGATCGCGGGCGATGGTATGGGCGAAGACATGCGCCGAGCCCGGCGTCGCCTTGAAGCCGCCGGTGCCCCAGCCGCAGTTGACATAGAGGCCCGGGACCGGCGTCAATCCGATAATCGGCGAGCGGTCGGGCGTCACGTCGACGATGCCGCCCCACTTCCGCAGCATCCGCATGCGCCGGAAGATCGGGAAGATCTCGCAGATCGCCGCCAGCGTGTGCTCGATCAGAGGCAGGCCGCCGCGCTGGGAGTAGCTCACATACTGGTCGGTGCCGGAGCCGATGACGAGCTCACCCTTGTCGGACTGGCTGATATAGGCATGCACCGAGTTCGACATGACGACGCAGGGTAAGATCGGCTTGATCGGCTCGGAGACGAGCGCCTGCAGCGGATAGGATTCGAGCGGCAGGCGCACGCCGGCGGTCTCCATCACGACCGAGGTATGGCCGGCGGCGGAGACCGCGACCTTCTTTGCGCCGATGAAGCCCTTCGGCGTCTCGACGCCGACCACCCGCCCGTCCGGGCCGCGGCGGATCGCCGTGACCGGGCAGTTCTGGATGATGTCGACGCCGCGCGCGGCTGCGCCGCGGGCATAGCCCCAGGCGACGGCGTCGTGCCTGGCGGTGCCGGCTCGCCGCTGCAAGGCCGCGCCGACGACCGGATAGCGTGCCGAGGGCGAGATATCGAGCGGCGGGCAGAAGAGCTTCGCCTCCTTCGCCGTCAGCCATTGATTGTCGACGCCGTTCAGGCGGTTGGAGTGGATATGGCGCTGGAAGGATTGAACGTCATGGACGTGGTGCGCGAGCATCATCACGCCTCGCTTGGAATACATGACGTTGTAATTCAGGTCCTGGGAGAGCGTCTCCCAGAGATCGAGCGCGTGATCATAGAGGCGCGCGCTCTCGTCGTAGAGATAGTTCGAGCGGATGATCGTGGTGTTGCGGCCGGTATTGCCGCCGCCAAGCCAGCCCTTGTCGATCACCGCGACATTGATGATCCCGTGCTCCTTCGCCAGGTAATAGGCCGCGCCGAGGCCGTGCCCGCCGGCGCCGACGATGATCACGTCATAGGCGGCTTTCGGCTGAGCGTCCGGCCACTGGGGCGTCCAGTTCTTCTGGCCGCCCAGCGCGCCCTTGATGACCTGAGCAAAAGAGAAGTGTGTCATGCCGACCTTCCGAATTCTCCCTGAACTACATAACGGGATGGCGCGAATTCGGGCTGTATAAACCCGTCAGATGTGTTGGATGCTGGCGGCATGGAGGGCGAATGGCGGCACTGACGGTCGGATTCATCCTAACTTGCCGGTTCACGCTCTGAGACTTTGCGAACTTCGTTACAAGGCGACCGGTTACCGGCTCATTCCCTGCGCCTGGCGCATCTTGTCGCCAACGATGCAGGCCATCGCCTCGAGCTGCGGCATCGTCGTCCAGCCGGAGGAACGACTGGGCGACCGGGCGCGATCCGACCATCTCGTGGTCGCTGGCGGCCTGGTTGGTGAGATCGAGAATCTGCATCCCAACACGGTGAGCTTCCTGAGGCGTGCGGCGGCGGTCGGGGTCTGTACCGGTACCTTCATCCTGTACCGGGCCGGATTGATGCAGGGCTATCGCGCCTGCGGGAGCTGGTTCCACCATATCGCTCGATGAGAGCGAGGCAATGAAGTGCGCCTGGATCTGGGGGTCTGCTGTGCCGCGCGCGATTGTGCTCTGTAGGGCTCGCACGACCGCCGGCGCAGCGGCGGTGCAGAGGGCGGCCCCATCGGCAGCGCGAGTTCCTGGCCCTGCCAGCTCATACAGAAATCCGATTCGCAGCATCGATCGTGCATCACTCCTTCCAGCGGTCGGCATTAGCCACTAGGCTGCATATACGCCCGTTGTTGCTCGACACATCTGCGTAGCGCCCTTTGCGATTGACAAAATGACGTAGATTGACAAAATGTCAACTCTCGCCGCCAAGCTATGATGAGCGACGATCAATTTGGCGCAGAGGGGCGCGCAATGGAGAATTTATGCAAACGCTCCTATTGGCAGGAATGGCTCTGGCGGCCGGAGCTCGTTGAGCAACAGATTGAGGCGCGCGGTATCAACGGTGTTGGCCACGCTCATGCGGCACCTCCGGTCTCGGCGGTACCAATGAGGCATTCGTAGGTGGCAAGCGGCGCGAACTGCACCACGACGTTCGGCAGGTGGACGGGGGCAGGAGCGAAGTGAGCGCGCAGCCGGTTGAGTTCGGGAAGTCGGCCGGCGTCAAGGTCGGCCGTGAGCTGATCGGCGAGCTCGGCCTCGCAGCCGCGCTCATGAGCGAGCGCGAGGAGATCGACCATGATCCGGCAGGCCTTCTTGTCCGGTAAGCGCTCGCGCAATCGGTCGAAGGTTCGCCGATAGCCCTCGCGCGGGAACAGCCTGTCCCGATAGACCAGATTGAGAAGCGCCATTGGCTTGCGCCGCAGGGAATGGATCACGTGCCGATAATCGACGACCTGGTCGTACTTGCCGTTGGGATGCGGCCGCCCGCGCGGCAAGGTCAGGAGATGCGTGCCACCGACGAACACGTCGAGGTGATCGTCGTAGAGTTGTGCCCGCAGCCGGTGACCGATCAGGCGCGATGGGACCGTGTAGAACACCTTGCGCAGGGTGAAGCCGCCCGAAGACGTCACGCGGACGATCACCTCTTCGTAGTCGGAGGTGCGGAGATCGGGCAGCTCCTGCAATACCACGCGCTCGCTATCGATCCGCTTGGCGTTGCGGGCATTGCGGCGGCTGACGATCTCATCGATGAAGCCGCGATAGGTGGCAAGATCGTCGAAGTCGACAGTTCCGCGCAGCAGCAAGGCGTCCGCGATTGCTCGCTTAAGATGACCGTGGGGCCCTTCGATCGAGCCATTCTCGTGGGCCACGGCTCGATTGTTGCGGGAAGGCCGCATGCCGTAATGGGCACAAAGGGCCTCGTATCGCTGCGTCAGATCATCCCGTGCATCGCGATCGAGATTGCAGAATGCGGCCGACAGGCTGTCGGTCCGATGCTCCCGCGGCGCCCCACCGAGCGACCAGAGGGCATTCTGCAGGCCTTCGGCCAGGGCAACGAAGCTCTCGCCGCCAAGCACGACATGAGCGTGCTCGAAGCCGCAATAGGCCAAACGGAAGTGATAGAGACGATGATCCAGCGGTGCGCCCGCGATCGTAACACCCAACTCGCCCATGTCTGTGAAGTCGGAGAGGCCGAGCTGGCCAGGCTCATGGATCTGGCGGAAGATGACCTCCTGCTCCTCGCCATGGATCGCCCGCCAGGCACGGATACGACGTTCCAGGGTACGACGGATACCGGTGCCGAGATCAGGATGACGTCGGAGCATCTCCTCGAAGACCGCGACCGGGCGTAAGCCAGGTGCCGACTTCAGGATCGGGACGATCTCGGTCTCGAACACCTCGCTCAACGGGTCCGGTCGTCGCCGGCCGCGGGGAGCCTTCTTTTGCGACGGAAGTCGGGGATCTCTCTCGATCCGATAAGCGGTCGCCGCACTGAATGATGCCTTGGCCGCCGCCACTGGCGGGCTGTCGGTCTGACGGTTCTTCATGTAGAGCCTCATTTGGTGATCTGTGATGTGTCGGCCGGGCAAGCGAGTGATTCCTCTTGGCGGAAGAACCACTTGCATAACCTGCCGGCCGCGATCACCAGTCGGCGCGGTCCCTAGCGGATCGCGCCGACGCCGGGCTCGTAACTCCGGTCGGGCTACGCCCTCCCTTCGTCACGAGCCCGGCGAAACTCTCTCACCTTGATTGACGCGCTCTTCCATCCTGATCGCCGCGCGACGTTCGAGCCGTCGGACAGCCAAGCCACCGCTACAAGGAACCTCACCGGGCAATGCCCGGCCATGTCTTCACGGGTAGATGATCATCAACGAAACATTCGACGGCAACCCAGGTGCCGCCATACCGGGATTGAAACAGGGGCACCGCCAACCTCGTCATCAGTATCGGCACGCCCGCTCGGTAGCCCAACTGAGCTGATTCCACGAAAGTGTGCGCCGTCACGCCCGGCAGTCACTCCTGTCATGGCGGAGCGCAGGTCCTCGCTCGCGGCGACTGATACCTGTATCGCTTTCGCGCGCATGCGGCCGCACCATCGTCACGTCCACCACCTCATTCGCGCCCGGGCCGCCGCGCTTGTTGTGATGGGCACGGCGCCCATAGCGCCACCTGACGGCCATTCGCGCCGAACGGCCGCCCCGATCGACCAAAGTCGAGCGGTCTTGCTCCACGCCATCGCGGAAGTAAACCCCGCGTGCGTGGTGGTACAAAGGCGGTGGTCGCCGTACTTGGCCACGCGAAGCCGAGCTGCCGGTGCGCCCAGCCTTGACCGGCGCGGCTTTCACCGGCATTCCACTGTTGACAAAATGACATATTTTGACAAACAGTCAAATCAAGCTTAACGAGGAGCAGTTTGAAATGAACGGTGCGGAAAGCCTGGTCAGAACCTTAGTGAACGGCGGAGTTGAGGTCTGCTTCGCTAACCCAGGCACATCCGAGATGCATTTCGTAGCCGCTCTCGACCGGGTCGAGGGCATGCGCTGCGTCCTCGGCCTCTTCGAGGGCGTAGTGACGGGAGCGGCGGATGGCTACTTTCGCATGAAGGGCACCCCGGCCTCAACCCTGCTGCACCTTGGCCCCGGCTTGGCCAATGGGCTCGCCAATCTTCACAACGCTAAGAAGGCTCATTCCGGCGTCATTAACATCGTTGGTCAGCATGCGACTCATCACATCGCACATAACGCACCGCTAACATCGGATATCGAAGGCCTGGCACGGCCGATGTCAGACTGGGTCCGAACCTCACCGAGCGCCAGGTCGGTCGCGGCGGATGGGGCTGCGGCTATCGCCGCCGCCAGAGGCGCGCCACCGCAGATAGCGACCCTGATCCTGCCGGCCGATACGGCTTGGAACGAGGCTGAGGGCTCGGCTAAGGTACCCGAGGACAAGCCGCGCAGCTTCGATCCCCAAGCCGTCGAAGCGGCCGCACGCATCCTCCACCGGGAGGGGAGCTCCACTCTCCTGCTCGTCGCTGGCAGCTCGCTCGGCGAACGGGGGCTGGCGCTCGCGGAGCGTATTGCCGGCAAGAGCGGCTGTGCAGTGTTGGGGGAGACCTGTCACCAACGGATGGCGCGCGGCCGCAACCGCTTTTACGTTGGCAGGGTTCCATACGCGGTCGACCATGCGATCGAAACCTTGAAGGATTTCAAGCACATCATCCTGGTAGAGTCCAACAATCCCGTCGCGTTCTTCGCCTATCCGAACAAGCCGAGCTATCTCAAAGCCGAGGACTGCGAGGTGCATCGCTTGACCAACTGGGGCGAGCAATCCGTTGAGGCTCTCGAAGCTCTCGCATTGGCCATCGGGGCGACCCCCAAGGACGTCAAGTTGCAGCGGCTTGACGAGTTGGTCAAACCTACCGGCCCCTTAACGCTGGCAGCCATCGCTCAGGCCATCGCGTGTGCGATCCCGGAAAACGCCATCGTTGCAGATGAGTCGATCACCACCGGTCGGGGCTTCTTCCCTCCGACGGCGGCCGCCCCTCCGCATGACTGGCTGCAAGACATGGGTGGGGCAATCGGCTATTCGACCCCGGTCGCTACTGGTGCCGCGGTGGCCTGTCCTAATCGGAAGGTCTTTTGCATGGTCGGCGACGGCAGCGCGATGTACACGTTTCAGTCGCTATGGACGCAAGCGCGCGAGGGGCTCGACGTCGTTACGATCGTGTTCGCCAACAGGAATTATAATATCTTGCGTGGTGAATTCGACAACGTAGGCGCCGGTGAGCCTGGCAAGCGTGCCCGCGATATGCTTGGCATCGACCGACCCACAATCGATTTCGTGGCGCTCGCGAAAGGTTTGGGTGTGCCCGGTTGCGCGGTTCAAACAGCGGACGAATTCAACAAAGCCCTCGCGGAAGCTGTGCAATCGTCTGGACCTTGCCTGATCGAAGTCCTGATTTAGGGCATCGCCGATGCTCCGGTCGGCACCTCTGTTTTCATCACGTAGGCCCTCGACCGCCAGTGTCCCTAAGGAATGAGCGATGGCCTTCGGAAAGCCAAGCTCACAAGAACCGCCGGGTATCTAATCGCAGTCGGATCGTGGTTCCGCTGGGATGGCCAACAATGGGGGGAGCTTCGCTGGACCCCGCCTGAAGCGAGTACGACATCAGACGCATGAATCCGGGGGACCGATTGTGATATTCACAGGCTAAGACGTCTGAACGGCGAAGATCGCGGCGCGATCGGCTCGGGGGTGAGCGCTCGACGAGGGATCAAGTAGTTGAACGATCCTTATCGACATGAGATCGTGACGGCGAAGTGAAGGCACAAACGAATATTCGACTGGGCAGAATGATATAGTATAGGCTTGGGTTGTGACGCTAAAGCGGGCACTTCTGCAAGTATCTCCGGTTTGCGCTTTCTTAGATTCCCGCCACTGAACTCTTGGCTCTGACGAGTTTCACTGACGTCTTCAGTCACGGGGCACCGTTAAGCCGCACCTGGAGGAGATCGATATTCCCCCGGCTGTACATCTGGCGTTTGACTAGCTTGAGCCGAGTGGGATTCGGCCTGACGTTGACCAGGTCCAGAGGGTCGCTACTCCCACAGCGGCTTCGTCCGGGCGGACGCCCTTCGCAAGGAAGCGACCATGCATTGGAGGCGCGATCGCGCCATAGTCGGCGACGACCGCACACCGTTCTCGATCGCCGCGATCGTGACAGTTTCAGCCTTCGCGAGATCTCTCGCGACCGGTGGTCATCGACCGGGCGATGGTCCGGGCCGACGGGACTCGCGCCAGGCTGCTCTCATCCGCCCTTTTGGCAGGTCGGCGTCGCGCCTATTCCGAGATCACCTTCAGGCCGCAGTGCGTTGCGGCTAGGAGACGCGCCCGACGACTAGGCGCGTGTTCATCGAAAGCCATTCGCCTTCATCGTGCGCCACAGAGCGGCTGCGTTTCTCGCTCCCGCGTCCCATTGTTGAGCATCTGGTTTGTCATATGGTCATCCCTTCCGAAATTGACACGGCTCGTTTCTCACGCCGCGACGCAGTGCGCTTGTTGAAGTCTAAGCTGCTGAGTCAGCACCCACGCTTCAGCCATTCTTGCTTGACCATCAGGTCGCGTAGTCTGGGCTTATGCGGTCGAGCCGACGCTTGAGCGCCGCCCACGGCCGCTGGCCCTTGGTGCTGGGACTACGATTGGACTGCGTTGCCGTATGAGTGGCGACTTCGCTGGATGGTAGAGCGATCTTTTGTCCGCCCTGCGTTGCTGCGAGCTGGATGCGGCAAGATTGCTCCATATAGTACATGTTAAAGAAGGCTTCAGCGATGGTACGCCCGACTGTAAGCAAACCGTGGTGCTTCAGGATCATTACGTCGTTGCCGCCGAGATCGCGTACCAGCCGTTCGCGCTCGTCGAGATCGAGCGCGATGCCCTCATAGCCGTGATACGCAACGCCGTCGTAGAAGCCCATTGAAATTTGATTCAACGGTAATAGACCCTGCTCCTGCGCAGCCACTGCCATGCCCGCCACAGTATGCGTGTGCATGACACATTGGGCATCTTCCCGATTCATGTGCACAGCGGAATGGATTGTGAAGCCTGCGCTGTTGATCTTGGACTCTTTGTGCTCCTCAATCGCGTGCCCCTCGGTGTCAACGACGACGAGGCTAGACGCCGTGATCTCGTCGAACATCAGTCCGTAGGGATTGAGGAGAAAACGGTGCTCCTTGCCGGGAAGTCTTGCGGAAAGGTGAGTATAGATTAGGTCGTCCATACCGAAATGTGCGATCAAACGGTACGCTGCGGCCAGATCGCAGCGGATCTCCCATTCCTGGACATCAATATTACGCACTCGCTTTTCTCCTCTTATCAGGCCAAGACCGAGCAAAAACCGACGATCGTGCTATGTGGACCCGAGCCTTGGCGCTTTGGCTCATCGCGGAAACAACCTTTTCGGCACACGAGCATCAGCTCAATCTGGCGTATGTCCGCGTTCGTTTCGAGCGACACAATAGAGATCGCATTCGGCCGGCAGCCCATCTTCTCGATCTTGTCTCCGCGCGACATAGCTGCAAGGTAAGCGCTAATTTCTCCGCACCTTTTGCTTTTGAGTGCCCTGATGCATGAGGTGTCCACCAAAATAGGTGGACACCTTGTGATGAGCGACGATGATCAGAAACTGCGGGTCAGGCTTGTCGGCCGG
>NZ_JARWCR020000067.1:0-52682 GCF_029846695.2 Bradyrhizobium nivariense | reverse complement strand
CGTCAATTATCCACGGCGGTAGCCCGCAAGAGCGGAGCTATATGGGGGACGGTATAGACCCCGGATGCCGCTGCGCTCATCTGGGTTATGCTTGCTACCCCTAAGATTTGGGCGTTGGTCTCGCGACAACCTCACGCGCTCTGCTCATGTCGGCTTGGTAAATAGCGTTGAGGCATTGCCCGTTTGAGAGGTCGAGCTGAAAAGGAACCCAGGCATCCTGGATCGGAGTCCATGCCTCGCCAGATAGTTCCAGCCCGCTTCTCTTGAGACTACGAAAGCCGTCCCAGGAAATTCGCGGACTGTGCCATTTAGTATTGTCCGCAGCGATCGCGCAGAAATCAACTATGGTGCGAAATACAACGAACTTCTCTTCTTCGAGAACAAAGATCTCCTCGATTTGAGCTCCAATACGGTCGCGCAAGCTGCGAGTCTCGGGATCGACGACAACGGCTTCCCCCATCGCGATAACGATTACGTCGCTTCCATTCGGATGATTCAGAACCGAACTGAATTGGTCAATCCACCAAGAAAATTACCAACCCACGGTTCCGAATCCAATGGATAGAAGCGAACAACTTGGCCCTCGCGCCATTCGCGAGGGCCGTTCTCGGTGAACGATACGGCTGGGGGGCCGTACGGCGGTAATCCAGGTAGGACTTCAAACCGCATAGTGAGCACGCCGAGTTAGAGCGTCGCTCACAACACCCGATTGCTCTCCTTCACCTTCTCCGCATCCAGATACACGCTTGAGCCCATCTCCTTGAACTTCGCGCTCATCCTGGCCATGCCGTCCTCGGCGGTCCCGCTCATCGACATTCCCACGCCGTTCGGATCATTCAGCGTCGCCGCATAGTCGCGCACGTCCTGCGTGATCTTCATCGAACAGAATTTTGGTCCGCACATCGAGCAGAAATGGGCGACCTTGTGGGCTTCCTTCGGCAGGGTCTCGTCGTGGAAGTTCTTGGCGGTGTCGGGATCGAGGCCGAGGTTGAACTGGTCGCTCCAGCGGAAGTCGAAACGGGCGCGGGAGAGGGCGTCGTCGCGCAGTTGTGCGGCCGGGTGGCCCTTGGCGAGATCGGAGGCGTGGGCGGCGATCTTGTAGGTGATGACGCCGACCTTGACGTCGTTACGATCGGGCAGGCCGAGATGCTCCTTCGGCGTGACGTAGCAGAGCATGGCGCAGCCGAACCAGCCGATCATGGCCGCGCCGATACCTGAGGTGATGTGGTCGTAGCCCGGCGCGATGTCGGTGGTCAGGGGCCCGAGGGTGTAGAACGGCGCCTCGCCGCACTCCTTGAGCTGCTTGTCCATGTTGATCTTGATCTTGTGCATCGGCACGTGGCCGGGGCCTTCGATCATGACTTGGCAGCCCTTGTCCCACGCGATCTTCGTCAGTTCGCCGAGCGTCTCGAGTTCGGCAAACTGCGCGCGGTCGTTGGCGTCGGCGATCGAGCCCGGGCGCAGGCCGTCGCCGAGCGAGAACGAGACGTCGTACTTGCGCATGAGGTCGCAGATCTCGTCGAAATGGGTGTAGAGGAAGCTTTCCTTGTGATGCGCCAGGCACCACTTCGCCATGATCGAGCCGCCGCGCGACACGATGCCGGTGACGCGGTTGGCGGTGAGGTGGATGTATTGCAGCCGCACGCCGGCGTGGATGGTGAAATAGTCGACGCCCTGCTCGCACTGCTCGATCAGCGTGTCCTTGTAGAGCTCCCAGGTCAGCTTGACGGGATCGCCGTCGCACTTTTCCAGCGCCTGATAAATCGGAACGGTGCCGATCGGCACCGGCGCGTTGCGCAGGATCCATTCGCGGGTGGTGTGGATGTTGCGCCCCGTCGAGAGGTCCATCACGGTGTCGGCGCCCCAGCGAATCGCCCACACCATCTTCTCGACCTCTTCCTCGACGGATGACGTCACCGCCGAGTTGCCGATATTGGCGTTGATCTTGGTCAGGAAGTTGCGGCCGATGATCATCGGCTCGAGCTCGGCATGGTTGATGTTGCAGGGAATGATGGCACGTCCCCGCGCGATCTCGGAGCGGACGAACTCCGGCGTGATGAAGGCGGGCACTTCGGCGCCAAAACTTTCGCCGTCGGCAAGGGCTGCTTCCGCGCGTTCGAGCTGCTCTTTGCGGCCGAGATTTTCGCGCGCGGCGACGTAGATCATCTCCTTGGTGATGATGCCGGCGCGGGCGAATTCGAGCTGCGTGATCTTGTGACCGTCGAGGCCGCGCAGCGGCTGGTGATAGGCGCTGAACGCACGCGCGGCCTTGTCGGTGGAGACGCTGCCATTGTCCTCGGGCTTGATCTGGCGGCCCTGATATTCCTCGACGCCGCCGCGCTCGAGCACCCAGGCCTTGCGGCCGCGCGCGAGGCCGGCGTTGACGTCGATGGTCACGGACGGATCGGTGTAGGGGCCGGAGGTGTCATACACCGGCAGGTTCGGCTCGCCGGCGCCTTCGGACAGGATGATCTCGCGCAAGGGCACGCGGATATCAGGCGCGGCGTCGGGCGACGCGAAGATTTTTCGCGACGACGGCAGCGGGCCGGTGGTGACGGCGGGGATGGTCTTGTCGGGGTTGGAGCGGATGTTCATGGGATCCTCTTTAGTTCGTTGATGTCGTTGCGCGTGCGTCAATTGCGACTGTCATCCCCGCGAAAGCGGGGATCCAGTATTCCAGAGGCCTCGATGGGATACGGAGAGGCCGCGGCGTACTGGATCGCCCGGTCAAGCCGGGCGATGACGGCGGAGTGTGTGGAGAGAGCGAGGCTCATCACGCAGCCTCCTTTGACAGGCCGAGCCATTGCCGTACCCGCGCATCGGGGTCGGCGTTCTGGGTGACGTCGGAAACAACGGCGATGGAATCCGCGCCGGCGGCAAAGATCTCCGCGGCGTGCTCGAACTTGATGCCGCCGATCGCGACCAGCGGGATGGTGCCCACGCGCTCCTTCCATTCCGTGATCTTTGGAATGCCCTGCGGTTCGAAGCGCATCGATTTGAGCGTGGTGAAGAAGATCGGGCCCAGCGCGACATAGTCGGGTTTTGCGGCGAGCGCGGTCGCAAGCTCGTCCTCGTCATGGGTGGAGACGCCGAGCGACAGGCCGGCCTCGCGGATCGATTTGAGGTCCGCATCCGCCAAATCTTCCTGGCCGAGATGCAGGTACTTTGCGCCAGCGACGATCGCGGCGCGCCAATAGTCGTTCACGACGAGCTTGGCTTGCGTGCCCTCGGTGATCGCGAGCGCATCGGTGACCATCTGGAGCGACTGCGAATCATCGAGATCTTTCGCGCGCAGCTGGATGGTGCCGACGCCGAGCTTGGTCAGGCGCTCGACCCAACTGAGGCTGTCGACGACGGGGTAGAAGCGATCAGGATACGCGTTGCGATCAGGATACGGCATGCCAAAAAGGTGTCCCAACGACAGGGGTTGAAGGGGAGGCGAAATCGCGGGCGTTCATCAGCCCGGCTTCGTAAGCGGTGCGGCCGGCCTCGATACCGAGTCGGAAGGCATTGGCCATCGCGACGGGATCGGCGGCTTTTGCGATTGCCGTGTTGAGCAGCACGGCGTCATAGCCGAGCTCGAGCGCCTCGGCCGCGTGCGACGGCGCGCCGATGCCGGCGTCGACCACCAGCGTGATATCGGGCAGCCGCTCGCGCATCAGCTTGAGCGCGTCGCGGTTGGTGATGCCTTTCGCGCTGCCGATGGGCGCGGCCCACGGCATCACCACCTTGCAGCCGGCATCGACCAGGCGGTTGGCGACCGAGAGATCCTCGGTGCAATACGGGAACACCTCAAAGCCGTCCTTGATCAAAATGGTCGCGGCTTCCACAAGTCCGACTACATCGGGCTGCAGCGTGTCATTGTCGGCGATGACTTCGAGCTTGATCCAGGATGTCGCAAACAATTCGCGCGCGAGCTTTGCCGTGGTCACCGCCTCGCGCACGCTGCGGCAGCCGGCGGTGTTCGGCAGCACGGTGACGTCGAGCTCGCGGATCAGGTTCCAGAACGCATCGCCGGTCTTGCCGCCGGCGGATTCGCGCCGCAGCGACACCGTGACGATGTTCGAGCCTGAGCTACGGATCGCCGACTGCATGATCGCAGGCGAGGGATAGAGCGCGCTGCCGATCAGGAGGCGGGAAGCGAATTGTTTGCCGTAGAAGGTCACCATGGGGTCGGTGTCTCCTTAAATGTAGCTGTCATCCCCGCGAAGGCGGGGATCCAGTACTCCGCGGCGGCGCGGCTGGAATCGTGAAGCCGCGGCGTACTGGATCGCCCGGTCAAGCCGGGCGATGACAGTTGAGTGTGGGGCAACTGCATAACCATCACCCTCCCTGCCGCGGCGTGATGATCTCGATCTCGTCGCCCGCTTTCAGGTGGGTTTCGGCCCAGCGGCTTTTCGGCACGACGTCGTAGTTGAGCGCGATGGCGAAATGGGTGCCCTCGTAGTCGAGTTCGCTCAGCAGCGCGTCGACGCTGGCCGAGTTGATCTCGCGCTGCTCGCCGTTGACGATCACGCGCATTGCATCACCTCATTGTCGATCTGGCCGCGCTCGACATAAGCGAGCGTCAGCTCGGCCAGAACAGGCGCGATCAGGAAGCCGTGGCGGTAGAGACCGTTCACGCTGATCTTGCCGCCGCGGATGCCGATGCGCGGGAGATTGTCGGGAAAAGCGGGGCGAAGTCCGGAGCCGAATTCGACGATGCGGGCCTCGCCGAAGGCGGGATGCACGGCATAGGCCGCGCCCAGCAGTTCCAGCGCCGAGCGCACGCTGACGCCGGTGTCCTCGGCTTCGATCGAGGTCGCGCCCAGCATGAACAGATTGTCCTCGCGCGGGATCACATAGAGCGGCCAGCGCGGATGGATCAGCCGCACCGGGCGCGCGAGCTGCACCTCGCCGGTCTCGATCAGGATCATCTCGCCCTTGACGCCGCGTAAGTCAGGCTGCTCGTCGCGCGCAGCAAGGCCGCGGCAGTCGATCACGATGCCGTCGAGTTCGGCCGCGCTGACGCAGCTTTCGAATTTGATGGTGCCGCCGGCGGCGCGGATGCGCTCGTGCAGTTTCGGCAGCACGCGGCGCGGCTCGACATGGCCCTCGGTCGGGAAGAACAGCGCGTCGCGGAAGCGGCCTTCGAGCGACGGCTCGAGCTCGGCAAGGTTGGCGGCATCGAGCCGGCGATGGCCCTGCGTCATCCGCGCAAAGCGCTCGAAGTCGTTGCGTTCGCGCGAATGGGCGACGACCAGCGAGCCGTTGAAAGGCGTGTCCGGCAATTCGCGCCGCCAGATATCGAGCGAGCGCAGGCCGAGGCGGCTGATGATGGGTTCTGAAACTTCCGCCTCGCAATAAGGCGCGAGCATGCCGCCGGCCCAATGGCTGGTGGCATCGGTCATTTCGGCGTCACCGCGCTCGTGCAGGGTGACGGCGTGGCCGGCCTGCGCGAACAGCAAGGCCTGCCAGGCGCCCGCGATGCCTGCGCCGATGATGGATACCGTGGAATCCGGTCGTTTGGTCGTCTGCAACATCCCTGTCCCTTCGCCGGCATGACCCGGATCAGGTTCAAAGGGTCACCGCGGTCCTGGGCGGATTTGCCCATTTAGCGGTATCTCAGCTCCTCCTCGGAGCACCCCTCGGAACGGCTCTAATGTAGGCAAGTGACGGGCTGTGTCAACGCGTTTGGCGGGAACCGCACTTACCTGGGCGCCTGCGCCCGGGCGTTGCGGACGCGCTGGGCAAGCTTCCGGTGCGGCACGGCGCCGAATATCGGCTGCGGATTGCCGTTCGGCTCCAGCCAGGTCTCCGTGCTCGCTTGTTGCACCATCTGTTGCGCGGTTTCCTGCCGCTGCCGCTTTGCGACGTAGTAATAGCCGCCCGCAAAATAACGAACGGCTCGCGCGTGATCGCCATTGGCGGCGTGATAGGCGCCGGCGAGGTATTTGACGGCATAGGTGAGGTTGGTGTTGGGATCGCGCAGGCCCGCAGCGTCGCCGGTGTAGCCGACCCCGCGGGCGGTCGCGAGCTTGATCTGCATCAGCCCGATGGTGCCGCCATGGCCGACCAGGCCGGGCTGGTAGCGGCTTTCGCGCATGATCACGCGGTGCACCAGCGCTTCCGGCACGCCGTTGGCGCGCGCATGGGCCGCGACCATCTCGGCATAGTCGGCCTCGCCCGCGAATACGGCCTGCGGCAACGTCAGTCCGGCCGCGAGCAGCGCGGCAATACGTAAAATTTTCATCAGATTTCCCCGAGTGGCCTGCGCCCGGTTGCCGTTAGGACTCCCGAACACGGCGATGATGTGACCAAACGCCGCCGGCAGCGATTCTGCGGCGCAGAGCCGCCATTCCGACTCAAAGCTGGCGCAGATGCGCTTCGGGGCGGACGACCCCCCGCTCGTGACAGCATGCCTGTCTATTCGCGCAGGTACGCGAAAGCGAGTAAGGACGCGTTGCAAATCGGGAGAGGTGCCATGACAAAAGCCAACAAGGCCAAGGCACATTTCGGCGAAATTCCGAGGCAGAACCCATGTGCCCAATGCGGCACGCCGATTCCGGAGCCGGACTGGATCGAGCCGGGCGAGGGACGCATCTCCTATCTCTGGAATTGCCGCGCCTGCAACTATCGCTTCGAGGCGGTGGCGATCTTCGAGCGTGAGGCCTTCGAGCACCCGCCGCTCGCGGCCTGAGCTTACGCCGCCAGCCGCGGCTGCTGCCACACCGGCAATTGCATCCGCACGATCAAGCCGTGCGGCGCGCGGTCGTGCAGCGACAGCTCGCCGCCATGGGCGAGCGCGATCGCGCGCGCGATCGACAGGCCGAGGCCGAAGCCGGTGGAATCGTCCATGGTGCGCGCATCGTCGCCGCGCACGAACGGCTCCAGCATTTCCTGCTTGCGCGCATCCGAAATGCCGGGACCATCGTCCTCGACGTCGATGACGAGCCTGGTGCCTGACATGTCGAGACGGATCGTCACCTCGGCGCCGAAGCGCACCGCGTTCTCGACGAGGTTGGTGACGCCGCGATGCAGATCGTCGGGCCGCGCCGCGGCGGTCGCAGATAGCGGGCCGTCATAGTGCACGACATGGCCCATGTCGCCGAACTGGTCGGCGATGAGCTGCAGCGTGCTCGCGATGTCGACCAGCGTCACCGCCTCGATCTGGCGGTCGTTGCGCAACAGCGACAGCACGGATTCCAGCATCGAGCGCATCTGGTCGAGATCGATCAGCATGCGCTTGCGGTTGCCTTCGTCCTCGATGAACTCGGCGCGCAGGCGCAGCCGCGTGATCGGTGTGCGCAGATCGTGACTGATCGCGGCGAGCATCCGCGTGCGGTCCGACATCAGTCGCGCGATCCGCTCGTGCATGCGGTTGAGCGCGCGCGCGACCGAGCGGATCTCTTCCGGGCCGCGCTCGGGCAGGGGATTCGCCGTCCCGTCCAGGCTGAAGCTTTCGGCCGCCTTTGCAAACGACGACAGCGGCGCGGCGAGCGCATGCGCGGCCCATACGCCGAGCAGCGTCACGCTGATCACCGCAGATAGCAGCGTCGATATCCAGGGATTGCCCCAGAACCAGCCCGGCCGTCCCCGTTCAATATGGCCAGCGATCGTTGTGCCGTCGGGCACCTGGATGCCGATCCGGGACGAGCCGCCGTTCGGCGCCAGCGTGACGACCTTGTAGCCCTCGCCGAGATGGCGGCGCATGCCGTGCAAATGCGGGCCTTCGCTGTCGCCGATGGCCGTCACGGAGCTGGGCGCGATCGCTTCGACCCGCAGATCCGGAAAGGCGCGCGCGATGTCGGCGAGAAGGCGCGGCCGCTCGCTCGCGTCGGCCGCGGACAGCAGCAGCGCGGCATTAGCCAGTTCATGCTCGCTGTCGGGCGGCGCCGTCGCGCGGTCCGGCCGCGTAATCAGAAAACCAGCGGCGATGATGAGATGAAGCGCGACGATCGACACCACGACGAGCGCGGCGATCTGGCCGCTGATGCTCCTGAGATGGAAAAATCCCAAAAGCCGCATGTCAGACGCTCAAGGCTGCCGCGACCGCTTCCGTTCTTACCGCTTCCGTTCTTGGCGTGAACAAATAGCCGCCGGAGCGCACCGTCTTGATGATGGTCGGATCGGCCGGATTGGGCTCGATCTTGCGGCGGATGCGGCTGACGAGCACGTCGATGGAGCGCTCGAACGAGCCGGTGTTGCGCCCCTGCGTGAGGTCGAGCAGGCTGTCGCGCGACAGCACGCGGCCGGGCCGCTCGCAGAACGTCCGCAGCAGGTCGAACTCGGCGCTGGTCACCGCGACGCGCGCGCCTTCGGGATTGCGGAGCTCGCGCAGGCGCAGATCGATGCGCCAGCCTTCGAAGGCGAGCGTGCTGGCGCCTTCGATCGAGCTTGCGGCTTGTGCGGACGCCTGGCGGCGCAGCACCGCGTTGATGCGCGCGAGCAGCTCGCGCGGATTGAACGGCTTCGGCAGATAGTCGTCCGCGCCCATCTCGAGGCCGACGATGCGGTCGATGTCCTCGCCGCGTGCGGTCAGCATGATGATCGGCGTCTGCGCCTCCGCGCGCACCTTGCGGCACAGGCTGAGGCCGTCCTCACCGGGCAGCATGACGTCGAGGATGATGAGGTCGACGCGATGATCGGCCATGGCGCGCGACATCTCGCGGCCGTCGCTCACGGCGGTGACGTTGCAGGCGTTGTTGCGCAGATATTTCGCAATCAACGTCCGGGTTTCGCGGTCGTCTTCGACGACCAGGATGTTGGGATTGAGAATGGCCATGCGCTTTGTTTGTCCAAGATTCGGGCCAAAAGGCGAAGATTTTTGTTTCAGATTGTTTCTAGAGCCCTCGCCGCAACGCAAGGACATCACCGGGCAGTGGAGCGGCAAGGTCTCGTTAAGACCGTTAACCATATCGTGGCGTCGTCGGCTACGAAACCCCGCAAAACCCACGGAGCCATCATGACCTCGATTTCGGCGGCCTCCGCCGGTAACTACCAGTCGCCGTTGCAGCGGCTGCAGCAGGAATTGCAATCGGAAGTTTCCGCCGGCACGGTCTCGTCGTCGGACCAGTCGGCGCTCTCGACGGCGCTGACCGACATCGACACGGCGCTCCAGCAGAGCCGGTCGAGCGATCAGTCGAGCGGTACGCGTCCCTCCAAGGACGACATGAAGTCGAAGATCGACGACCTCATCTCCAACGAGGTGTCGAACGGGACCCTGACCTCGGACCAGGCCGACGAGCTGAAGAACGTGTTCGAGTCCACCTTCGCCAACGGTCCCGGCGGCGCCGGTGGTCCCGGTGGTGCGGGAGGGCCCCCGCCCGGTCCGCCGCCGGATGACAGCTCCTCGGACTCGTCGTCGACGGACTCGACCAGCAGCACGTCGACCGACTCCACCACGGCCGAGATCCTCCAGCAGTTCCTCAAGGCGCTCCAGCAGTCGCAATCGTCGGCGTCGTCCTACGGCGCCAGCGGCAGCTCATCCACCAGCTCGGACTTCTCCGCGCTTCTGATCGACTACAAGAGCTGACCTGAGCGACGCGGGTCGGTGCGGTCCTCGCCGCGATGATGCTTCTTCCCAGGGCGCATCATCGCCGGCGGGGAACCGTGCATCTCGAACGTTCCTGCGGAACGCAGGAACCTTCGTCGCAGTGCAGCGCCATCATTACGCAACGAAATTGCCGCGACTCAGGAACTGCCCGTGTTCAGCGCGGTTCTCTCCACACGAGTTCTGTCGAAGGAGAGGACAACATGTTGATGAAATCGATCGCCGCCGGCCTTGCCGGCACCGCGTTGCTTGCGACCGTTGCGTTCGCACAATCGCCGACCGCCACCACTGACAAGGCGCCGACTGCGGCCACGACGACAACCGCGACCGCTTCCGGCGAGTGGCGTACGTCGAAGATGTCAGGCCTGAGGGTCTACAATGAGGCCAATGAGAACATCGGCTCGATCAACGAGCTGCTGATGGACAAGAACGGCAACATCAAGATTGCCGTGATCGGTGTCGGCGGCTTCCTCGGCATGGGCGAGCATCTGGTCGCCGTGCCTTACGAGAAGCTGAAATTCGCCAACGAGGCGATAGCCTATACCGGCGCCGGCACGAACCCGGGCGCCAAGCCCCCCGCGAGCACGACGACGGGCGCTGCGACCGGCATGGACAAGTCCACGACGCCCACCGCGACGTCTTCGTCGAAGTGGTATCCGGACCACGCCGTGTTCAATGCGTCCAAGGACGAGCTGAAGAACATGCCCGAGTTCAAGTATTCGGAGTAATGCGGCTCGCTTGACGGCCTAAACGAAGCGCGCCCGGTTTTCACCGGGCGCGCGGTCGCTCGTAATGACGCAGGATGTTCGCTCAGTGCGTCACCAGCGGGCAGCCGCCCCTGCCGAGCGGGCGGAACGCCTCGTCGCCGGGGACGGTGGCGATGAGCTTGTAGAGGTCCCACTCGCCCTTGGATTCCTCAGGCTTCTTGACCTCGAACAGATACATGTCGTGGACCATGCGGCCGTCGATGCGGATATTGCCGTTCTTGGCGAAGAAGTCGTTGACCGGCGTGGCGCGCATCTTTTCCATCACCTTCGGCGCCTCGTCGGTCTTGATGTCTTCGATCGCCTTCAGATAGTGCATGGTCGCCGAATAGAGGCCGGCCTGGATCATGGTCGGCATGTGGCCGACCTTCTCGTTGAAGCGCTTCGAGAAGGCGCGCGTCTCCTCGTTCATGTCCCAGTAGAACGCGTCGGTCACGATCAGGCCTTGCGTGGCCTTGATGCCGAGCGAATGCGTGTCGGTGATTTCCTGCAACAGCGCGATCATCTTCTGGCCGCCTTGCGTCAGGCCGAACTCGGCCGCCTGCTTCAGCGCGTTGGTGGTGTCGCCGCCGGCATTGGCCAGCGCGACCACCTTGGCCTTGGAGGCCTGGGCCTGGAGCAGGAAGGAGGAGAAGTCCGACGAGTTGAGCGGATGGCGGACCTCGCCGAGCACCTTGCCACCGCTCTCCTTGACCACGTTGGCGGCGTCGCGCTGCAGCGCCATGCCGAAGGCGTAGTCGGCGGTGACGAAGAACCAGGTGTCCTCGCCGCGCTTCACCATCGCCTTGCCGGCGACGTTCGACAGCGCATAGGTGTCGTAGGTCCAGTGCACGGTGTTGGGCGAGCAGGCGACGCCGGTGATGTCGGAGGAGCCGCCGCCGGAATTGATGTTGATCTTGTTCTTCTCGCGCGTCAGCGCCGAGATCGGCAGCGCCACCGAGGAGGTCGGCACGTCGAAGATCGCGTCGACCTTGTCGTTGTCGTACCAGTTGCGGGCGATGTTGACGCCGACATCAGGCTTGTTCTGGTGATCGGCGGCGACCACCTGCACGGGCTTGCCGGCGACCTTGGCGCCGTAATCGGCGACCGCCATCTCGACGGCGGCAAGCGAGCCCTTGCCGGTCGCGTCCGCATAGAGGCTCGACATGTCCGTGAGCACGCCGATCTTGACGACGTCGTCGGAAATCTGCGCTTGCGCCGCGCCTGACGTGGCGGCAAGAGCGAGACCGGCCGCGACCGCGGCGATGAGTTTTTGCATATGTTTCTCCCTCAGCGTTGTTGTTTGGGTTTGTTGCGGGGACCGTTCTAGCGAGAAACGGTCGCGGCAGCTAAGCCAAAGATGCGTGAGGGGGTGGAGAAATAAGCAGGGCGCGACGGTGTTTCCTTCGCCTCTCCCGCTTGCGTGAGAGGCCGACGCGCTCGCAGAGCGCGGCGGGTGAGGGCTCTTGCCTCGCAGGGACGTTCTCCGCAATGCTCAACAATCCCGACGCGGAGACACCCCCACCCCAGCCCTCCCCCGCAAGCGGGAGAGGGAGCCCAGTGCCGATGCCGCCGCATCGTGCACACCATATGCGATAGCCCTGCCGCTTGCGGGGAGAGGGAGAAGTTAAGCTCAGGCGCTGCCGCCCTTGAGCCGTTCGTTGCGTCGGCGCAGGCCTTCCAGGGTGGCGAGAAGGATGACCGATACGGTCGTCAGAATCACCGCCGCTGCCGTGATGGTCGGGCTGATGTTCTCGCGGATGCCGCTGAACATCTCGCGCGGCAGGGTGCGCTGTTCCGGACCTGCCATGAACAGCACGATCACCACCTCATCGAAGCTGGTCGCGAATGCGAACAGCGCCCCCGATGCCAGGCCGGGCAGGATCAGCGGCAGGATCACGCGGCGGAACGCATAAAGCGGCGAGGCGCCGAGGGAGGCGGCGGCGCGTGCCAAATTGGTGTCGAAGCTTTGCAGCGTCGCGCCGACCGTGATCACCACAAAGGGCGTCGCCAGCGCAGTGTGGGCCAGGATCAAGCCGAGATAGCTGCCGGTCAGTCCGATCGGCGCGAAGAAGAAATACAGGCCGACCGCGGTGATGACACCGGGCACGACGACCGGCGACAGCACGAAGGCCAGCACGAGCGGCTTGAACCGGCTCTTCCACTGCGCCAGCCCCAGCGCGGCCAGCGTGCCAAGCACCATGGACAGCAGGGTCGAGGCGACGCCTATGATCATGCTGTTCTTCAGCGAATTCATCCAGCGCGGCGAATTGATGAAGTCGTCGTACCAGCGCAAGGAGAGGCCCGGCAGCGGATAGGTGAGGTACGAGCCCGAGCTGAAGGACAGCGGCATGATCGCAAGGATCGGCGCCATCAGGAAGATGAACACCAGCGTGGAGACAATGATAGTCGCGGTCCACGCGATACGCTGGCTCGGCGTGAGGAGCGAGGGATTGTCGCTCAATTCTTCATCCCTCCCGTGACCTGCTGGCCCTGCACCAGCTTTCCGTAGACGAGAGCGAGCAGAACAGTGGCGAGCAGCAGCACCGCACCCAGTGCCGAAGCAAGGCCCCAATTGGCCGTCTCGTTCGTGTAGAGCGCGATAAAGTAGCTGATCATTTGATCGGCGGCGCCCCCGACGAGTGCCGGCGTGATGTAGTAGCCGAGCGCCAGGATGAAGACGAGCAGGCTTCCCGCGCCGATGCCGGGCAGGGTTTGAGGCAGGTAGATCCGCAGGAAGGCGGCGACCGGTGGCGCACCGAGCGAGGCGGCGGCACGCATGTAAGCGGGCGAGATCGCCTTCATGCTGCTGTACAGCGGCAGGATCATGAACGGCAGGAGAACGTGGGTCATTGCCACGCAGACACCGAAGCGGTTGTAGATCAGGCGCAACGGCTCGTCGATGATGCCAAGCCAGAGTAGGCCGTCGTTCACGACGCCTTTGCTCTGCAACAGAACGATCCAGGCGCAGGTGCGGACCAGAAGCGAAGTCCAGAAAGGCAGCAGGACGAAGATCATCAGCAGATTCGACCGGCCCGGCGGCAGCGTCGCCAGCAAGTAAGCGACCGGGAAGCCAAGGATCAGGCAAAGTGCCGTGACACTGAGGCTGATGATGAAGGTGCGGGCGAAAACGTCGCGGTAGATGGCCTGATCCGGCGGGGCTGCGACGATCGTGCTGTCCACGTTCCGCGTCAGGTCGAGCGCCGCCAGCAGGTAGAAGCCGGTCATTGGGCCGCTGGCGTCCTTGATCGTCGTCCAGGTGGTGCGTTCGCGCCAGGCCGGGTTGATCTTGCCCAGCGCCTCCTTGGCCGTGCCAGGCTCCGGCACTGCCTTCAGATTGCGTGCAGTGCTGGTCAGGATGGTGCGGAAGCCGTTCAGCGCGTAGTTGAGCCGCTTGGCCGCGATGGCGATGGTGCCCGAGGCGCGCGCCGCCAGGATGTCGCTTGCGAGCGCCGCGTAGGCCTTTTCATCCGGCAGGTCCTTGCCGTCCCAGCTCGCGAGAGCAGCGACGGTTTGAGGCAGAACTTGACGCACCTCCCGGTCATCGACCGCGCGCCACAGCATGCCGGCGATCGGGCCTGCGAAGGTGAAGAGCAGGAAGACGAGAAGTGGCAGAATTAGTGCCAGCGCCTTGATCTGGCGCGCGCGCTCCGCCTGCTTCAGACGGCGCTTGAGCGGCACCTTGGCCAACGCATCGGCGCCGGTTGAGGAGGCTGCCGTCATCGGGAGCCCCATTGTGACCGGACATCTCTCGCCATTTTGGCTGTGGCAATCGCGTGTGGCCCTTCAGAGCGGCCTGAGCAAGCGCCTCGTCCTTCGAGACGACCGCTTCGCGGTCTCCTCAGGATGAGGCTCTCTGACGTCGCTGCCGCGCACTCCGTCCTCATCCTGAGGAGCCCGCCTAAGGCGGGCGTCTCGAAGGATGGCCGCGACGAAACTGCTGTCAATGCGCGCCGCACGCCGGTTCGGCCGCGCGCTATTTCGCTGCCCATTTGTTGAAGCGCTCAGTCAGGCGGTCGATGTTCTCGAGCCAGAAGGCAACGTTGATCTCGACCGCGTTCTTGATGTTATCAGGCGCTGTCGGCAGGTCCTTCAGAACGGCGGGCGCGAGCAGAGCGGCTGCGTCCTTGTTCGAGGTGCCATAAGCAATGTTCTCCGACAGTTTTGACTGGTTCTCCGCTTTGCCCGCGAAGTCCAGGAACTTGTAGGCGGCGTCCTTGTTCGGGCTACCCTTGAGGATGACCCAGCTATCGAGGGTGAAGAGCGCTCCGTCCCACACCATGCCGAAATTCTTCTTCTCGTTCTTGTTCGCGGTGTCGATGCGGCCATTGTAGACCGAGGTCATCGCCACCTCGCCGGAGGCGAGCAATTGCGGGGGCTGGGCGCCGGCCTTCCACCAGACGATGTCGCCTTTGATGGTGTCGAGCTTCTTGAACGCGCGATCGACGCCTTCGTCGGTCGCCAGCACCTTGTAGACGTCCTTTGGCGCGACGCCGTCGGCCATGAGGGCGATCTCCAGCGTGGTCTTCGGGCCTTGACGCAGGCCGCGCTTGCCCGGAATCTTCTTGGTGTCGAAGAAGTCGACCCAGCCCGCAGGCGCGCCCTTCAGCTTGTCCTTGTCGTAGCCGAGCACGAAATCGTAGAGGATGGCGCCGACGCCGCAGGGATTGACTGACGGCGGGATGTAGGCGGCCTCGCCGCCGATTTTGGAATAATCCAGCTTCTCGAACAGGCCTTCCTCGCAGCCGACCGCGAGCTCGTCGCTCTCGACCTGGACGACGTCCCAGGTGGCGGCACCGCCCTGCACCTTGGCGCGCAACACGCCGACGCCGCCGTCCCAGGACTCGTCGTTCATCGGAACACGGGCCGTTTTCTTGAACGGCTCGAAATAGACCTTCTTCTGGGCATCCTGATAGGCGCCGCCCCACGATACGACGGTGAGGTCACGCGCCTGCGCGACCGTCGCCAGCGCAGCGCTGGCGGTGAGCGCCGCGGCGAAACCCAGAGCAATCTTGCCAGTCTTGCGCTTCAGCATGGTCTTTGTTCCTTCTTCATCTGCGTTGCGTTGAGGTTGATCGATGCGGGTCCGGATCAGACGGGATCGAGGGCCAGGCAGTCCTCCGGGCGGAAGGTGACGAACACGTCTTCGCCGGGTGTGAGATTGTGAAGCGCACCCGGCTGAAGCTTGACCATGAACTCGGCATTCCCACTGACGTCGAGCACGGCCAGCGCGTGGTCGCCGAGATAGATGGTGTTCTTCACCTTGGCCGGCAGCCGGTTCGGTTCGTCGCTGGAGGTGCCATCCGGGATAATGGCGATCCGCTCCGGCCGCACCGACAGGGAGGTCGATGCGCCCGCGCCTGATACATTGACCGCGCGTGCGGTCACGGCGCCGCCACCGGCCAGCGCAACGCGGCAATATTCTTTTTCGACCGTCTCGACGGTGCCGGCCAGCACATTGTTCTCGCCTATGAAATGGGCGACGAAGCTGTTCACCGGATGCTCATACAGCGCGTCGGGCCTGTCGATCTGCTGCACGATGCCGTCATTGAACACGGCGATGCGGTCCGACATGGTGAGCGCTTCACTCTGATCGTGGGTGACGTAGACGACGGTGATGCCCATTGTCTCGTGCAGTTGCTTGATCTCCAGTTGCATCTGCTCCCGCAGGCGCTTGTCCAGGGCGCCCAGGGGCTCGTCCATCAGCACGAGTTGCGGATTGAAAACCAGGGCGCGGGCCAGGGCCACGCGCTGCTGCTGACCGCCGGACAGCTGCCCGGGCCGCCGGTGCGCCAGGGTTTCCATCTTGATCATGCGCAACGCCGCTCTCACGCGCTCCTGAGCTTCGGCCTTGTTCGTGTTGCGGACGGACAGCGGGAAGGCGATATTCTCCGCAATCGTCAGGTGCGGAAACAAGGCATAGTTCTGGAAAACCATGCCGATGTCGCGCTTGTGTGGCGGCACGTTCTTGATCGGCCGGTCAGCGAGGTGGATCTCGCCATGGGTCGGAACCTCGAAACCGGCCAGCATCATCAGGGTGGTCGTCTTGCCCGAGCCCGACGGGCCAAGCAGGGTGATGAACTCGCCCTTCCTGATTTCGAGATCGAGGTTCTTCACCACGAGGTGCTCGCCATCGTAGGTCTTCTGAATGCCGGAAAAGCGCACCAGCGCCGGCGCAGGCGTGACCATGCCGGCTTCCATGTCGTCCTCGCGTCATCAGCTACAGTGCTGTCAGCACCTCGTCCGAGGTTGCGAGAAACAGCTTAGCATCCTCCGACCAGAATGCCAGCGGCGCAAGCGACGACGCGCACGGACCCGTTGCGGAAAGGCGCGCGCTACATCCCCGACAGTTTCGTCACGGACACATTCAGCGTGCCGCCGGCTTCCGCGATCACGCGCAGTGTCTTGGAATCGAAGGCGATGTCGGCGAGGGTCAGGCTGTCGATCCTGGCCTCGACCTTGAGGCCGTCCTCGTTCTTCTGGTAGTCGGCGATCGCGGCGGCGATCTTCTCGCGTGCGTTGGCGGCTATCGGCTTCAGGTCGACCGTCGCTTTCTGCACCAGCGCCTGCTGCATCTGCGGCACCACCGCGCGCGCCGCGGCCCCGAGCAGGCCGAAGGCCGCCTCGGACTCCACCGCGAGCTGGATGTCGGCGAGCCGCAGCGTCTGCTGCGCCTGGTCGAGCATCGGCCGGCCCCAGATGTGCACCGTCGCTTCGGCGCCGAGACCGAGCCAGCTCTTCTTCTCCTTGGCGCGCACCAGAAGCGAGATCAGGAGGCGCTCGCCCGACGGGATCACGTTGACGCTCTTGACGGTGACGTCCACCGGACCGGAGCCGTCCTCGGGATAGGTGTGGCCGACCATCTGCGCCGCGATCAGCTTGTTGATCTCGGTGAAGGGCACGTCGATCGGCACGCCGATGTTCACGCCGGTGCCGGTCGGCGGCACGATCGAGATCTTGTCGGGGAACGGGCAGTCGGGCTTGGTCGGCGTCGAGGTGACGCGCGTCTCCGCTTCCAGGCCCATCAGCAGGGTCACGGCCTGCGCGTCGACGCGCGGCTGCGCCGCAATGGCGCGGATCGGCTTCATCTCCAGCCAGAGCGGCGGCAGTGCGGCCGAGGAGCCCGAGCCTTGCAGCGGGATCGAGCGGCAGGCCTTGGCCCATTGCACCTTCGCGTTCTCCCGCAAGCTCGGATCGTTGCGCATGCGTTCGGAGACGGCGTTGATCTGTTCGCCGACGGTCTTGTCGATCAGCGGCTTCACCTGGGCCGGCACGTTGACCTTGGCGCCGGCGACCGAAAGGTTGGTGTCGCCGAGATTGACCTGGGCGCCGAGATTGGGCTCGAGATGCCAGTTGGCCGCGAGCTTCGGCCGCGCGGTCACGACCACGTTGCCCTTGATCTCGGCGCTGGCGTTCAAATTCTTGATGTTGACCGCGCCGATCTGTTTCGCGGCATTGCCGCCGAGCACGCTGCCGAGCGCCTCGCCGAGGGCACCGGTGGCTTTCGACGACAGCGAGCCCGTCACGTTCAGCTTGCCCGTGAGCGGCGTCGACAGTGTCAGCACGTCCTTGTCGCCGACAGCCGACATCGGTCCGCGCACGGCGGACCAGCCGATGTCGGCGTCTTGCAGGATTTGCGAGATCGGGTTCTCGGCCTTGCCGGCGAAATTGCGGGGGGCGGCCTTCTCGGCCTGCTCGCGGATCGCCGACAGCGCGATGGTGACCGGCGCCACCACGATCGAGCTCTTCGCGACCGGGGGCAGCGGTGGCAGTTGCGCGACCGGTGGCGCGGAATTCGTCGCACGCGGCGACAACCAGTCCATCGCCTTCAGGCTGATGAAAAACGACGCCGCGAGCACCGCGACGGCGATCAGGATAGTCTTCAAATTCAGCGTTAGTCGCATCAATCCCCCAGGCCGCCCGGGGCAGAAGTCTACAGGGCAGGCGAGGAGGGCGCTAGAGCGCACGGATGGGGTGGAATTGGGGCGAACAGGTTAACGGCTGCGAACGCACCGTTGCCGCGCATTCGTCATTGCGCACCTAGCTGCGCTTCGGACGGCGGACCGCTCTCACATTGCCGCGACTTCCGCCACCGCAGAAGAAGCGATCGCCGCCGTCGGACTCCAATCCTGAGACCATTGTCCCGGCGGGCAGGTCGAGTTGCTCCAGCACCTTGCCCGTATCGGGGTCGATCCGCCTGATGTCGCTGTCCTCGCCTTCCCAGGTCCCGTGCCAGAGCTCGCCGTCCACCCAGGTCACCCCGGTGACGAAGCGCTTGCTTTCGATGGTGCGGAGAACCTTCCCCGTCTGGGGATCGACCTGATGGATCTTGCGTTCCCGATACTGCCCGACCCAGAGCGAGCCCTCGGCCCAGGCCAATCCGGAGTCGCCACCGCCGCCAGGCGCCGGGATGGTGGCGAGCACCTTGCCGGTTGCAGCGTCGATCTTCTGGATGCGGTCCTCGGCGATCTGGAACAGGTGCCGGCCGTCAAACGCCGTTCCCGCGTGCGCGGCGACATCGATGGAGCGGGCGATCTTGCCATCGGTCGGATCGACCGCATTCAACCTGTCGCCGGATGCGAACCACATATGGGTGCCGTCATAGGTGACGCCGTGCACGGCTTCGACGCCCGCAAAGGGCCCGTATTCCCTGACGATCTCGGCGGCTGAACGTTTCATCTGCTTGATCCCTGTGTGATGACCATCCTACGTCTTCAGGAGCGGTCCGGGGAGTAACAAGCCTGTCGGGAAACCCGGGACCGGCGGGGTCATCCAGCGCCGCGCCCGTCCGTGTCCGAAGAACTGCACCTTGTTCGATCGCGCCAGCTGTTCGAGGGCACGCTGCACGGTGCGCGCGCTCGTTCCCAGCGCCAGTGCGAGCGCCGAGCTCGACCAGGGCTCGCCGTCGGAGAGGAGGGCGAGCACCGTGGCGTGCTTTTCCTCGACAGGCCGTGCCAGCACGAGAACCTGCCGCGTCTTGCGAGGTGTCAGCGCAAAACCATGCCTGGTCGCGCTGACATCGGCGAGAAGCTTGAGCTTGGTGCGGAGCCGCCCGATTTCGACGCGCAGCCGGGCGCGATGCGATTCATCGACGTGCCTTGCCTGAAACGCTCCCGTGATCAACGCTTCCCGCGAGACATCCGCGGGCCAGGCCTGCGCCAGGATGCGGGCGAGCGCGAACAGCACCGGCCGCCTTCCGAGCGGCACGAGGATGCCCCGCCTGCGAACCGCGTGATGGAACGTGTCCACGACAAGCGCCTCCGACGTCGCGAGGTCCTCGACCTCCTTGAGCAGCAACGGCCGTTCGTGCCCGCGCGTGATCAGGCGTGCCGCGGGCGTGTCGAGCACGAGGCTCGTGCTTTCGACCTCGGCCGCAAGCGCAGCAATGCCGGCCTGCCGTGCTGCGCGAGCCGCGCGGCCGAGCGCCGCGCGCGCGTCTTTCGTTCTGAGCCGCCTGATTGCGACGCCGGCGATCACGAGCTCGCGGGCGACCTGCGAAGCCGGGGGCAGCAGCGTGGTGTTGATTTCGGCCAGCGTGCGTTCGGCCTCGTCGAGGCGCCCGACGAGGAGAAGACGACGCGCCTCGATGTGACCCGCATGGGCGGCGTTGGCGAGATCGCCATGCCCTTCGAGCGTCGCCCGCGCGGCCGCGAGCGTCTTCGCCGGCCAATTCAGGTCGCGCGAGACGAGCGCGATCTCGGCTTCGGCCACCACGCACCTTGCGCGCGCCACGGCCTCTCTCGGACCGAAGGCGCGTGCGGCGCTGCGCAGCAGCGTCTTCGCCTTCGCGAGATCGCCGAGCTGCGCCATCGCGATGCCGCGCAGCGCCAGCGAAGGTGCATCGTTGCGCAGTGCAACGCGGTTCAGCGCGCCGAGCGGATCGCCGGCTTCGAGCGCGCGCGCCGCCGCCGTGATCAGCGACTCCATTCAAATCCCGCCACACTTGTTACTCCCACCGCGCAACTGTCCGGTGCGAGAGATCGTTGACGACCGACAATGTGCGGTGAGGGGCGACCGGTTCCGCATCTCGCATAGCGCGACGCGGGATGGCCGCTCGGGCAAAAAGTCAAGCAAGAGGTTTGGAGAGCCATGATGACATCAGCTGAAAACGCAGGAAATAACCGACTGGCCGCCATGCAAACACCGCCGGTGGTATCGTCGCAGGACTGGGAGGCAGCCCGTCAGCAACTGCTCGTGAAGGAAAAGGCGCATACCCGTGCCCGCGACGCCTTGGCCGCCGAACGCCGGCGCATGCCGTGGATGGAAGTCACTAAAACCTATGCGTTCGAGGGGCCCGGCGGCAAGGTCAGTCTGCCCGACCT
Source organism: Bradyrhizobium nivariense (assembly GCF_029846695.2). Lineage (NCBI taxonomy): Bacteria > Pseudomonadati > Pseudomonadota > Alphaproteobacteria > Hyphomicrobiales > Nitrobacteraceae > Bradyrhizobium > Bradyrhizobium nivariense. Next base: position 32,085 of record NZ_JARWCR020000067.1, on the reverse strand, counting down.
GTTCCAGGGCCGGCGGCAGCTGATCGTCTACCGTGCCTTCTTCGAGCCGGGCGTGTTCGGCTGGCCCGATCATGCCTGCCGCGGCTGCTCCATGGTGGCCGACCAGGTCGCCCATGTCGCGCACCTGAACGCCCGCGACACCACGCTGGTGTTCGCCTCGCGCGCGCCGCAGGCCGATATCGCACGGCTGAAGCAGCGGATGGGCTGGACCATGCCATGGGTCACCGTCACCGACAGTTTCGATGCCGATTTCGGCGTCGATGAATGGCACGGGACGAACGTGTTCTTCCGCGACGGCGACCGCATTTTCCGCACCTATTTCGTCAAGAGCCGGGGCGACGAGCAGATGGGCGGCACCTGGAACTATCTCGACATCACGCCGCTGGGACGCCAGGAGGTCTGGGAGGATTCGCCGAAAGGCTATCCCCAGACGCCGACCTATAAATGGTGGAACTGGCACGACAGCTACACCGAAGGTGCCGCGCCCGACAAGAAATGGGTCGAGATCTCGGCCGCCGGCGAGAAGGCTTTTCGCGAGGAGGCCGCAGGCGAAAGGAAATGACCAATCCCGTCAGCGCGGCCGCCGGCGCCAGCCGTGATGGCGTCATGGCCGCCCGTCACCTCGCCAGATGGCTGGGGCTGGCGGCCACGCCGACCTTCGCGATCATGGCCGTGCTGACGGCCGTGCTCGGCGCTCCGGCGGACATGCTGTGCGCTGCCGGACACGGCTCTTTGCTGGGCGGGATGGTGCCGATGTATCTGCTGATGACCGCGTTTCATTCGGCGGCGTGGCTGAGGCTGATCGCGGAGCGGCGAGGCAGGGCGGCGTGAGTAGCGTCCCGCGTGGTGCCCGCCTCGTCCTTCGAGACGCCCGCTTACGCGGGCTCCTCAGGATGAGGCTCAACGGGCATTCTGCGGGTTGCGGTAGGCGTGGCAAAGCGGAGGTCTTTCGTCGAGTAGCTTGAGCGATGCACTCAGCCCTCATCCTGAGGAGCCCGCCGCAGGCGGGCGTCTCGAAGGATGATGAGATCCGCGCTTGGCCAATTCATGCAGCTCAGCAAAATCGCCGCGCATGAAGGCTTCCTTCTTGGCGCGGCTCCATTTCTTGAGTTTGCGCTCGCACTCAATCGCGTCGGTGATCCTGCCGAACCATTGGGAGAAGGCCAGCGTCACCGGTCTGCGTGACTTAGTATAGCCGCCGAATGTGCCGGCGTTGTGCTGCGCGATTCTGATCTCAAGCTCAGTGCGCGTCGTTCCGATGTAGTAGCTGCCGTCGGCGCATCTGAGAATGTAGAGATACGCGCCTTCTGTCATCGTGCCGGCCCCATCCTTCGAGACGCGCGCAAGGGCGCGCTCCTCAGGATGAGGCTAACTGGCATCTGTGACGTAGTGCAAGTGCTGCGGGCAGATTGGTGGCCGCGCACCCGCCCTCATCCTGAGGAGCCCGCTGGAGGCGGGCGTCTCGAAGGATGCGCCGTGATTTCCAATGCAAACCAGAGCGGTGCGCCGGGCCGCTATTGCCCGCCCGCCGCCTGCAAATAAGCAACCACTTTCGCCGCTTCTTCTGCCGAGACACCACCATAGGGCTGCATCTTGTTGCCGGACACGACCTCGTCCGGCTTGACCATGAAGCGGGTGAGCTTGTCCTGGTCCCAGACGAAGCCGGCTTCTTTCATCGACGGAGAATAGTTGTAGTTCGGCAGCGAGCCTGCCTTGCGTCCGACAATCTTGCTGAGGTTGGGACCAAGGCGATTGTCGCCCTCCTTCACGGAGTGGCAGGTGCGACATGAATTATTGAAGGCTTGTTGGGCCGCGTCGCTCGCCGGCTGCTGCGCGAGCGAGGAGGGCGCGGACAGCAGCAGCGTCAATGCGCCGGCGATCGCGCGCAGCCATGTACCTGGCGGCGTTTGCGGGCGTGGTTGCATTTGCGCCTCCGTCGGGCATCGCGCCGCAGCACGCGCGCGCATCGGGATGCCGAGGGCAAACGAAAACGGCTCCGGTGGGTTCCGGGGCCGCTTGCGTCACAATGTCCTGTCGCTTACCGCGTTGCGGCTCCAAGGTCCGCGCGGCGTTCCGTCATCGGCAGCACGATCACCTTGGTGCCGACATTGACGCGAGAGTAGAGATCCGAGACGTCGTCATTGGTCAGGCGAATGCAGCCGGAGGAGACGTGCTTGCCGATGGTGTCGGGCGCGTTGGTGCCGTGGATGCGGTAAATTGTGCCACCGAGATACATGGCGCGGGCCCCGAGCGGGTTGCCGGGGCCGCCGGCCATGTGGCGCGGCAGATAGGGCTGGCGGACGATCATCTCCGGCGGCGGGGTCCAATCCGGCCACTCCGCCTTCTTGGTCACCGACTGGGTGCCGGACCAGGTGAAGCCGTCGCGGCCGACGCCGATGCCATAGCGCATCGCCTGGCCGTTGCCGAGCACGAGATAGAGGTAGGTGTTGGGCGTATCGATGATGATGGTGCCCGGCGCCTCGCGCGTCGCGTAGGAGACCGTCTGGCGGCGGAACCGCGCCGGCGTTTCGACGGCGTCCTGATCTTCGGACGGCGCGGCCTGATAGGGCGTCGCTTGATAAGGCTGGTATGGCTGCGGCGCTGCGATCGGCGGCAGCGGCTGGAAGAACGGGAAGAGCTGCACGGGCGCGGCCTTGGCCGGGCCGGCGAACGCGATCGCGGTAACAGCCACTGCGCCAAAAGCAACGGCGCGCGAATAATTCTTCAACGTGTCCAGATTGATCATTGGTCGCCCCTGTTTGCGCGGTGTTTCTTGGTCACCCCGGCACCGTTTCGGTGCTCTGTTGCGTAAATCACTAACGACAAGAAGTTTCGGGACGTTTGCGCGGAAACCCGAAAACGGTTTCGTCGCGGCAAGGATTGTTTCATGACAGTTTCGTGGCCCCGCCAGCCCGTTAACGAACAAAACAGTGGGCCGACACTTCTATGACGTCACACGCCTGAAATATCCGTGGTTGATGGTCCTAAGCCGAGAATCATCAAACTCTCGGGATTTCCCCATGCGGGTATTAATCGCGACTGACGCCTGGCATCCGCAGGTCAACGGTGTGGTGCGGACGCTGACCTCGCTGGCCGGCGCTGCCAAGGCATTGGATGTCGAGATCGACTTCCTGACGCCGGACGGCTTTCGGTCGTGGCCGTTGCCGACCTATCCGGGGCTGCGCATTGCCCTGCCGAGCGGCAAAGAGATCGCGCGGCGGATCGAGAAGGCTGCGCCGGAAGCCCTGCACATCGCGACCGAGGGACCGATCGGCTGGGCGGCGCGGGCCTATTGCCGGCGAAACCGGCTCGCCTTCACCACCTCCTACACCACGCGCTTTCCGGAATACGTCTCGGTGCGGACCGGCATTCCGGCTGCCGTCGGCTACGCCGTGCTGCGCCATTTCCACGATGCCGCCGCGATGACGATGGTGGCGACGCCCTCGCTGCGGCAGGAGCTCTCCGAGCGCGGCTTCAAGCGGCTCGGCTTCTGGACGCGCGGCGTCAACACCGAACTGTTCCATCCCGACAGTCCGGTAGAGCTCGATCTGCCCGGGCCGATCTTCATGACCATGGGCCGCGTGGCGGTGGAGAAGAATCTCGAAGCATTCCTCTCGCTCGACCTGCCCGGCACCAAGGTCGTCGTTGGCGACGGCCCGCAGAAGGCCGCCCTTGAGAAGAAGTATCCGGACGTGGTCTTCCTCGGCGAGAAGAAGGGCGCCGATCTCACCGCCCATCTCGCCGCCGCCGACGTGTTCGTGTTTCCGAGCCTCACCGACACGTTCGGTGTGGTGCAGCTCGAAGCACTCGCCTGCGGCACGCCGGTTGCGGCGTTTCCGGTGACCGGACCCAAGGACGTCATCGCCGATCACCCGATCGGCGCGATCGACCACGATTTGCGTACCGCGTGCCTGCGCGCGCTCGCCATGTCGCGCGAGACCTGCCGCAACTTCGCGCTGGAACGTTCCTGGGAAAACAGCGCGCGCCAGTTCGTCGGCAACCTCACTTCACTTCAGCCCAGCCGTGCCTTGCGCGCCTCGCCGGTCATGGCGCGGCAGCCGGTGCGCGGTTGACCCCAACGTTTTGAACCACAGCGAGAACCTCATCGATGGCTAAGATCATGAACCTTGACGGCACCCAGCAGCTCGACCTCACCCGTGGCACGGTCGAGCAGGCGTATGACCGCTGGGCACCCGTCTACGACCTCGTGTTCGGAGGCGTGTTCGCCAAGGGCCGGCAGGCCGCGATCGCGGCCACCAACAAGATCGGCGGCCGCGTGCTCGAGGTCGGCGTCGGTACCGGCATCTCGCTGCCGCTCTACGCGCCGCATCTGCGCATCTTCGGCACCGACATTTCGGAAGCGATGCTCGACAAGGCGCGCCAGCGCGTCGTCGAGGGCAAGCTGAAGAACGTCGAGGGCCTCGCGGTGATGGATGCCGAGAAGCTCGAATTCCCCGACAACTGCTTCGACGTCGTGATGGCGCAATACGTCGTCACGGCCGTGCCGAATCCGGAAGTCGCCCTGGACGAATTCGCCCGCGTGCTGCGCCCGGGCGGCGAGCTGATCATCCTCACCCGCGTCAGTGCCGATACCGGCATGCGCCGCTTCATCGAGCAGAAGCTCCAGCCGGTGGTGCGCCCGCTCGGCTTCCGCACCGCCGAGTTCGCCTGGTCGCGTTACGCCAAGTGGCTGGCCGGTGCCAACGGCATCGAGCTCGCCGAGCGCCGCCTGATTCCGCCGCTCGGTCATTTCTCGCTGGTGCGCTTCCGCAAGATCGACGTCGCCAAAGCGGCGTAACTGTTGCCCCTCATGGTGAGGAGGCACGTAGCGCCGTCTCGAACCACGAAGGCCCGTGCTGCTGCACCTCGGCCTTCATCCTTCGAGACGCGTGTTCCGCGCTCCTCAGGATGAGGGGAGAAAGTAACCGTGCGTCATCGCGCCGCTGCACATCGTCACATGACAAAATGATGATGTCACACGGCGTACACCGAATCCCTGTAAATCCTGAACCCGAAAGCATTTTGGGGGAGAGCATGATCAAGAATTATCTCGAGCAGCTGCGGATCCAGCGCTGGGACGACCATCGCTACTATCACCATAGCCGCATCAATCAGAGCCTGCACTTCGTCAGCGCGGCGAGCTTCCTGTTCGCCTATGTCTGGCTGTTCATCGATCCCATGGTCTCCGCGCTGGTCGGCTGGCTGGTCTCGATGACCTCGCGCCAGGCCGGTCACTTCTTCTTCGAGCCGCACGGCTACGACCAGATCAACCAGGCGACGCACGAGCACAAGGAAGAGATCAAGGTCGGCTACAATCTTCAGCGCAAGGTGGTGCTGATGTCGATCTGGGCGCTGTCGCCGGTGGTGCTGTTGGTCGATCCCACGCTGTTCGGACTGTTCACGCCCTGGGCGGGCGCGACCGACTTCATGCGGCAGGTCGCCAAGATCTGGCTCGTTGTCGGCGGCGGCGGTCTGATGTTCCGCACGGTGCACCTGTTTTTCATTCGCGACGTCGAGACCGGCCTGGTCTGGATGACGAAGATCCTGACCGACCCCTTCCACGACCTGATGCTCTACCGCAACGCGCCGCTGGCGCTGATGCGCGGCGAGCTGATGGACCCCGGCCTGCACCTCAACCCCGAGCACACGCTGGGCCTCATCGGCGAACCCACGCTCGAAGAGCAGCACGCCTGAGCGCGCCGTTCTCACCAAGGCCTCCGATGTCTGATGGTTGCGTCATGCCCGGGCTCGTCCCGGGCATCCACGTCTTGAGCATCCTAGTCTTGGGGGCTGGAAACGCGATGTTTCCTTCACCTCTCCCCGCGTGCGGGGAGAGGTCGAATTTGCGCGCAGCGCGAATTCGGGTGAGGGGGGCTCTCGGCGTATCCAACTGCCACCGACTTCGTGGAGAGTCCCCCTCACCCCAACCCTCTCCCCGCAGGCGGGAAGAGGGGGAGGCGGGGGCGGTGCTCGCGGCGAAGTCTAAGGAAGCGTCAGCGCCCGAAGCGCTTGGCCAGCATCTCTTTCAGGATCTGCCGCTTGATGGTCTTGTTGGTGAGCACGCCATCGTGCCACCAGAAGCCGTCGGCCTTCATCTTCTCGGCCGCGCGGACGAAGCGCTCGGCCACTTCCATGAAATCGGCGTCGGTATAGTTCAGGCTGAAGATCAGCCGGCCGGTGCCGACCCAGCTCAAGGACAGGCCTTCGGCGCGCAGATAGTATTGCAGCATCCAGTTGTAGCGGGACGGCGTGGTGTATTTCACCGTCCAGATCGACGAGAAGTTCGCGAACCGCACCGGCAGATCGGCATCGGTCATCATCTGGTTGAGCTTTCGCGCGCGGCCGTTCCAGGTCTCGTCCAGTCCGTCATAGACGGCGTGGAAGTTCGGGCTGGCGAGCCGGCTCAGAAACTCGTCCATCGCCGTCATGACGTAGGGATGCGAGTTGAAGGTGCCGCGGGCGAAGCAGACGTCGGCCGGGCGGTCGTCGCGGAAGCGGCGCATCAGCTCCCGTCTGCCGCAGACCACGCCGACCGGCAGGCCGCCGGCGAGGCTCTTGCCGTAGGTCACCATGTCGGCGCGCACGCCGAAATATTCCTGGGCGCCGCCTGCGGCGAGACGGAAGCCGACGAAGACCTCGTCGAAGATCAGCACGATGCCGCGCTGGTCGCAGACCTCGCGCAGCCTCTTCAGCCACTCGGTGTAGGCCGCGCGGTCGAAATTGCCGCCGCGGGAGGAGTCGACCAGCGCGGAATCGCCCGGCGCGTTGCCGTTCGGATGCAGCCCCTGCAGCGGGTTGACCAGCACGCAGGCGATGTCTTTGCGCGTACGCAGCACGTGCAGCGTCTTCTCCGACATCTCGGCGAGGGTGTAGGTCTCGTGCGCGGTGATCGGATTGCCGACGCCGGGCTGCACGTCGCCCCACCAGCCGTGATAGGCGCCGGCGAAGCGGACGAGATGCGTGCGCTTGGTGTGGTAGCGCGCAAGCCGCACCGCCTGCATCACGGCTTCGGTGCCGGACATGTGGAAGGATACTTCGTCGAGGCCGGAGATCTGACAGAGCCGCGCCACATTCTCGAGAATGACGGGATGGTAGGGGCCGAGCACCGGTCCGAGCGCATGGGCCCGCTTCTCGGAGCCCTCGATGCACTCCTTGTAGAAGTCGTTGCCGAAGATGTTGACGCCGTAGGAGCCGGTGAGGTCGTAGGAGGTGTTGCCGTCCACGTCCGTGACCGTGACGCCGCGCGAGGACTCCACGAAGGTCGAGGTGCCCAGCTGCTCGCGGACGAGACGCGAGAACTGGAACGGCACGCGGTAGGTCTCGGTGAAGTGCAGGTCGGAGATCTTCTCCGCCGCTTCCCTCGTCATCGCGCGGCCCTTGGGGTAGCGCTCGGCGTAGAGGCGCGCGAGATGGAAGAAGGCGTCCTTGCGCTGCGTTGCGACGTTCGCCGGCGCGCCGTCGCAGGCGAAGTACGTATCGCCTTCGAATTCGTAGAACGGGACCAGCTTTGCCACCCGGCGCGACATCTTGGAATGCCCGGAGAGCGAGCGATGCTTGGCGCGGGACAACGCAATCCGCGCCTTGAGCTTCGGGAAGGCGGCGGCAGCGGACGCTGCGGCGGCCACGGAAAATGAGAGAATCGGGAGTGTCGTTTCCATGACAACAAGCGCTAATACTGCGAGCTGACAGATTCATGACAGTCAAAGCCCTCATCGCCTCTTTCACCCAGCAGGAAGACCTCAACTTCCTGCTGACCAACCGCATCCCCCGCGCGGCCCTGACCCGCTTCATGGGCTGGTTCTCCAAGATCGAGAACCCGCTGGTGCGGGACGGCTCGATCGCGCTGTGGAAGCTGTTCTCCGACCTCGATCTGTCGGAGGCGCGCAAGACCCACTTCAAGAGCCTGCACGACTGCTTCACCCGGGAGCTCAAGCCCGGCTTGCGAGTCTTCGATCCGGACCCCTCCATCGTCGCCAGTCCGTCCGACGGCATCGTCGGCGCCCATGGCCGGATCGCCGACACCGAGCTGTTCCAGGTCAAGGGCGCGCCTTACTCGCTGCTCGATTTGCTCGGCGATTCCGCGCTGGTCGACCAACACCGCAACGGCTCCTTCGTCACGCTGCGGCTGACCTCGAGCATGTATCACCGCTTCCACGCGCCCTTTGACGCGCATATCGAGCGCGTCACGCTGATCCACGGCGACGTCTGGAACGTCAATCCGATCGCGCTGAAGCGGGTCGAGCGTCTCTTTTGCAAGAACGAGCGCGCGGTGATCCGCACGCGTTTGCCGACCGGCGAGGCTGTGACGCTGGTTCCGGTCGCCGCGATCCTGGTCGCAAGCATCCGTCTGCACTTCCTCGACATGGTGCTGAATGCGCAGACCAGGGGGCCGGTCAATTTTCCCTGCGACGTCAACGTGAGCAAGGGCGAGGAGCTCGGCTGGTTCGAGCATGGCTCGACCATCATCATCCTCGCGCCCGGCGATTTCACGTTCTGCGACGGCATCGCCGAAGGCACGCGCATTCGCGCAGGTCAAGCGCTGCTGCGAAAAAACTAGCCTTCAATCCGCCGCGTCGGCCGCCTATATCGTCCGTGGGGACGATTTGATCGACACGGATCTGGTGATGGCGCGGGCGCCGGTCATGGCGGCGGGTGGTATTGTGCTGCGGCGAGGCGCGCCGCCGCTGATTGCCGTCGTGCGCCAGCGCAAGCGTAACGAATGGGTGCTGCCCAAGGGCAAGCTCGACGATGGCGAGACGCCGAAGCAAGCCGCGCACCGCGAAGTGCTGGAAGAGACCGGCCATGACGTCGCCATCCATGAGTTTTTGGGCACGCTCGTCTATCAGTCCGGTGGCCGCTCCAAGGTCGTGCATTTCTGGCGCATGGAGGCCGATGGCGGTCCCGTCCGCAAGCTGATGAACGACATCAAGGCGGTCGACTGGCTGACGCTGGAAGACGCGCTCGCGCGCCTGTCGCGAGAGTACGAGCGCGTGTTCCTGGTACAAGTCGGCCCAATCGCGCTGGCGGCGGCGGGGCTAGCGCCGGCCGACGCGGAGATCCCACCGCCGCTTGCAAACGACGACGTCGACGCCGCGATGCAGACCCTGACACCGGCCGAAGCCGCCTCCATCGACGAAGTGCGCCATGGCCTGTTGCAGAAGGTGCGGGCCTGGCTGCGCGGCGAGGCGTAAGTTCTCATCGCCTCGCCCCGCGTTGACGGTGCACCCTCGCCCCTTGTGGGAGAGGGTGGCTTTGCGAAGCAAAGCCGGGTGAGGGGTCTCTCTCCACGCGTGAAGCTGTCGATGAGTTTTCGCGGATAGAACCCCTCATCCGGCGCCTCGCGCCACCTTCTCCCGCAAGGGGAGAAGGAAGAAAGTCACCGCCGCTCTTTCTTCTCCTTTGGCGCCGGCGCCGGTTTTCGCTGTGGAGCAGGCCGTTGCGCGCCCGGCGGGCGCTGCTGCAAGCCGGGCTGGCGATGCACGCCACCTTGTTGCGGCTGGACTGTCGGCTGCGCGCCGGGCTGACCGGGCTGCAATCCGCTGCGCGGCGTTTGTGGCTGTGGCGGTGTGCCCGGCCGTGGCGGCGTGACCGCTCCAGGCTGTGTCTGTCCGCTGCGTGGCGGCTGGGTTTGCGGCGTGCTGCCGGGCGTGCCTTGTCCGGTGTGCGACGCGCCTGCCGGCCGTCCCGCACCTTGCTGCTGACCTTGACCCGCGCGCGGTGTGCCCGGCTGCACGGCGCCGCCTTGTCCTTGCCGCTGCTGCGGCTGGGCGCCTTGTCGGTTCGGCGCGCCCGGCTGCTGCTGGCCTGGACGGTTGTTCTGACCGGGCTGGCCGTTCGGCCGCTGCGGCTGTTGTCCGGGCGCCGTGTTCGGCCGCAATTGCTGCTGTTGCGGCTGGAGCGGCCGCGGGATGCGCGGGCTCGCGGTCGGATTGGCGCGGCGGAAGTCGCGCTGCTCGGTGACGATCTGCCGGCCCGTGGTCTGCGCCAGATGCACCTGGCTGACGAAGCCGCGGTCGCGCGCGATCTGCTGTGGCGCGATCGTGATCGGTACCGCGGCAAAGCGCGTGACGCCAGCAGCGGCTGCGCCCGGCCGGATCGCAAAACCGCTCGCGCCTTGCGTCAGCGCGCCGAGCCGCGTCCCGCTCGTGCGGTCGTCGACGTCGATGTGTCCGACCCGTCCGTCAGCGTCGGGATAGAGCTTGATGTTGACGTTGTTGGCGTTGTTCGCGGCCGCGCCTTCCGGCACGTCGACGACGCCCGTGGTGCCGCGGATGCCGAGCGTCGCCGTCGGCGTCGTGATCTTCATGTCGCCGGTCTTTGCCACCGCCGCTGCGACGAAGGCGACCGTGCCCTTGCCGATGTCGAAGACGCCTGCGTTCTGCTTGCCGCCGTCCTCATAGACGTAATTGTCGATGGTGATTTTTGCGCTGGCGGAGAGGTTGAACGTGGTCGCGTCGTTGAAGGTGATGCCGAGCGAGGAGTTCGACGAAGTCTGCACGACGTCGTTGAGATAGATGTCGTCGCGCACCCGCAGCGGATAGGAATTCCTGTCGCGGATCACGGTCGCGATGCCCGTCACCGTCGCGACGTTGCCGATCGGCTCGACGGCGGCGGGTTGCGCCTCCGCCGCGGGAGCCGGTGAAGTCGATGGTGTCGGAGAGGGGGCGGGCGCCGGCTGCGTTTGTGGCTGCGCCTGCGCAAGCTCGATCGCATCGGATGCGAATGCAACGCTCGCGCCGGCCGGCGGCAACGCCAGCAGCACAAGCGCGAACATGAAGCGGCGCCAAGCCACGATAAAAGTCACGAGGAGTTCCGGTGAGAAACGCGAGGCGAGATCGACCGATATCAGCCCGATACAGCTGAACGGCGGATGAATGTCTATCGCACGGGGGCGGTGAACGTTCAAACCCAACTCTTTCCCCTCATGGTGAGGAGCGCGCCCTTGCGCGCGTCTCGAACCATGCAGGCCCGGCTCTCGATCCCGGGCCTCGCCCTTCGAGACGCCTGCTTCGCAGGCTCCTCAGGGTGAGGGGATAAACTGAGGCTGTCGCGGAAGATCCCGGGTCGATGCTTCGCATCGCCCGGGATGACGATAGTATAGGACGATGGTGGTGCGTCAGCTCACGCGTTTCCAGGTCTGGCCGCCGCAGAACATGCCGCCGAAAGCGCAGCCCTGCACGCGCATCGCATTCGGGCCCTTCATCGCGATCGTCGAGTCGTAATTTCGGCCAGAGTCGGGATCGTGGATGCGGCCGCTCCACTTCGCGCCGTCGGGCTTCATGTTGATCAGGATGCGCTCGTTGGACTTCATGGCATAGCCGCAGAGATTGGCCCCGCACTGTTCGACGCGAACATTGCCCTTGTTCTCTTCGGTCGCCCAAATGCCGATCGGCGTGTTGGCGGCCGGCGCAGGCGCGGCGGCGACCGGAGCCGGCGCGGGAGCAACCGCGACCGGCGCGGGCGCAGCAGCGGGAGCAGGAGCCGCAACGGGCGCAGTCTGCGTCGTGTTGTCGTAGCTGGCGGCCGGAGCAGCGGCAATCGTCGTGGCCGGAGCCGCGATAGCGGGAGCCGCCGGCGCGGTCGCCTGCACCGGGGCCTGCTGCACGGGCTGCTGCTGCACCGGAGCCGGCTGCGTGGTCGTGGCCGGAGCCGGCGTGGTGTCGATGTCATCGTCCTTGGAACCAAGGTCTTTGGAGCCAAGGCCCTTGAGGTTGATGTTGTTCAGCTTGATCGGCTTGTCCGACAGGCCCGGTGCGACGATGGTCACGCAGTTGAGCGAGGCGCAGTTGTGCGATGTCTCGATGCGGACCTGCTGGCCCTCGATCTGGAACGAGATCGAGTTACCGGCATGCGCGGCGGCGGTCGAAGCGAGGAAGAGCGCGGTGGCGGCGATGGTGAGCTTGTTCATGACAACCTCCGAAAAATGTGTGGGTCCCGATAGGACTGGAGTCGCTGGTGGATGAAGCGTGGTTCGACCCTACGCCGGGCCGGTCGGGCGCTCTGTGATAGACGTCACAACGGCCCGCCGGCGCTGGGTGAGGCAGCGCACATTCGGCCGCGGTTCTTCTGCGTAACGTCGTCGCGACACAGAGGGAGGCGACGATGATGCGGCTTGTGACTTCGCTTGGCACATTGATCGCGCTGATGGCGATTGCGCCCGCAGCCGAGGCCGGTTCTTACGCGTTCTCGATCGGCGGTCATCGGTTCCAGGTCGAGTCGCCCAGGAATTGCCGATCGGCCTCCTGTGTTTCGGTTTCCTCCAATCGCGGCTTTCGACCGGACGTCGATACGACACCGGCGCCGCCGGCGGTTGCGCCGTCGCAGCCGGTCTATCCCGTGGCTCCGGTCAGGCCGGCGCAAGCAAATGTGGTCGCGCCTCCACCGGCGCCGACAACTCCTGTCGCTGCTTCAACGACGTCGCAGCCCGTTGTCCTGCCGCAAGCGCCAAGACTTGAGGCGCCAAGACTTGCGGCGCCCAGCCTCAATCCGCCACGGGTTGAGCTGCCGCGGACAGATCCGCCGAAGACCGTCGCGCTCGATGCGCCGCGCATGGAGGCACTGGTCGTTGCTCCAAGGTCCGAGATCAAGCAGGCTGTGACGAGCCCAGAGCGCGGCGACGACGAGCCGGCCTATTTGCCGCTCGGTGAATGGGAGAGCGCAGGCGCCAAGGGCACGGTCCGCATCGAACGCTGCGGCCCTGCGCTGTGCGGCTACGCGCTGACCGAGGCGTCGAGCAGGGGCGAGAGCGTGCTCGTCAACATGAAGCCGAAAACGCACGACGTCTGGACCGGCAACATCTATAGCCGCTCCAGCGGCAGCACCTATTACGCGACGATGACGCTGCAGAATTCCGGCAAGCTCCACGTCGAAGCCTGCGCACTCGGCCACTTCTGGTGTTCCGGCAACGACTGGACGCGACCCGAAGAGCGGCCGGAGAAGCTGATCACGACGTCGCGGCAGTGGAGTGCGCGGTCGTAGTGTAACGTGGCCGCGCGCTCTTTCCCCATCCCCACAAAAAGGGAAGTGAAGAACGGCAGTCTTCGATGCGCTTGATGAGCCGCTAGATCATGCCGAGCACGATGGCGCCGACGAAGGCCAGCGCGAGGTACGCGGTGATAACGCTCAGTCTGCCGGCGAACGTCATGAGGTCGCTCCAGCTGTCGCGCCGCCTTGCGCGAGCGCATCATGGTTAACAGAAAGTCTCTTTCCGAAAAAGTCAGCCTTGCTGTCGCTCATCCTCGCCAGCGTTCGGCCGTGCGCGGGCTGGCATGGTTAAAGAAGGCTGAAATCAACACGTTGAAGAGTCTTTAAGTAAATTCACCGAACGTGCGTGCATGACGCGCGGAGTTCGTTTGTATCTCGTCGGCTCCATCGTCCTTGTTTCGCTAGCGGGTTGCGGACGCGGCTTCTTCCAGGCCGAACGTGAACCGTGGCGGGCCGAGGCCGAAGCCGCGTGCCTGAAATCGGGCGCGGTGAAAGAGGGGCCGGATCTCGTCCGCATCGACCCGATCTCCGGGCCGGGCATGTGCGGCGCCGAGTTTCCGCTCAAGGTCGCCGCCATCGGCGAAGGCTCGAGCAGCTACGGCTTTGCCGATGAAGAACTGCGTCCGCCCGGGAGCATTGGCAACCAGCCGCGCTGGCCGGTGACGCAGCCGCGATCGAATTACCCGCAGCGTCAGAACGCTCCGGCATCGTCCTATCCGCAACAGTCGAACTATCCCGAGAGCGCGGTGCGCCAGCCCTCCGGCTACGGTGCACCGTCCGGCCCGGTGTCGCTGAACGCGCCCGGCGTGGCGCCGCAGGAAGACGAGATCGATCTGCCGCCCGAGGGCACCGATGCCGCTGGCGCGTCGCGCTATATGAATGCGCCGAGCTATCCGGCGCGGCCGGCGCCTTACTCACAGGCGCCCGCGCAGCAACCGCCGCCGCGTCTTGGTCCGGCACAGGGCAATCCCGTCACCGCCGTCGGCCCGGTTGCGATCAAGCCGGTTGCGACGCTGGCCTGTCCGATCGTGTCCGAACTCGACCGCTGGCTCGCCGACACCGTGCAGCCCTCGGCGATGCGCTGGTTCGGCGCCCGCGTCGCGGAGATCAAGCAGATCTCCGCCTATTCCTGCCGCGGCATGAACGGCAATTCGCATGCCCATATCTCCGAGCATGCCTTCGGCAACGCGCTCGACATCGCCGCCTTCGTGCTCGCCGACGGCCGCCGCGTCACCGTGAAGGACGGCTGGCGCGGCATGCCGGAAGAGCAGGGATTTTTGCGCGACGTGCAGTCGGGTGCGTGCGCGCATTTCACCACGGTGCTGGCGCCGGGCTCGAACGTCTATCACTACGATCACATCCACGTCGATCTGATGCGTCGCGCCAGCCGCCGCCTGATCTGCCAGCCCGCCGCCGTTTCCGGCGACGAGGTCGCCGGGCGCGCGCACCAGCGCAATCCCTATGCGAATGCGCGCGATCCCTCCGTGACCGGCTCGCTCGGCCGCAAGAGCATCGCGCACAAGCGCGAAGAAGACGAGTACGCGGACGATTAGCCGGACTGGATTTTCCTTGTAGCCCGGATGAGCGAAGCGATATCCGGGACAGCATTCCCGCATATCGCTGCGCTCATGCGGACTACGATCGCGTCAACCGAGATGCCCATCGTCCGCTATCTCACCCACCCGCAGGTGCAAATCGACCCCGCGGTGCCCGTACCGCTCTGGGGCCTCAGTCCGATCGGTCGAACGCGCACCGAAGCGCTGGCGAATGCGAGCTGGCTCGCAAGCACCTCGCAGATCGTCACCAGCGGCGAGCGCAAGGCGATCGAGACCGCCGAGATCATTGCCGGCAAGCTCGGAATTATGATCGAAATCCGCGAGGCCATGCATGAGAATGACCGTTCGGCGACCGGGTTCCTGAAGCCGGCCGAATTCGAGGAGGTCGCCGACCAGTTTTTCGCGCAGCCGCATCTCAGCGTTCGCGGCTGGGAGCGCGCCGTGGATGCGCAGGCGCGCATCGTGCGCGAAGCTGAGGCGGTGCTTGCGCGCAATCGGCTTGGCGATATCCTCTTCGTCGGCCACGGCGCCGTCGGCACGCTGTTGCTCTGTCACTGTTCAGGCCAACCCATCGATCGCGTCCTCGATCAGCCAGCCGGCGGCGGTCATGTGTTCGCATTCGCGCGCGACGGGCGCCGTGTCCTGCACGCGTGGCGCCGCATGGAAGACCTGGACCGGCCGGCCTCGCGCTGAGCTCTGCCTGTTCAGCCGACGCCGCGTCTTCGGCAGAGCGCATCTCGGGCGCAAAAATTTGCGCACTCGCGATTGTTTCCTAAATCATTGAAATCAAAGCGACTATTGTGCCGCTGCGGGCTTTTCCGGCAATTGGCACAGTCGCTGCAATGAGGAAGCTGCAACGAAGCGGCGCGGCCGGCGCTGTGAGCCAACGGAACCCGTCATGCAGATGTCCGTCACCCCACCTTACTCCGATCTCGAACAGCGCGTGCTGTCGCGCATCACGGAGGAGCGCTGGCTTGATTTGGCATCCGAGCTGATCCGCACCGGCCAGCCGCGCTCCGGCAATCCGCTGGATCCCGATTTGCCGCCTGCCGAGGAAGAGGCGATCTCGATGCTGGTCGCGGGCAAGCTCGAAGCGCTTGGCATGGACGTCGCCAAGCACAGCGCGCAACCGCATCGGCCGAACGTGCTCGGTGTGTTGAAAGGACGGGACGGCGCGCCCTCGCTCATTCTCAACGATCACCTCGACACCTATCCGGTCGTCGAGCCCGAGAAATGGCACATGACGGATTTCGATCCGTTCAAGGCGACGCGGCACGGCGATCTGCTCTATGCGCGCGGCACGTCCGACACGCGCGGGAACCTCGCTGCATCGTTGCTCGCAGTGCAGGCCCTGATCGAAGCGGGTGTGAAGTTCGATGGCACCTTGATGTGCTGCTACACCGTCGATGAGGAGCGGAACGGCACCGAGGGCTCCATCTACATGCTGAACAAGGTTGGCCTCACCGCCGACTACGAGATCACCGCCGAGCCGACCGCCTGGGGTGACGTCAACAAGGACTGGGGCATGAACCTGTCGGTGGCCAATTCCGGCCACTGCCTGATCGAGCTCACGGTTCACGGGATCAAGTCGCACATCTGGCGGCCTGACATCAGCGTCAACGCCATCATGGAAGCGGCAAAGCTGTTGCCGAAGTTGAAGGACATGGCATTCACGCACGTGCCCAGCAGGTTCATGGGACATACGCCGCCCTGCTGCGCCGTGGTGCGCATCCGGGCCGGCCTGCCTGGCGAGATGCAGTTCTCGCCAGATGCCTGCACCATCACGCTCGCCGTGGTCGGCATCGTGCCCGGCATGACGCTATCGAGCGTGATCTCGGACATCGAGCGTCTCGGACGGGACACTTTTGCGGGTGTGAACGACGTCAAGGTGGAGGTGCGCCAGGTGCCCGGCTCGCTGTTCGTCAACGCGACCGAACCGGTGCCAGTCGAGGAGGAGCCGTGCCGCTCCTTGCGCGCGGTTTACCGGCGTCTGATGGGCCGCGAGCCCGGGGTCAACCGCAAGAATGCCTTCAACGACACGATCCGCTTCCGCGAAGCCGGCATCAATGCGGTGACGTTCGGTCCCGGAGAAGACGGCTGGGCCGTCGACAACGAGAACATCTCCATCACCAAGTCGGTGATGGCGACGCGGATCTACGCGCTGACCATCATGCAGATCCTGGGAGTGCGGACATGAGCGTCGAGGCGAGCCACATGACGATTCCAATCTCGCCCGATCGCACGCGACGCGGCAGCTTGCGGCTGCGGCTTCCAAAAGTCCCACGATCGGTGCTGCTCTCGACGCTGACCGTCGCCGTGCTGCTGGCTGGCTGGGCCATCGTCACGGAGAGGGGCTGGGCCAACGAGCTGTTCCTGCCGAAGCCGCAGGCGGTCTGGGCCGCGTTCGTCAAGACGATGACGAAGGGATATCAGGGCGCGACCCTGCTTCAGCATCTCGGCGCAAGCCTCTATCGTATCCTCACGGCCTTCACGCTGGCCTGCCTGATCGGCATTCCGCTCGGCGTCATCATGGGCGTGTCGCGCAACGCACGCGCGCTGCTCAATCCGTTGATCGAGTTCTACCGGCCACTGCCGCCGCTCGGCCTTTATACGCTGCTGGTGATGTGGCTCGGCATCGGTGAGAGCTCGAAGCTGTCGCTGCTGTTTCTTGCCGGTTTGCCGGGCATCGTCATCTCGACGATCCAGGCCGTCACCAGCGTGGACCCCGTCTATGTGCGCGCCGCACAGTCGCTCGGTGCGACCCGGCGCCACCTGCTCTTTCAGGTCTACCTGCCGGCGGCGGGACCGCTGATCCTCGCCGGCATGCGTATCTCGCTCGGATTTACCTATACCGTTCTCGTCGCCGCCGAAATCGTGGCGGCATCCGCCGGCATCGGCTGGATGATCTGGGACGCCGCAAAATTCCTGCTCTCCGACATCGTGATCATGGGGCTGATCGTGCTCGGTCTCACCGGCGTCGTGCTCGACCTCATTATGCGCGGCATCGCGAAACTGTTGATGCCGTGGGCCTGAATCCAATCCTGATCGAAGGGGAGACCTCCATGATGAAGAGACTGATTGCGACGCTCGCGTTTACCACGTTGGCGCTCACGGCCGCAGCACGCGCCGAGGACAAGCCGGCGAAGGTGACCGTCGGCTATCTGAACCTCGTGAACGCGCAGCTGGTCACCAAGCATCTCGGCCTGCTCGCCAAGGAGATGCCGGGCGTCGACATCAAATACGTCAAGATCGGCGGCGGCGGCGACATGCTGCGCGCGATCGCCGGCAACGACGTCGACTTCGGCGGCCTCGGCAACCCGCCCACCGCGATCGGCGCGACGCGCGCCCTGCCGATCAAGGGCATCCTGGTGATCAACATGCTCGATTATGTCGAGTCGATGGTGGTTCGCGCCGACAAGAACATCACCTCGCTCAAGGACCTCAAGGGCAAGACAGTGGCGGCGCCGTTCGGCTCCACCACACACTACCTCCTGCTCCAGGCGCTCAAGGACGAGGGTGTCGATCCCGCCTCGATGAAGATTTTGGACCTCGCGCCGTCGGACATCGCGGCGGCCTGGCTTCGCGGCGACATCGACGCTGCCTGGTTCTGGGAGCCGAATCTCGGCAAGACCGTGAAGAGCGGCGGCAGGATCCTCGTCACCTCGGGCGAGATGGCCAAGCGCGGCTACCCGACCTGGGACATCGGCGTCGTCATGAACGCGTTCGCGGAGAAATATCCGTCCTACGTCGATAAGTTCATCAAGGCCGAATGCGAAGGCATCGAATTCTGGCTGAAGAACCCGGAGAAGACCGCGGAGATCATCGCGGAAGAGCTATCGCTGCCCATCGAGGACGCGCAGCGAATGATGAAGGGCACCGGGATGGTCCCCTGCAACGAGCAGCTCACGGAGGAGTATCTCGGCACATCCGCGAAAAAGGGCAAGTTCGTCGACACGCTGGTCTCGACCGCCGACTTCCTGGTGAAGCAGGAGCGCCTGCCTAAGCTGTTGCCGCGCGCCGACTTCGAAGCCTTCATCCAGCCCGCATATCTGGAGAAGGTGATCGGCCGCTAAGGTCGGGGCGCGCCGCGTTGCAATCTGAGCGGAGACCTCCTAGGCTTCGAGCCGTCACTCGAAGGGAGACCGATCGTGGAGCGCAGCGATGCGCATGAGGTGGCCGATCCAGCTGAGCCGCGCGCCGAACTCCCACGGCCCGGGACCGGACGTTATGTGCTGAAGGCGTTGGACAAGCCCGATCTGGACCTGGTGATGCGAACCGGCAGGCTCGCGACCTACCAGAATCGCGAATATCTGCTGCGGGAGGGCGAGCCCGCAAACGGCATCCACATCATCCTGAACGGAATCGTCGAAAGCACCCATGCCGGCACGCAGGGGCGCGAGCTGATGCTGTCGACCTGGGAGGCAGGTGACTTCGTCGGCGCGCCCTATATCCTCGGCGATCACCGCCACAGTTGGTCAGCCCGTGCGCTCGGGCGGGTCGAAGCGCTGCATCTCGACCAGGATGCGGTCCGCGCGCTGATCGCGCAGTCGCCGTCGTTCGCAGTCGCGCTGATCGAGTGCCTCGGCTTCAAGGGCGAGACCTATTCGATGCTGGCGCAGACGCTGGCGGGACAGAAGGCGGCGGAACGGCTGGTGCTGCTCCTGGTCAAGCTGTGCGAGAACGCGGCCCAGGATGAAACGGGCCCGATCCCGCTCGGCCGCATCACGCAGGCCAATCTCGCGCGCATGATCGGCGCGACGCGCCAGTCGATCAGCCTGATCCTCAGCCGCCTCCAGGACGACGGCATCATCTCGACTGGCCCGACCAAGATGGTCGTCAACGATCTCGCTGCGCTCCGGAAGCAGGTTACCGACTAGGCGTGTACTCATAAAGGTCAGCTTACCGACAAGGTCAGCTTACCGACGCAAAACGGGAGTCTCCCGCCTTGAGCATGGTCGGCGGCTTGTGGCCCGAGCTGGACGTCCATTCAACATCACCGCAACAACTTGTAAGCGCCGTGAACCTAGTCAGCAACCCTGACCAACGCAAAGCCGCAAAACTCTGGTAGGTTCGAGCACCCGGGCGTTTGGCCCCTGCGGGGAGGCAATGGTGACGGACTCAGAAGTCTCCAGCGACCGACCGAATAAACCGGCATCCGATAGTGACCCACTGAACAAAACGCCATCTGATGACGAGCCTCCGGACCAACCGGCATCGACTCGCAACTTTAAGGGCCGCTTCCGGATGCGAATGCAATTGATCGGCGGGGCGCTCGCTTCGATCGCGGCTATCGGTGCGATCGCGGGTGGCCTCGTCGGCTATTGGACTGTGTGGAAGACGCTCCGCACCGACGTGTTTCCGGACAAGCAACAGACGCAGAGGGAGGCTATGGCCCGGCCCGACATTGCTCCCCGCTTGTCACTTGTCATTCTGCCGTTCGCAAACGTCAGCAACGATCTGGAGCAGGACTATTTCGCCGACGGCATCACAACCGACCTAACGACCGACCTCGCGCAAATGCCCGGCGCGTTCGTTATCGGACGCGGAACGGCGTTTACATACAAGAACAAGCAGATCGACTTCAGGACGCTCGGCAAGGACCTTGGCATCCGCTGGGCGGTCCAGGGCGCGGTGCGGCGCAACGGGGATCAGGTTCGGGTCAACGTATCACTTACGGATATCGCGAGCGGTCGGGACGTCTGGTCCGATCGTTTCGACGGCGATCGTACGAACCTCGCCGCCTTGCAGGACCAGATCACAGCGCGGCTCGCTCGCTCGCTTAACATTGAACTGATCCAAGCCGAAAGCCGTCGCAGCGAAGTAGACCGATCGAGAAATCCAGACGCTACGGACTTTACGATGCGCGGCTGGGCAAAGCTCTATGGGCCGCAGTCGAAGATCCAAAATGGTCAGGCAAGGGACCTATTCGATGACGCGCTGCGCCTCGATTCGGACAACGTCGAAGCCATGATTGGCAAAGCGCGGTGTCTAGCGGCTGGTGTGAACAACCGATGGTCTACGTCCGTTGTTGAAGACAAAAAGCAAGCGATCGACCTCATCGACAGAGTTCTGTCCAAAAGCTCGGCAAGCGCGAGTGCTCATACGACCAAGGGAACCATTCTTCTATTTGGACGTCCTGAGGAGGCATTGGCTGAATACGATACGGCGCTCGAAATTGATCCAAATAATCCAGCTGCCTACGCTGCTAAAGCGATTGCACTCGTCGCCTCCGGGCGCGCGCGCGAAGCCTTCTCGCCGGTCCAGTTGGCTCTCCGTCTCAGTCCCAGAGATCCTTTTGCTTTCCAATGGCGCTTCTGGCTCTGCCATGCACACTTGCACCTGCACCAATATGGAGAAGCCATCGAGGAATGCGGGCGCTCGGTCAATCTGAACAACTCGCACATGTACGCTTATGTAGATCTGACTTCGGCTTATGGAGCCACGGGGCAATTGGAACAGGCACAGCGGAGCTTGACTGAATTGAACAAGCTGCGACCAGACTTCACGATCCATTGGTACCGTGATCTTGTTTACTCAATGTCAACCAACCCGCAGTTTCGCCGAGAGATCGACGACATTCTCGATGGGCTGAGGAAGGGAGGGGTCCGGGAGCAATAAGAAGCAAGGCTATTCGCTTGCTGACGTCGACGGCCTCTTACATCTCGAATGTTACCTATTGGCCCATCTGCGACCTCGGAGGGCCATCCGCTCTTCGGCCGGTGTTGGCGTTAAACCGGACATCAGGCGGCCAGCCGCTCAATGAGTACACGCCCTGGTGCCAGGCGCCGAGGGAATCATTTTCAGGCCGACTTGGACGGTGCTGGGACCATGCCCATGCAGCGCTGCACTTCGGCCGGGACATTGTAGGTCCGCATGATGTGGCGGCTGTCGCGCAAGCCGGATGCCTCACGCTGCACCACGAACATCCATAGCGCGTGGCCGGCTTTCATCACCAGCTTGCGCCTGGCGGGTTGCATCGAGGCCGGCACCTCAGGGAGGGCATGGGCGGCGTCGAACTCGCGCAAGCGCGCTAGCGCCTGTTCGAGCGTGTGGCCCATCCGGCCAAGCGCGGAGGCCTGTTCCTGAACGATCTCGTAATGGAGGATATCGACGGGCGGGCGAAGATCACGGGACATGAGCCCCAATATAGGACCGCCGGAACGGCCTGCAACGCATGCCCAGCTTGCCGCTACTTCGCTCGATACGTCGCCAGAAACATCCGCGTCGCGCTGTCGACGACTTCGCTCATGCGCTCTTCCGACGGTGCGGGCGCAGCCTGGAAGACGAAGGGCAGGAAGAGCGAGGCCTTGCACAGCTCCATGAACTGCGACGCCGCAAGGTCGCAATCGTCGATATCGAGATCGCCGGTGGCGACATGGGCTTTGAGATAGTCAGAGAGGCGGTTGATGGTCTTGTCCAGCACCCGCGCATAGTAGCGGCGGCCGACGTCGGGCATGCGCTCGGCGATCGCCATCACGGTGCGGATCGCGGACCCGCCGCCGGGCCGGCACAGCAGATGGATATAGGCCTGGCCGAAATCCTTCAGCGTGGTCCCCGCATCGCGCGCGGGATCGAAATTGAACACGACCTGACCGTGCTGAAGCGCCTCCTGCTCGAGGATGGCTTCGAACAGCGCGCATTTGTCGGCGAAGTAGACGTAAAGCGTGCCCTTGGAGACCTGCGCCGCGCGGGCGATCTCGCCCATGCTGGCGCCGTCGAAACCGAGATCCATGAACACCTTGCGGGCCCCGTCCAGGATCTGGCGGCGTTTGGAGCTGTCCTCCTCTTGGATGACGTGCAGATGTTCGCGGTCGGCTACAACCATTGGTTTAGTGTCTCGGAAAGTTTTTGGATCGGTCCAGGGCCACGAAACCGAAATAAAAGGATTCGGACCAGTAGGGTCTGCTTGGGATTATTATGTATATTGACCGAACCGTTCAGTCAATGGTATTTGGGATAAGCGAAGGAGAACCGGCCGCACGGCGGCCGTCCCTCATCGCGCTTTTTTTGGGGAGGCCTTTATGGCCGTATTGAGAGACCAGGCTGCGCGCGTCCTTCGCCAGGACAAGGTGGAGACGCCGGCGTCTGCGAACGGTGACGCTGCCACCGAGACGTCCGCAGTTCTCGCCGAGCAGTTGCGCTCTCATGTGGCCGAGGAAACCAAGCGCCGCCCCGGCGAGGCGCCGGAGAAGCCCGTGACCGACAAACCGGCCGCAGCCCCGGACGCGCCCGCCGCCGCCGGCGCGCCGAAGTCCGGCAAGCGCAAGTTCGTGATGATGGGAGTAGGCCTCGTGCTGGCGCTCGCGGCCGCGAGCTATGTCGGCTATTACACGCTGGTCGGCCGCTTCTACGTCGCCACCGACGACGCCTATGTCCGCGCCAACAACACCATGCTGGGCGCGCGCGTTGCCGGCCACATCTCCTCGATCCTCGCCGGCGACAACACGACGGTGCGCGCCGGCGACATCGTCTTCCGCATCGACGACGGCGACTACAAGATCGCGGTCGACGCCGCCGCAACCAGGATCGCGACCCAGCAGGCCACCATCGATCGCATCGGCCGCCAGGTCGCGGCGCTCGACAGCCAGGTCGCACAGGCCAAGGCGCAACTCGTCTCCGCCGAAGCCGGCCTCAAGCGCGCCGATCTCGATTATGAGCGCCAGCAGGCGCTGAGCAACAAGGGTTTTGCCTCGCGCGCCACCTTCGAGAGCTCCGAAGCCGGACGCGATCAGGGCGCCGCCGCGGTCAAGGCTGCGCAGGCCGCCTATGACGTCGCGGTCAGCAATGTCGACGTCGCCAAGGCGCAGCAGGCCGAAGCGCAGGCGCAGCTCGCCGAGCTCAAGACCACGCTGGCCAAGGCCGAACGCGATCTCGCCTTCACCGCGGTGCGCGCGCCGGTCGACGGAACGTTCTCGAACCGCCTCGTCAGCGCCGGCGACTTCGTCGCGGTCGGCCAGCGGCTCGGCAACGTCGTGCCGCTCGACAACGTCTATATCGACGCCAATTTCAAGGAAACCCAGCTCAAGCGCATCCGCCCCGGCCAGCCGGTGACGATCAAGGTCGACGCCTACGGCATGCGCAAGTTCTCCGGCGTCGTCGATAGCATCGCGGCGGGCTCGGGCTCGGTGTTCACACTGCTGCCGCCTGACAACGCCACCGGCAACTTCACCAAGATCGTGCAGCGCGTGCCGGTCCGCATCCGCGTGCCGAAGTCGGTGGCGAAGCAGAACCTGCTCCGTGCCGGCATGTCGGTCTATGCGACCGTCGATACCAACAAGGGCGCGGCCGACGCCGACAGCGAGATCGATCTCGACGATTCCACCATGATCCATCCGCAGTAAGCGCGCCTCTCGAGCGCTGCGAGGTCAGACCATGGCCAACGCCACCACCGCTTCCGCCGCCATGATGGCGAACCCGGCTTCGGAGCGCATCGCGCCGAAGCGGCTGTTCGCCTTCATCATCATGGTGTTCGGGATGTTCATGTCGATCCTGGACATCCAGATCGTCTCGGCCTCCCTGAGTGAAATCCAGGCCGGACTGTCGGCGAGCTCCAGCGAAGTCTCCTGGGTCCAGACCGCCTATCTGATCGCCGAGGTCATCGCGATCCCGCTCTCGGGATTCCTGTCGCGGGCCTTCGGCACGCGGCTGTTGTTCGCGATCTCGGCGGCGGGCTTCACCGTGTCGAGCCTGCTCTGCGGCTTCGCCACGACCATCGAGGAGATGATCCTCTGGCGCGTGCTGCAGGGCTTTCTGGGCGCCGGCATGATCCCGACGGTGTTCGCTTCTGCCTACACCGTCTTCCCGCGCACCAAATTCCACATCGTCGGCCCCATCATCGGGCTCGTCGCGACGCTGGCGCCGACCATCGGGCCGACCGTCGGCGGCTACATCACCGACCTGATGTCGTGGAACTGGCTGTTCTTCATCAACATCGTGCCCGGTATCGGCATCACCTTGGGCGTGCTGGCGCTGGTCGATTTCGACGAGCCGCATTTCGAGCTGCTCGACCGCTTCGACTGGTGGGGCCTGCTCTTCATGGCCGGCTTCCTCGGCACGCTGGAATATGTGCTGGAAGAAGGCCCGCAATATGAATGGGTGCAGGACACTTCGGTCGCGATCTGCGCCGCGGTCTGTGCCGTCTCGGCGATCGCCTTCTTCTGGCGCGTGTTCACGGCGGTCGAGCCGATCGTCAATTTGCGCACCTTCTCCAACCGCAATTTCGCGATCGGCTGCGTACTTCAGTTCTGCATCGGCATCGGCCTCTACGGCCTGACCTATATCTATCCGCGCTATCTTGCCGAAGTGCGCGGCTACAGCGCTCTGATGATCGGCGAGACCGTGTTCGTCTCCGGCATCACCATGTTCCTGGTCGCTCCGCTGGTCGGCCGCCTCATGGCGAAGTACGACATGCGCTACATGATTGCGTTCGGCCTCGTCGTGTTCGCGCTCGGCTCCTACCAGATGACCTGGATCACGCGCGACTACGATTTCTACGAGCTGATGATTCCGCAGATCCTGCGCGGCATCGGCATGATGTTCGCGATGGTGCCGACCAACAACATCGCACTCGGCACGCTGGCGCCGGACCGGGTGAAGAATGCTTCGGGCCTCTTCAACCTGATGCGCAATCTCGGTGGCGCCGTGGGTCTCGCCGTCATCAACACCGTGCTCAACGACCGCACGGACCTGCACATCACGCGCCTGCAGGAGCGCGTGACCTGGGGCAACGCGACCGCGACCGAAACCCTGACCATGTTCATGCAGAAGTTCCAGGGGCTTGGCGATTCCACGCTGATGGCGATGAAGCAGCTCTCGCAACTCGTGCACCGCCAGGCGGTCGTGATGAGCTTCGGCGATGCCTTCTTCATCCTGACGCTGTTCTATCTCGGCCTCAGCCTGCTCGTCACGCTGTTGAAGAAGCCGGCCTCGCCGTTCGGCGCCAGCGGCGACGCGCACTAAGCCAGCCACGCATTCGGTGTCATCGCCCGGCTTGACCGGGCGATCGGGTATTCCGAGAAGGTTGTGATAGGGCCGAGGCGCCGCGGCGTACTGGATGCCCCGCCTGCCGCCTACGCTAAAAGCTTCGGCGCCCCTGGACCTCAACCTCGGCGAAGCCTTGGCGTAGCCGGGTCGCCGGGCATGACGGGGGAGCGCGCGGCGACGCGCACTAATTTGCAACACCCGTGCGTGATCTCGCGCGAGCCCCGTTGCAAATCGCCAGTGACACATCTATAAAGCGCATCTCATTCATCGAACCGGGAGGGATTTGCATGATTTCGTCGCATTCGCAGATCGTACGCCCGCGCTCGATGATGTTCCGGCTCGGTATGTGCTCGGCCTCCTAGAGGCCTCTTCCGCCAGCTTCGATTGGGCTTCCAGTTCCGATCGCTCCGCTCCCCAAGTCAAAACCAACTTCAAGTGACGCCGTCTTGGCCCTCGCGGCCGGCTTGCGTCCATCAATGGAGCCGGCCCGCGCCAAAAGCGGCCGGATGATGCCATGACCGCTCTGTCGAAAAGGCCCGCAGCGATACGCGTGGTGCTGCCCTTCGTGTTCCGGCACTGGCTGAAGCAGCCGGGGCCTACGCTGGTCGTCGTCGGCAGCCTGCTGGGCGCGACCGCCGCCGACCTGTTCATGCCGGTGTTCTCGGGACACCTGATCGATGCCCTGACGCGCGGTCCGTCGGATTCCGGTGCGCGTCACGCGGCGCTGGTCGCGTTCGGCGCCATCGTGGCGCTGGGCGCAGCCTCGATGGTGCTGCGGCTCGCAGGGCTGCAGGCGATCGTGCCGTTCACGCTGAAGATCATGTCGGAGGTTGCGCAGGACGCGTTCATGCGCGTGCAACGCTTCTCGACCGACTGGCACGCCAACTCCTTTGCCGGCTCCACCGTGCGCAAGATCACGCGCGGCATGTGGGCGCTCGACCTCCTCAACGATACTATCCTGCTGGCGCTGCTGCCCTCGCTTGTCGTGCTGATCGGGTCGATGGTCCTGCTCGGCGTGCACTGGGCCTCGCTCGGCGGGGTGATCGCGCTCGGCGCGCTGGTCTATGTCACGATGACGGTGCTGTTCTCGACGCGCTACATCGCGCCGGCCGCGCGCATCTCCAATGCCTGGGACACCAAGGTCGGCGGCACGCTGGCGGATGCGCTGACCTGCAACGCGGTGGTGAAATCCTTCGGCGCCGAAGCGCGCGAGGATGCGCGGCTTGCCCGCGTCATCAACCGCTGGCGCGTGCGGGTGCGGCGGACCTGGTTTCGCTACAACTACACCGCCGTGGCGCAGCTCTCGCTGCTGCTGGCCTTACGCGCCTCCGTGATCGGCGGCGCGGTGCTGCTGTGGATGTCGGGGCGAGCCTCGCCCGGCGACGTCACCTATGTGCTGACGAGCTATTACGTCATCCATGCCTATTTGCGCGACGTCGGAATGCACATCAACAACCTCCAGCGCTCGGTCAACGACATGGAGGAGCTGGTGGCGATCCATGACGAGCCGATCGGGATTGCGGACGCGACGGACGCACGGCCGATCGCGATCGAGAGCGGCGAGATCGTGTTCGACCACGTCACGTTCCATTATGGCGGCCATCGCGCGCCGCTATACGACGGACTGTCGGTCACGATCCGCGCCGGCGAACGTGTCGGCCTCGTCGGCCGCTCCGGCTCCGGCAAGACCACCTTCGTCAAGCTGGTGCAGCGGCTCTACGACGTCACCGGCGGCCGCGTGCTGATCGATGGGCAAGACATCGCACTGGCCTCGCAGCAATCGCTGCGCAGCCAGATCGCGATCGTGCAGCAGGATCCGATCCTGTTTCACCGCTCGCTCGCCGAGAACATCGCTTATGGCCGGCCCGGGGCCAGCGTGGAGGCGATCGAGCAGGCGGCGCGGCTGGCGAACGCGCACGACTTCATCCTGCGCCTGCCGAAAGGCTACGGCACGCTGGTCGGCGAGCGCGGCGTCAAGCTCTCGGGCGGCGAGCGGCAGCGGGTCGCGCTGGCGCGCGCCTTCCTGGCGGACGCGCCGGTGCTGATCCTGGACGAGGCGACCTCGAGCCTCGATTCGGAGTCGGAGGCGCTGATCCAGCAAGCGATGGAGCGGCTGATGAGGGGCCGTACCTCGATCGTGATCGCGCACCGGCTGTCGACGGTACGCAGTCTCGATCGGATCCTGGTATTCGACCGCGGCGACATCGTCGAGCAAGGCACCCATGCCAAGCTCGCGGCCAAGCCCGGCGGCATCTATCGCGGCCTGTTCGAGCGCCAGGTGGTGGAGCTCGGACGTATCGCAGCAGCGGAATGAGTGGCGCGCGGCCGGCGGACCAATATCGGCCGCGTCGCCAGGGAAACCGTCAAGGAATCCGTCAAGGATGGAATGACATGAAAGACCTGACAGACGGCTCCATCGTGAGACACATCCTGGTCATGTCGCCGCCGATCATGGCCGGCATGATCTCGATCATGATCTGCCAGCTGGTCGATCTGTACTTCGTTTCGGGATTGGGCGATGCCGCGGTCGCGGGCGTGGCGGCGGCCGGCAACGCCGGCTTTCTCGTCAACGCGCTGATGCAGGTGCTTGGCGTCGGCACGGTGGCGCTGATCGCGCATGCCGTGGGACGCAAGGATCGGCCGGACGCCAATCTGATCTTCAACCAGGCGGTCGCGCTGTCAGCGCTGTTCGGCCTGTTGACCCTGATCGCGGGATCGGCGCTGTCGCCCCTCTATATGCGTTCGATCGCCGCAGACCAGGCCACGATCGAGGCGGGAACCATTTATCTGCTGTGGTTCATGCCGGCACTCGCCCTGGAGTTCGTCATGCAAGTGATTGCATCCGCGCTGCGCGCGACCGGCATCGTGCGCCCCGCAATGTTGGTGCGTGTCGTCGCGGTCGTCATCAACATCGCGCTGGCGCCGGTGCTGATCTCGGGCTGGGGCACCGGCTACGCGCTCGGCGTCGCCGGTGCGGGGCTGGCGAGCTCTGTCGCGGTCGCCATCGGCGGCCTGATGCTGCTTGCCTATTTCCGCAAGGTCGAGCGCTATGTCGCCTTCAATCCGGCGCAGTGGCGTCCGCAACCGCGTCATCTGATGCGCATCCTCAATGTCGGCCTGCCTGCCGGCGGCGAGTTCGCGATGATGTTCATCCTCATGGCGGTGGTCTATTTCGTGCTGCGCGATTTCGGCGCGGCGGCGCAGGCGGGTTTCGGGATCGGACAACGGGTCCTGGGCCTGATCCAGATGCCGGCGCTTGCGGTTGCACTCGCCGCCGGGCCGATCGCCGGCCAGAACATGGGCGCCGGAAAGGGCGAACGCGTGCGCGAAACCTTCGTCAAGGCGGCGCTGATCACCAGTGTCGTGATGATCGGCTTCATGTGCCTTGCGCAGTTGAAGCCGCAGCTCCTGCTCGCGGGGTTCTCGAACGACCGGGAGACCATGGAGATCGCCTTCCTGTTCCTGCGCATCATCTCGTTCAACATGGTGGCGCAGGGCTTGATCTTCACCTGCTCGAGCATGTTCCAGGGCCTCGGCAATACCAAGCCGGTGCTGTGGAGCTCGGCAACGCGCGTGTTCACCTATTCGCTGCCGGCGATCTGGCTATCGACGCGGCCGGGCTTCCGGATGGAGCACGTCTGGTACCTGTCGATCGCGGCAACCACGCTGCAGGCGGCCCTGAGCTTGTGGCTGCTACGGCGTGAATTCGGGAAGCGCCTGGTGGTGCTCCGGAACGAAGAGGCTCCGGAGCAGGCTGCGCCCGAGCCGGTGGCGTCTCCTGCACGCGCGCCCGCGTAGCGATCGCTTGTCCCAGCCCCACGGCTCCGGCTAATTTGCCGCGCCGTGGGGATGGCGGCTGCAAGGGGCCAAATGACCGATGTGTTGAACGAGCAGCGGCCCGATTCCTGGCTCTCCGTGATCTGGGCGGCACGTTATCGCACGCCAGCCCGCTTCGTCGCGCTGATCGCGCTGCTGCTGCCGTGGACCACGACCGGGCTCACCTTTGCGCTTATTCCCTGGCTGATCGCGTTCGCGTTCGTCGACCTTCGCGAGTTTCCGCGTTCGCTGCTTCGGCCGATCTGCCTGCTGCCGATTGCGCTGGTCGCACTCGCCGCCATCGGCACGCTCTGGTCGGATGCGCCATGGCCGGACCGAATCCACGCGATCGGGCCGGCGGCGAAGCTGCTGGTGATCCCGCTTCTGATCTACCAGTTCGAGCGCTGGCCCTATGGCAACTGGGTGTTTTCCGCGTTCCTGGCGTCCTGCACGGCGCTGATGCTCTATTCCTTCGCCGTCGCCATCGACCCCGCACTGTCGCTGAAACTCTATCTGTCGCGCGGGCCTTACAAGGTCGAAAGCGGGATCGCGGTGCGCAACTATATCGACCAGAGCCAGGAGTTCGCGCTCTGTGCGATTGCGTTGGTCTACCCGATCGTGTCGCTGCTGCGACGAGGCCGCTTCCGCATCGCGGCGCTGTTCGCGGCGCTCGCGATCGGATTCCTCGCCAACATGATGTTCGTCGTGGTCTCGCGCACGGCGCTGGTGACGCTGCCGATCCTGATTGGGGTGTTCGCGCTGCTGCATCTGCGCCGCCGCGCCGCGCTGCTCGCCGCCGGCGCGATGGGGCTGCTGGCCTTACTGCTGTGGACCGTCTCGCCGCATCTGCGCTCGACGGTCGCCAAGTTCAGCGGAGACTATGAAGTCAGTATCGTCGGCAACGACGTCAGCGGCATGGGGTCCCGACTGGAGTTCTGGCGCAAATCGCTCGCGTTCACGGCGGACGCGCCGCTGCTCGGTCACGGCACCGGCGCGATCCGCGGCTTGTTCGAGCGCGCGGCTGCTGGCGAGAGCGGGATGCGGGCGGAAATCGTCGGTGATCCCCACAACCAGACGCTCAATGTCGCCGTGCAATGGGGGGCGCTGGGTGTCATGATCCTCTATGCGCTCTGGTTCGCACATCTCTCGCTGTTTCGCGGCGAGGGGCTGGCCTGCTGGGTCGGCCTCCTGATCGTGGTGCAGAACATGCTGTCCTCGCTACTCAACTCGCATCTGTTCGATTTCGCCGAGGGCTGGATCTACGTGCTTGGCGTTGGCGTTGCGGGCGGCATGGCGCTCGCCACGAAGAAAATACGGAATTAGTGCGTGCCAAAACTGTTCCAGACGAGGCCGAGGCCCGACAGGAACAAGAGACCGAGCACGACATCGCCAAAATGCTTGTCGCTCAGCGCGTGATAGACGCGCGCGCCGGCCCATGCGCCGATCAGCGTGCCGGGAAAGGCGACCAGCGCGAGCCAGACCACCTTGAAGGCGACGAGGCCCGAGGCGGTCTGCAATCCCAAAGCGGTGGCGAGCACGGTGAAATTGAACAGCTGGAAGATGCCGCGCCGCTCGTGCTTGTTCCAGCCGCGGATGTTGGCCCACAGGATCGGCAGCGGCCCCGACAGTCCGGCAAGTCCGCCCAAAATGCCGCCGGCAAAACCGATCGCTCCGTCGGCAATGCGGCCGCCGAAGGTGATGGCGAGCGGCTTCTTGTTGAGATACAGCGCGCTCGAGAAGATCAACAGCAGCACGCCGACACTCAGCTTGAACACTTTTGGATCGGCGGAGGCGACCAGCATGGTGCCCAGCGGCACGCCGATCAGTCCTCCAATCAGGAACGGCCAGACCAGCGAGAGATCAAAACTCTTCCACATCGACGGCAGTGTCGAGCTCTGCGCGATCACCGAGCAGATCAGCACCAGGGGCACCGCGAGCGAGGGCGGCAGCACGTAGAGCCAGATGCCGAGCGCCATCAGCGCCGTGCCGAATCCGGCAAGGCCCGAGACGAAGCCCCCGGCCAGTGCGCCGAGCAGCAGCAGCGCGTAGGTGAGCGTTTCCAACAGATCGTCCCTGTCGCCTAGGCGATCCCGAACTGTTGATCGCCATCGCTCGCATAGCACAGCTGCGGCCGTGCAGGTCAATTTCAAAACTGCACGCAAGCGTGATCTGCAACGGCGGGCGTTCGCGAAAGACAGGCCTAGATGATGCTCGTACTTGAATCGGAGGACCCGCCCCATCACGGGGGTTCAATCGGCCAGCCCCCGAATGAGAATATGGAGAAGGACGATGACCCGCACGAAGATTGCCGTTGCGGCCGCGCTATTGTCGGCGGCGGCCTTGATGCCGACAATGGCGCAGGCGCAGTTTTCCGAGCCTGCGGCCTATCAGGCGGCCCATCCGGACCGCGACGTTCTGAATGGCGGCCAGCTCACGCCCGCCGCGCGCGGGTCTCTCGGCCAGCAGGGAATGCCGAGCGATGCCTATGCGGCCTATCCGTCACCCGCTACGCCTGTCGTCCGCTCCCGCCATCGCCGTCATCAATAGTGATGGCTTGTTGGTTGAGCATGATCTTGTCGGAAAACAGCTACGCACTTTGCGCTAACGCGGCCCTTCGGGTCCGGATCATGCTCTAGGGTCTGTTGAGATTCACTTGGAATGGATGACAGCGGTGGCGAGGTAGATCATCGCTGCGAAGCTGCCGTCTGTCTTGTCACATCGCATCGCTATGCGTTTGAATTCCTTC
>NZ_JARWCR020000066.1:0-52711 GCF_029846695.2 Bradyrhizobium nivariense | reverse complement strand
CAGGTTTTTTGACGGGGTTAAAATGCCACCAAAATCGTATCGGCCGCTCCCTTCCGAACGCAGTCTATCGCCAATTCGTTTCTATCCCACAGGGGGCGTGCAGCGCCGAGATCAGTTTTTTAGAAGGAGCGCTCACCAAGGCGGGATTGCTGAGCGCAAAGCGATGATCGACCGTGAACACGATCTGTCGATCACCAAGCAGGCCGGAGTTTTGAAGATCAGCCGCGGCTGCGTTTATTATCTGCCGCGTCCGGTCTCTTCAGCCGACCTCGAGATCATGCGGCGTCTCGATCGGCTGCACCTGGAGTTCCCCTTCGCCGGTTCGCGTATGTTGCGAGGCCTGCTGGCTTTGCAGGGGTGCAAGATCGGCCGCCGGCATGTGAAGACGCTCATGCAGCGCATGGGGATAGAAGCGCTCTATCGCCGTCCGCGCACCACCAAGCCCGAGCCCGGCCACAAGATCTATCCGTATCTGCTGCGCGGCATGGAGGTCACGCGCCCGAACCAGGTCTGGGCCATGGACATCACGTACATTCCAATGGCGCACGGCTTTGTTTATCTCGCCGTGGTGCTGGACTGGGCGACGCGTCGTGTTCTGTCGTGGCGGTTGTCGATCACGATGGAAGCGGCCTTCTGCGTCGAGACGTTGGAGGATGCTCTTGCTCGTCATGGCAAGCCGGAGATCTTCAACACCGATCAGGGCTCGCAGTTCACGGGCACGGCGTTCACCGGTCTGCTAGCCGGCCACGGCATCGCCATCAGCATGGATGGCAAAGGGGCCTGGCGGGACAACGTGTTCGTCGAGCGGCTGTGGCGTAGCGTCAAGTACGAGGAGGTCTATCTGCGAGCTTATGAAAGCGTCAGCGAGGCCCGCAGCTCGATCGGCCGATATCTCGACTTCTACAACGGACGAAGGCCCCACTCGAGTCTTGACGACATGACCCCAGATCAAGCCTACTTCAACCTTCCACCGCTCCGCGCGGTGGCCTAACCCCGGCAGAGGCTCCACTTATCGACGCGGAATTTTTGTTCAGACAACCGGGACCAGCTCACATTGCAGGTTTGGCTTGCGGGAGACCTGAGCGTGGTGGCATTCCAAGGACGAGCTGAGACAGATATGGAACGCCTCGAACGATCGAGCGGATCGTTAGGGCGATCGCAATGATCGCGGCCCCGAGCACACCGGCGATGATCAACCGGGTCGTGAGATCCCAAAGTTCTCCGAATTGTATGAAATCCATGAGACGGAACACGGTACCCTGGACCAGGTAGAGCAGCAGCGTGGTTTGGCCCAATTCCACAGCGATAAAGCGGGCCATTCGATTTGAATGGCCAAAGCGCCAGCATTGCAGCAGGAGTTCGATAGCGATTGCTGACGCAGCTGCAGAGCCAACAAACATCAGAAGCACGTCTTGAGTTGACCGAAAGTCGTGAATTACCCCAAGATTATTGTAGACATAGGTGCTCTTGCCCCAAGCTAGAAAGCATACGCAAGTCACTATTAAGAGAAATAAAATCAGGACCGGCTTGTGATGTCGCAATGCACTCGTCGATCGTTCTCTCGATTGAGCAAGCAAGAAGCCGAAGCAGAAGAACGGGTAAGTGAATCTGATCAGCGGTGATATGGAGAATGTCAGAGGCGCGAGCGCGACCAGTATCGCTGAGCCAGTTATGACCCACGATCGGCGGGTGAGCCTGGTAGAAATCTTGATGAGAAGGTAGGAAATAAACGTGGCCCAGATGAACCAATATGTGCCAGCGAGATCGTCTACAAATTCCAAAAGTCCGCTCGTTAGGCTGGTCGCGCGCCACAACACCGCTAACTTAGCTGTCTCCATCATCGCCCACCAAAACAGCATCGGCAGCAAGAGCTGCTTCGCACGGTCGCTGGCGGCTCGAGTGAGCGGCTTTTGCAGCAGCGATCGAGCAGAAAGATATCCGCTTATCGCCATAAAAAGTGGCATGTGAAACATATAGATCGATTTGTAGTACGGCGAATACCAAAACCCGTCGTCTCGGTAGATGACATACTGGATCAGGTGCCCAACAATCACCAAAACAATGAGTGCACCTTTCGCGAAATCTAAACTGAGATCTCGATCGTATGCCTCTGCCGTGCGCGAACTGGGGACGTTCGTTCCAGTCACGGGTAGCAATGTATCAAACATCTAGATATCTGTTGTTGACGAGCCGGCGGCCCATTGTCCGGTTCTTCTGCCTCATTTTTGATCCAAACGAAAGGCGATGGCGGAAGTTTTTGGAAGGGGAATAGGCTCAGCTTGTTAGGCCTTCCAAGAACTAGCTGTCGGCCGGCATGTCTGAATGCCTCGGGGAACTTTGTGGCAAAGACAAGATATCTAATTTGAGACACGGCTGTAGCGGCACGGGCGCGGCATACTACTTGCAGACGCGTTTGTGGGAGGAAGACTGTCACGCTCAGTCTCCACTCGGCCCGACGCATCTCAGACCCGGCAGATGCGTCGGGCTTCCTCGGTTGGCCCAGCATAGTTGACATTTGGTCCGTCAATTTCGCTTGACGCCGAGGTGCTCACGCCAATAGGGGCTTCTGATAACTGAACGCGAGCACGCCAACACTGGGGTTACGGCAGCGTGCTATGGGCGCACGCCGATAGCGGTGCTCTGCAGTTCTGGAGCAAAAGCCGAGGACCGACCTTTCTGATTGGGAGGCTTGTTCGGTTTCGTGTAACTGACGCCGTCAACAGCGCGTGCTTTGACGCGACTTTCGTCGCGCCATCTCTTAGTGCAGCTCGTGGCTTTGGTGTGCATCCGCGAAGGCCCTAGTGGCTCTGCACAGTGATTTTGACAGGTTGGGTCGTCGGTCAGATTAGCTCCGGCAGGAGCTTCAGATCAACGAGGACCTCGATACTGCGAGGCGTCCTTGGCTGCCGTCTGATGAGGCCGGCGCGTTCCAGTGTCAGCACCATCTGGTGAACCGTAGGCGGGCTGACGCGGAAATATTCCTGCATGTCGGTTTCGGCCGGGGGCCTGCGATGCAGCCGGGTATAGAGGTGGATAAAGGCCAGGTACTGCCCCTGCGTGGGCGTGAAGGGTTTTGTCGAAGGACTCACGCCGGCCATCCGATTCAGTTGTTCGTGCGTGCCTCGAACGAGGAGGCACGCCATGAATGTACGCTATCGGGTCGAACTCAGCCAAATCGAGCGCACCGAACTGAGGGCGCTGCTCAGCGGCGGCAAGCATGCGTCCCGCAAGCTCAAGCGAGCGCAGATTTTGCTGGCCGCCGATGCCGAGACCAGCGACGAGGAGATCGCAAGGAGCGTCGGCGTGAGCGGCTCGACCGTGTACCGGACCAAGCGACGCTTCGTGGAAGGCAATCTGGAGCGGGCGCTGAGCGAAGAGCCGCGTCCCGGGGCGGAGCGCAAACTCACGGGCAAGGAAGAAGCCTTGCTGGTGGCGACAGCCTGCGCCAGTCCGCCAAAGGGCCGTGCCCGCTGGACGCTAAAGCTGCTGGCGGGTGCGATGGTCAAGCTCACCGAACACAAGAGCCTGTCGCACGAGACGGTTCGGCGGCGCCTGGCCGAGAATGCCCTCAAGCCCTGGCGCAAAGACATGTGGTGCATTCCGCAGGTCGACGGCGAATACGTCGCCCGCATGGAGGATGTGCTCGACCTCTATGCCAAGGCACCCGACTCCAGACGGCCAGTGGTGTGCTTCGACGAAAGCCCGGTGCAACTCATCGGCGAAACGCGTCAGCCCATCCCGGCCAAGCCCGGCAGGCTCGAACGTTACGATTATGAGTATCGTCGCAATGGCACGGTCAATCTCTTCGTTCTCCTCGACGTGCATCGTCCCTGGCGCAAGGTCAAGGTCACCGAGCGGCGAGCGGCAAGGGATTACGCCCAATGCATGCGTGATCTCGTCGACATCCATTATCCCGACGCCGAGATCATCCGGGTCGTCCAGGACAATTTATCGACCCACTCCGCCGGCGCCCTCTATCAGGCGTTCCCGCCCGCCGAAGCCAGGCGGATTTTGCGACGGCTCGAGTTCCACTACACCCCAAAACACGCAAGCTGGCTCAACATGGTCGAGATCGAAATCGGCGTCCGCCAGTGCCTGGATCGCAGGATCGACGACCCCAAGCGACTGCGCCGCGAAATCACCGCCTGGGAACGACAACGAAATGCCGCCCGCTCCCGCATCAAATGGATGTTCACAACAGACAAGGCTCGCCCCAAAATGGCTGGCGCCTACCCCGCCACTTCCAAAGAGTCATAATCTCTGTGACGAGGTACTAGTTGGATCGTACTCGCAGGGTGATTGATAGCGAACCAGCTCGACCAGAGTCGCTCGCGATTGCGAGGTTTTATGGTCAAAGGTGCTGCTCGCACTCAGTGTTGTGGACCAAGGAGGGCAGCAGCCGTTCTTCGCGCATCAGCCGACTCGGCGGATCACAGACAGCATTGGCGTTCAGGCATCACCTCCATAATCACGGCTTCAAAACTCCTGAACGTTTCGGCGGCAAGAAGGGACTCGCGCCAGTGACTTGTGCGGCGATGCTGTCGTGCAACAGTTTCTCTCGTCTGACTACAAATTAGCTTCCTCGGGCTGCATTCAACGTTTCGGTCAACGACTCCTCGAATATGTCTAGGCCTTGTCCCAACGTGTCTTGGTCGATCGTAAGTGCGGGCAAGAACTTCACAACCTGATCCGTCGATCCGCATCGCTCGATAATCAAGCCCTTCGCAAAAGCTTTATGTGACGTCGCCTCTGCGATCTCTGTCGTTTTGCAATCGAAGCCGCGTACCATGCCCCGTCCACGAACAGCAAACTTGTTTCCGTGCTGATGCGCGATAGCATCGAGTCGACGCCGCATAAATGCGCCCAAGCGTTGGACCTGGTGCGAGAACGTCTGGTCACGCCAATACAGAGTCAAAGCCGCTTTGCCAGAAACGAGCGCAAGGTTGTTCCCTCGAAACGTTCCCGTGTGCTCGCCTGGTTCCCATGCGTCGATCGCTTCTTTGATCAAGAGCATCGACAACGGCAAGCCGTACCCACTCAGCGATTTCGACATCACAACAATGTCTGGCGACAAGGCGGCGAACTCAAAACTGAAGAACTCGCCTGTACGACCACAGCCCATTTGGATATCGTCAACTATGAAAATAGCTCCGACCTCTTTTGCCAAAGCCTGAATTGACTGCAACCATTCCTTACCGGCGACGTTAATGCCTCCCTCTCCTTGCACGGTTTCGACGAGAATGGCGGCTGGAAGATCAATGCCACTGCTCTCGTCCATTAATACCTTTCGCACGTAATCCGCCGGACTGTCAGCGGAGTCAAGATACCCATCATACGGCATGAAAGTTGTGCCGGATAAGGGAATGCTGCTGGCTTTGCGGTAAAAGCGGTTACCGCTCGCAGCTAGGGCTCCCAAGCTGTGGCCGTGATATCCATTCGTGAAAGAAATGACGTTGTGACGCCCTGTGATCTTACGCGAGAGCTTTAAGGCTGCTTCAACAGCGTTAGCTCCCGTAGGCCCCGTAAATTGAAAGCGATAGGAAAGATTCCGTTCACGAAGGATGACAGAGCTAAAGGTCTCCATGAATTCGACCTTTGCTGGAGTGGCCATGTCCAAGCCATGGACGACGCCGTCCGACTCCAGATACTTGCTGATTGCTGCTTTGATCTCCTGATTGTTGTGGCCATAGTTTAGCGCTCCAGCGCCGGACAGAAAGTCAATGACCTTTCGGCCACCCTCGGTGAACATAATCGAGCCGCGCGCCCTACTGAAGACAGCAGGAAAGGAACGTGAGTACGAGCGCACATTCGACTCTAGCGTTTCGACTGTTTTCATTCTGTGTGGCCCGTGTACTCCAACCATGTGATCGTCTCCTCGACAAGAAAATCTGCCCGACGGACAAGCGCGGCCAACATCGTACGAGATAGGCAAACGGTGAACGCGCGGTTCCACGCCTCTCGACGTGCTTTGGGTAGCGCGTAGCGCGTCTGAAAATCATCTCCAGCGATTTACCTGAGAATCATGCGGAACAAAGCTACTATGTCTAGTAGTGTCGTCCACATCCAGCGGACGCCATTGGCTAAAGTCGTCTTTCGCGGACAGGCTTGCTTAGCCGCGCGCGAGGAGTTCGCGCCTGCCTTGCGGCTAGCTTGCGTCAGGACAAATTGTGTGAAGGAGAACGAATGTCATAACTTTCATCGTGACCCAAAAGGGTCCGATGCGCTTCGGTCGGTAGCGAAGGCATGGCGTGAGATCGCATCGACCAGCGGCATTAGTCTTACGGCTGCAACGGATGCGTAAGTTTCGGGTGCTTCTGCCCGCCGAAGGATGCTGGGATGGAACGCACGAATCTCGCGGTGCAAACTGTGGATCTTTCGGAAGTCCAACATGGCCTACAGCCTTTTGTGAATGCAGCGATCGTCTTGAAAGGCTGCGTGATTTCGCTGTGATTGGCGCGTCATCCTCCCACAGACTCCGGGGCCGGACTTTCTCTGGAGCACTCGCGAAAGCGTCGGGTGAACCCTTTTCGGCGAGGTCCTGCCTGGCAAGCCGCTGCCGTGGTACTTTCGACCCAAGCCCAGCATCGCCGTTGGTGCGCACCTTTGTCAGGCCGAGGAGGGCCTCGCCTCGTCTGATTACGCGATCATACCAGTGGCGGTTTTGTCAGGAGCCCTTGCAAGTGCTTCGATGAGAGGCCGAAGGCACAACAACCGCGACAGGAATGCGGCAAGGTGGAAAGGCCATGGTCGCCACCGGCACGAGGTCAGCAATGGCAGCGGCACATTGATCGATATCGTAAGCGCCGCGCGGGCGCGGTGTGGTCGAGACTGCTTCCCCGTCTTTTACGCATCCGTTCCGCCACGATGCTCGCGCAGCGCTTCATCGAGGCAGGCTATCAACTCCAGACCTGCAAAGGGTTTGGCGAAAAAGCCAGCTACACCGGCGCTCAACGCGCGGGCTCGCGTACGATCATCCGCGAAGGCAGTAATCAAGATGAATGGCGCGGCGTGACCCTGGGCCCGCATCTGTTCCAAAAGTTCAAAGCCGCTCATCGTGGGCATCTGCACGTCTGCAATGACACAGGACGTGTTCTTCAATTGAGACGACCGCAAGAAGTCCTCAGCCGACGCAAACGTATGAACGACGTGGCCCTGCGATTTCAAAAGGTTGTTCAGTGCGGCACGAATCGAAGGATCGTCGTCGACAACGGAAACAGTTGAATATCTGGACAAGACAACCCGTTCTAGTTGGGCGAAGGCGGTGGCAGAAGCATGACGGCCAGCTGAAGGGTGCGCGTGTTCGATGAAATTGTAAAATCATACTTAGGTTTGTACCCTGAAACGGTCGGTGCCAATTCCCAACCTCTCACTCATCCTGATCAAATCGGCTAGCGATCGAGCGCCCATCTTCTTCATCACGTGCCCGCGATAGATTTTTACTGTAATCTCGGCGAGCCCGAGTTCCGCGGCTACCTGTTTGTTCAACAGGCCGGCGGCGACCAGTTTCAAGACATCCTGCTCTCGTGGACTTAGGGCCTCAAACAAGGACTGCAGCCTCCCGACCACCTTGTCTACACCCCGCCTCTTCCGATCCTGTTCGATAGCTGCGACGACGCCATCGAGCAGTTCCTGATCGCGAAACGGCTTGCTGAGAAAATCGATTGCTCCACTCTTCATGGCTTTGACGGTCATCGGAATATCGCCATGAGCGGTGATGAAAATGATGGGAATGTGAATCTTCAGTTTGGCTAACTCACTCTGGAGCTCAAGCCCGCTCGATCCTGGCAGCCTGATGTCAAGCACGAGGCAGCTAGGAACATCAGGAAGCTCGCTCTGGAGCAGTTCCTGGGCCGATCCGTAAGCAACGACATGTAGACCGATCGAACGAAATAGGTTGACCAGGGATTCGCGCATGGAGAGATCATCGTCGACGACGAAAACGCTCGGCCTCACCTCCGGCCCTACGACATTTGCGGCTTCCTTCCGCGGTTCAGAGCGCTTGGTCACGATAAGAGCCTCACTTGTACGATTTACAGTAGAATTGTCGCGTCACAACGACCTTTGATTGAGATATGCAGCCTTTCGCGCAGCCGAATCTTTGAGATTTTCGAGGCACGTGACTGGTTAGCCATTCGCACCAGCGTGACCCATTACAGGAAAGTCTAGCAAAAACCGCTCGAGTGGTCGAGAACTGCCTTTCGCGTCTATCCGCCGTCGCGTTGGATCGGCCCCGCGGCATCGATCAAATCGATGAACAGCCGGTCGAGAAGCACCGAATCCAGGACTTGCGGCGCTCGCTTTAGCACGGTAGCGCGTGTCGCCTGGCCTTCGCGAGTGGTGCTGCAGCGGACGACTCATTTTGCCGCTGAAGGATCAGAATGCCCGCCGCCTTGGTAGTTGAACGCGGGGGCGCGAGCTGAGCGAATGGGCGCGATTGTGCTTGTGCACGCGCCGATCCCGCCGGCGTTGCGATCGGCAAGCGGCGTAGACTATCGCACCCGTACTAAGGAAAATAGAAAGCAGAACGAGTAGCGGCGGCATCAGCACATGAACACTTCTTTTCCGTCGTCAGAGCGCCTGTGAGTTGCGTCTTGGCGACCTCGGGGAAAGCACCTTGCATCGGCTTCGTACAACCTGACGCAAGGTGCGATTCAAGTCCTATCCGTCATCTCCTACCAGAATTGGCGGACATCACGGGTCCGTACCGGGTAGCCTGGAGTTGAAGAATAGCTCTTTGACCTACATAGGAACGGCAAAACGCGCCCCGAGCGGTCAACCTGAAGCCGTTGTCAGACCTACCAGCTCATCGATCCGCTAAGGGCATAAAGCCCCCAGGCAGGGTCATTAAAGGCGGCCCGACGCACTCCGTCGAGAAGAAAGTGCGTCGGGTTCGCCCCACATCGCCAGTACATCCGTGGTGATGCTGCCTCCAATGAAGCAACCAGCGTGGCAAAACTGAGGCTCGCTCAGCAAGGCAGAGTAGTAGTGAGTCCCTCCGTCTTCGTATCTAGCGTCAAGTTGTACGATCCTGGTGTAGATCTATCGAATTGGCAATCCGGCAAAGTTCTCGTTGGCAGAGGTTGGATAAATGTTGTCACAGTGCGCGTGGTGAGAAGAGGCGTTCCGCTGTTCGTCATTTTAATAGCAATCATCTTCACCGCTTTTGGGATAGCTTACGCCTTGCTTGAAGCGATTTAAGCAGCGAGATATCTCTCGGATCTATCGGCTTCGCATGGCCGGCAATCGCCCTCCTGCGAACCGCAGCAGCGACATTCCGATCCGTGAGGCCTGTACGGGCGCTTTGTTCGCATCAGGAGTGTCTTTGTCGCGGGTCAGTTGCTCCATCAATGATAGCAGGAATGATGAGAATAGTTATGGGCGCGGTTTCGCTCACAACGGCTCGCAGATCTGCCCTTGATGCTGTGGTTCAGAGTTGATGACTGCGTGGCGCCTTCCAGCAACGGCGCCAGGAGTGAACATCGATCTCCAAAACAGCACCGCGCGTGTCAGCGGGATTTCTAGCCTGTCCCCTGCCAAATGTACCGAGGAGCTCTCTGACAAACGCCGCCGAGAGCATCGTGAATTCTGTGCGCGGTTCTCGATGCGATTGCGGCTCCCGCGTTTGTCCCGTTGGTATGGGCTTCGCCGCCTTCCACTCCGCCAAGGCGGGAGGCGCTGCAACCCTCGGACCGGCGCCCCTGCTTGCGCGGGCCGGTACGACAACAATCTCCTCTCCGCTCGTCGTACGACGCGCAGATGCTCGCGGGCCTCCGGCAAGAGGGTGTCGGGTTTCACTGCATCGGCGAAGCCCGGGCCGAGTGCGCTCGAAGGGTTCGCCGTGTCCAGAGCGGGATAGGGTTTCACATTAGCGCGCGCGAAAGGGCGGTCGGCATCAGACACCCAGATCGAGGTTGCGAGCGCCGATGGTAAGGCCGTTGACTGTCTCCTCCGCTGGCATTCTCCACCAAATGGCAATGGTCGGCGACCTGCATTGCGTGCGGCAGGGCCTTTGCTGCAGCTTCGCCATATCCCCCTCCACGATCGCGAGCGACGATCGAGATCGTGGGATGAGCAGCCGGCCAGGCTTGCGCAGTCGCGGCCTCACGATCCGGCATCAACGCGACGACCCGGGCCTTTTCAGGTTGCAGATGATGCTGGCGTATCGGTGATTGCGCCGCCAGGCCCAGTCATCAATGCCGATGATCACGGGTGGGTCAGCTGGCAGACTGCTACGGCGTCGGACGACGCGCAGGAGCGTGTCTTTGCTCCCTGGCAGCATCAGCCGTTTTGCAAAGTCCGCTGCCGGCCGACCAGCAAGCGCCAGACCGAGATGATGGACGATAGAGTCCAGCCTCGCCGTGCGTCGCGCCGATGGAGCCAATACCCCTCGCCGAAACGCTCAATGAAGATCTGGCGTCCGCACAGGTCGGCGTCGCAGCGGAAGCGGCGGGCGATCACCAGGAGCTCTGCGACTCGCCCCGGACAGCGGCAGATCAGTTACGCGTCGCCGATACCGGCGATGGATACGCCGCGAAACGTCCCACAAGGCCGACACCGCCGGAAGCCCGAACCGTGATGACGGCCTTATCACCCTCGTAGCACGTATTCTCTACAACAAACCCACGGGGCACCAGACTGGAGCGGTAGAGTGCCTTCCGCATGGCGCTGATTCTCCGCCAATCAATGCGCTAGACATCCTTGAACTGCATTTAAAATGAGTCTTCTGCGGATTCCGGGGATTGCGGCCAGGGATTCCGATTGAACGCGACCATGCATTCCGATCGAAGGCGACCACCTGCTCCGACGAAGGCGGCCGGGGTGTCGTTGCCGGCATGAGGAGTTGGGTCAGGTTTTTTGGCTGCGTCAAGATTGGCGCGCTGCGCAGTGATCTTTCGCATGCTGTCTCCCTTGAGTGTGAGGCGGTGAGCATTGTGGACGAGCCGATCCAGGACGGCGTCGGCGATGGTCGGGTCGGCGATGACCTCATGCCAATTTTCGATCGGTACCTGGCTGGTGATGATGGTCGATCCGCGCTGGTGTCGTTCGTCGACGACTTCGAGGAGATCGCGACGCTGCTCGCCGGTAAGCGGGGCGAGGCCCCAATCATCGAGGATGAGCAAATCGACCCTCGATAGCGTCTTGAGGAGCCGCGCATAGCGTCCGTCGCCGCGGGCGAGCGCAAGAGCTTCGAACAGCCTTGGCAGGCGATGATATAAGACGGATCGATTATCGCGGCATGCCTTGTGGCCGAGTGCGCAGGCGATCCAGCTCTTGCCGACGCCAGTTGGCCCGGTGATGAGCAAATTTTGCTTGCGGCTGATCCAATCGCCATCGACGAGCTTGGCAAAGAAGGCGCGGTCGATGCCGCGCGGAGCGCGCAGATCGACATCTTCGATGATTGCGGTCTGCCGTAGCGAGGCGAACTTCAGGCGCACGGTGAGCCTTTTGTTCTCCCGCTCGGTTGCTTCGCGATCAATCATCAGGCCGAGCCGCTGCTCGAAGGTCAGCGCGGTGACGTCGGGTTGGCGTTGCTGATCATCGAAGGCCTTGGCCATGCCGGCGAGCCCGAGAGCGGCAAGACGTTCGTGGGTGTGGTTGCTGAGCATAAGGTCTCCTTCTTGCTGGTCAGTGGTAGTAGCCGCGGCCCCGGATGTTGCCGTGCTGGATGGGATCGGCGTCGGGGGTGGTGTCGGGAAGGAAAGCCTTGTCGAGGCCGGTCTTGAGGATCGAGGCGATCGACCGATAGCTCGCTGCGCCGATGCTGATACCACGGCGGCATGCGGCCTCGAGACGCTGCGCCCCATAGGTCCTCTCCATCCGCAGGATACCGAGACAGGATCGGAAGCCCTGCTCAGGATGGGGCTTTGTCCGCATGATCGCCTCGCACAGCGCGACCGTGGACGGACCGATCTTCTCGGCGGCGGCCAGCAGACGCGCCGGCGTCCAGAAGGCGTATCGGCGATGCGCGCTCGGCATGTGCTCTGGGATCGTCGTGTGCCGGCGCTTCAAGCCCGAGCGTGCGTGGCTGGCGATGCGGGTGCCGCGATGGAACACCTCGATGGTAGCCTCGGTGGCCCGCACCTCGACGACCTGGCGGATCAGGCGGGATGGCACCGAGTAGAAGTGTCCCTGAACTTCGACGTGGTAATCCGGCGCCACGCGCGCGCGGCGCCATTCGGCGT
Organism: Bradyrhizobium nivariense; assembly: GCF_029846695.2. Taxonomy (NCBI): domain Bacteria; kingdom Pseudomonadati; phylum Pseudomonadota; class Alphaproteobacteria; order Hyphomicrobiales; family Nitrobacteraceae; genus Bradyrhizobium; species Bradyrhizobium nivariense. Next base: position 40,529 of record NZ_JARWCR020000066.1, on the reverse strand, counting down.
ACTGATAGGGCTCGGCTGGCAGCGGCATCAGGGCCGGACGATCGATGGTGTCGAAGAACTCACGGCGGCTGGCACCGAGCTTGCGCATCAGGCGGGCATTGAGGTCGTCGACCAAGATGCGGATCGCGACGTTCAACTCGGCGAGCGAGAAGAAACGCCGATTGCGCAGCCGCGCCAAAATCCATCGCTGAACGATGAGAACCGCCGCCTCGACCTTGGCCTTGTCGCGCGGCTTGCGCGGCCGCGCCGGCATGATGGTGGTGCCGTAATGGGCCGCGAGATCCTGGTAGGTCCGGTTGACCCCCGGCTCGTAGCGGCTCGCCGTCGTGACCCCGGCCTTCAGATTGTCGCAGACGAGCGCCTTCGGCACCCCGCCCAGGAAGGTAAGCGCATCCACATGGGCGCCGATCCAGTCGGGCAACGCCTCGCTGAACCGAGCTTGGACGAATGTGTAATTCGACGCTCCCATGACCGCGACGAAGATCTTGGCGGCGCGAACCTCCCCGGTGAGCCCGTCGAACACCGGCACGGTATCGCCGGCGAAGTCCACGAACAGCTTCTCGCCGGCCGCGTGGGTCTGTCGCATGGTCGCCGTAATCCCGTGGCGCCATTCGACGTAGAGGTCGCAGAACCGGCTGTAGCCGTAGCCGTCGGGATGATGGCCGCGGTATTCCTCCCACAGCAGCGCCAGCGTTACGCTGCGGCGGCGCAACTCGGCATGGACATGCCCCCAATCCGGAAGCGGCTTCGATCGCGGCGGGTTGTAGCCGGCCGGCGCAAACAGCTTGCGCTCCAGCGCGGTGTCGTCGAGCTCCTCCGGTATCGGCCAAGTGATGCCGATCACCGCGGCGCGGCGGACATACTCCGCAATCGCCGTGCGACCGATCCCGACCGATCGGGAGATCACCCGATCGCTCGTCCCACAGGAATACTTCAGGCGTAGAACTTCTCGAATCTTCCGCATCGGCAATCTCTCGGCGGGCATCGGACCTCCCATTGCGTGAACCGCAAAAGGAGGGACCTTGCCCCGTTCAGATTGCCGACAACCCCCCCCCGTCTCACCCTATCAACAGGGTGGCCGCCTTCGTTCGGATTGGGTGGTCGCTTTCGATCGGAATCGGTGGCCGCCTTCCGTCGGAATCGGTGGCCGCTTTGCCTCGGATTCCGCAATCGAGCATACCGTTGATGAAGGGGGCGTCTGCGGGATACGGGTGCAGGAGGCGGCGGTCCATCAGACGCGAGCCTGGCCCGATCGGTCCAATGTTTTCTCCCCCTGGCACAAGCCTCCGGAGATGATTCAGCGTCGAATGAAGACGGTTTTCAGGGTCGTTACCTTGCGCTTTATACTCATCGAGATCGTCCGCAAGCGTGGCATCGCGAAACCGAGAAGCCAATGGCTCCTTGTTGTTTTCATGGAGCCAGTTAGCGAATTTTTTTGCATGTATGAGACTACTGTCGATGGTGTTTTTGGGAACTCCGGCTTGTACGGCTGCCCTCCTGAACCTCGTTATGAGCGCAGGTCAACGGCAGGTGGGGCAGCCAAGCGCTGTCGTAGCTGGGGGTTGAAATTTGCGGGGCGTCCCTGGGCTTTCGCCATGTGGAACTCCCGAAGCACTGTCAACACCGGATGGACATCTTTTGTGCCACCCTCCTCCACATAGAGTGTTGCAAGTTGTTTCAACTCATCAGGACGGTCAAGCAAGCTGGACAGCGTCAAGGTCTTGGAGCGAAGCCAGATGACGAATTTATGCAGATTCCCCACCCACCAACGAACAGTCTTGCGCACGCGGCCGGCGGACTCGGCGGCCTCCCTGAACTCGGAAATGAGTTTCTCGTCACCTGAGAGCTCGGCTGGTGGAAGATCGGACTGCTGAACATTTGTCAACGCCTCAATGACTTGATCTTTGATGTTTCTGCTGCCAGCGGGCTCCACTTCCCGCGCATAATCCAGCGCATCGTTCTTCAACCCAGGCTCGTTCAGCCGGTCGGCAATTGGGCCTCTCTCGTGCTCGTTAAGCCAGGCACTGAAGTTGCGTAAATGAGATGCATTCCTCTGGGCGGTGTGCATGAACACGCTGGCGACGGACGCCCTCATAAACCTAGAAATAAGCACTTTGTCCGACTCAAAGGGCTCAATCGCGCTACGCCGCTTGGCGAAATACATGCGAAGCTCTGTCGAAAGTACCTCTTCCTGCGTCGAAGCCCCGGACAGCCTATTTCCGCTGCTTAGCCCCAACGCTTTCTTGATGCCCTTGACCCCTGCTTTAAAGCGCGGCAGCAGTCGGTGGCGTTCGCTGTGCGGCGCTGAGGAGGATTCACGAGCCTCCGATGAAGCCTGATACGCGTCCACTGATGATGTCGATCGCCTGGATCGCAAGCTGTTTGAGTCCGCATGAGGGGCGTCTAGGCCGTAACGCGTGCCGCGGAACAGTTTGGTCGGCGGGTTGGACCGCGACCGCATGGAATCGCCAATATCAGTGCGCTGGATGCATGCCTCGGCCCCCACAGCGGTCGCATCTCCGTCTGCGGGTCTCGCATCAGGCGAACTCCCCTCTGCGGAGCGCTCATCAGAGGAGCTGAGGTGCAGCTCGCTCAGCTGCTGCTCAAATCCGGCTAGACCCGCGGGCATGTTACCCGCTTGTTGCCTCGCCGGCTGCTGCTCTTGCCGAGCAGCGTACCCCTGCACCCAAGATTCCGTATTCCATGGGTCGATTGAATTGATCGGATCCACACACTCTCTTCCGTGAAGAGACAGACTTCGTAAGCTCGCGAGCTGAGTGCTACAACCTGACGTTAAGTGGGGTTCAAGGCCTTTTTTTCATGTTGCGTTTCTTTTTTGCTTCGAGGCAGCGCTCCTGACAATTCCGCGTTCGGGAAAACGTAAGCTCTCGGGTAGCATAGCGATCAGCCCCGCGGCTATCCGTTCCCAACAAATAAGAGCCGATTGCGAGTTCCGGTGGCTGATCAAGTTCCTCACGATCCACCGCAGGCCGCAACCGAGCGAGTTTTCTCCATGTCCGCTTCGGCTTCGGTGGCCTTAATTGCGTGCGAACCTGAGAACCGCGATCGTCGTCGAGACGATCAGTAGCGGCATAGCTGACGCAGGACCTAATTGAGCAGTCCACATCGCACGATTCCCAGTCGGGAGCGCCCGCTGCCGATGCTGTGCAGGCCTGCCTGCGCGCGGGATTGGGCTGGATCGACACGATCAGACTGTGACGTATTGGGTGTGTAAGTCGCATCTTGGTTGCCAGGTCCAGTCTTTGGCGGCCTTGATCGGTACTCGCGCCCTTTTGCGAAGTCCCTTCACAAGCTCGCCCCATATGTGTCAGATTTTGGCTCAATCCTTATTGATACTGGGCGGGCAAATGCCGCGGGACTCCCTCAGCCGAACTCTGTTCGGCTCAAATGTCGACAGTGACATCCAGCCCCTGTGGGAGGACGGTGATCGCGCGTTCTGCCGTGCGTGGCGCCAGCAAATCCACGGCAGCAGGGCTGTCGTGCTTGTCGTGCGGCCCATAGCGGAACACCCAGCGACGCTCGACCGCCTCGCCCATGAATGTGAGCTGAGGGAGGAGCTAGACGAGGCATGGGCGGTGCGGCCGTTGGAACTCATCCGGGAAGCTGGTCGGACTATGCTGGTCCTGCAGGATCCATGCGGCGAGCCACTGTTAAATTTACTCGGGATCCGCATGGAGCCCAAGCGCTTCCTGCGCCTCGCTGTTGGTATCACAAGGGCCGTGGGCAAACTTCACCAGCACGGCTTCGTCCACAAGGACCTGAAACCCGCTCACATTCTGGTCAATTGTCCTGACGAACAGGTCCGACTCACTGGGTTTGGCCTGGCTTCCCGACTTTCCCGCGAGCGCGTGCCGCCTGAGCCTGCCGAGTTCATCGCCGGCTCGCTGCCCTACATGGCGCCCGAACAGACCGGACGAATGAATCGCTCAGTCGACTGTCGCAGTGACCTCTATTCACTTGGCGTGACATTCTATCAGATGCTGACCGGCGCGCTGCCGTTCACGGGCTCAGATCCCTTGGAGTGGATCCATTGTCATATCGCAAGAAAAGCAACACCGCCTGTCGAGAAATCGCAAAACCTCCCGGAGCCAATCTCTCAGATTGTGATGAAACTCCTCGCGAAAACCGCCGAGGAACGCTACCAGACTGCCGCTGGCCTCGAGCACGATCTGCAACACTGTCTGGCAGCATGGGCCAACCACGGTCGCATCGAGAAATTTGAGCTCGGCGCAGACGATACACCTGATCGGTTGCTCATCCCCGAGAAGCTCTATGGCAGAGCCCGCGACATCGAGACCTTGCTTGGCTCTTTCGATCGCGCGGTGAAGAGCGGCGCGCCGAGGTTGGTGCTGGTTGCCGGCTACTCCGGCATCGGTAAGTCCTCGCTTGTCCAGGAGCTACACAAAGTACTCGTGCCCTCGCGCGGACTGTTGGCATCAGGCAAATTCGACCAACTGAAGCGCGATGTTCCCTATGCGACATTAGTGCAAATCTTTCAGGGTCTTGTGCGGCCTCTTCTTAGCAAAAGTGAGGGCGAACTCGCGACCTGGCGGCAAGCGCTCCGGGAGGCGCTCGGCGCGAATGGACGGCTGATGGTCGAATTGATCCCCGATCTGAGCCTGATCATTGGCGAGCAGCCCGCGCCTGCTGAGCTTCCAGCCCGGCAAGCGCAAAATCGTTTCCAGCTCGTGCTTCGCCGCTTTATTGGTGCATTCGCCCGGCGGACCCATCCATTGGTGCTCTTCCTCGACGATTTGCAGTGGCACGATGCCGCAACCCTCGACCTGATCGAGGATCTTCTGACCCAGTCGGACCTGCACCTGCTGGTCATTGGAGCTTACCGCAGCAACGAAGTTGATGCAGGCCATCCACTCAAACGCAAGCTCGAGTCCATCAGGAGAGCCGACGCAAATCTAGAGGAGATAACGCTTTCGCCGCTCACTGCAGGCGATGTCGCGCAGTTGGTCGCGGATACCCTTCGCTGCGGACCAAAACGCGCTGCCCCGCTTGCAAAGTTGGTGCATCAGAAGACGATGGGCAATCCGTTCTTCGCCATTCAATTCTTGTCTGAACTTGCCGAAGAGCAGCTGTTAACGTTCGATCACGAGCCGGCGCGCTGGCGTTGGGATCTCGAGCGCATTCACGCAAAAGCGTACACCGAGAACGTCGTCGATCTGATGCTTGGTAAGCTCATCCGGCTCCCCGACGAAACGCAGGACGCGCTGCAACAGCTGGCCTGTTTCGGCAACATGGCCGAGACGGCAGAGCTTGCGATCGTGCTCGAAACGTCGCAGGCACAGGTGCAGGCGAGGCTATGGCCAGCGATCCGGCAGGAACTGGTCTCGCGCCAGGGAACAGTCTACCGCTTTGTCCACGATCGCGTTCAAGAGGCGGCTTACTTGCTGGTGCCGGAATCCTCGCGCGCTCCTGCCCATTTGCGGATCGGTCGGATGCTTGCGGCACATGTCCCTGCGCACAAACGTGAGGAGGCTATCTTCGATGTTGTCAGTCAACTCAATCGAGGTGTCGCGCTCATCGCTTCCGGTCAGGAGCGAGAGCAGCTCGCGGAGTTAAATTTAATCGCAGGGCAGCGTGCCAGGGCGTCGGCGGCCTACGCCTCGGCGCTGACATATTTCACTGTCGGTGCTGCGCTGCTCGCGCAGGATTCGTGGCAAAGGCGCCACGAACTCGCATTCGCACTGGAAACCAGTCGGGCCGAATGTGAATTCCTGGTAGGCCGGCTGGAGATTGCGGAGTGCCTCCTGTCCGCGCTGTCGAAGCGCGCTTTGAACGCGCCCGAACGAGCGGCGGTCGCATGTTTGCGGGTCGACCTTTACTTGACGCTCGGTCAGCACGGCCGAGCGGTGCTCATAGGTCTCGAATATCTTCGCGATGTCGGGATCGAGTGGTCGCGGCATCCGACGGACCAGGAAACACTAGCCGAATATCAGCGGATGTGGTCACAGGTGCCGGGCGCGATCGAGGAGCTTGCTGGTTTGCCTGAAATGACAGATCAGACCATGCTTGCCACGCTTTCCGTCTTGACCCGGATTCTTCCGCCCGCAGGTTTCACGGACGTGAATTTATCCGCTCTGGTCATCTGCAGAGCCGTCAGCATCAGCCTCGAATACGGCAACACTGATGCTTCTTGCACCCACTACGCATGGCTGGGCCGAATCTCGGCGGGCCGCTTCGGTGACTACCACGCGGCTGATAAATTTGGTCGTCTTGCGTGCGATCTGGTTGATCGCGGTCGGTTCTCTCGTTTCCGGGCTCCGGTCTATTTGGCGATCGGAGGCAACGTGATCCCGTGGACGAAGCCCCTAAGGGACGGACGAGTGTTGATCCGGCGAGCGCTCGAAGCTGCGAACAGCATCGGCGATTTCATCTATGAGGCGTACAGCTTGGTTCATCTAACCTCAAATATGATGATGGCAGGAGATCCCCTGAAAGAGGTGCAGAACGAGATAGAGAAAAACCTTGCTACGATACGGAACAGAAAGGTCAAGTTTGCTGCTGATGCCATGACTGCACAGCTCGCAATTATTAGAACCATGCGCGGCCTCACGCGCTCATTCGGTTCCTTCGATGATCAGCAATTTGACGAGCTGGACATCGAGCGATCATTTGAACGCAGTCCGGAGCTGTCACCGAGCGAAACCGTCTACTGGATTCGCAAACTTCAGGCGCGGTTTCTGGCCGGCGATTATCCTGCAGCTATTGCTGCTCGCTCGAAGGCAGAGCCCAGATTGTGGACCATCCCGACAGAGGCCTTGATCGCGGAGTTTCACTTCTATGGCGCGCTGTCTCACTCCTGTTACTGCGACAGGCTGTGTGAAAGCGAACAACAGCAACATCGAGAGATGATTGATGCCCATCACAGACAGCTGCAGATATGGGCCACGAATTGCCCCGAAAACTTTGACAATCGGGCTTCCTTGGTCGGGGCTGAAATTGCGAGGCTGGAATGCCGGGATGCGGACGCAATGCGACTGTACGAACACTCAATCCAGACCGCAGGACGTAACGGTTTCGCCCATCACGAGGGGGTCGCTTGTGAACTTGCAGCGCGCTTTTATGCAGCGCGCGGCTTTGACAGGATCTCCCGTGTTTACCTGCAGGACGCCCGGCATGGCTACCTTCGTTGGGGAGCAGATGGTAAGGTGCGTCAACTCGAGGAGCTGAATCCCCATCTCAACCATGAGGAGACCACTCTTGGCGTGAATGGCATGAGGATCGGAGCTCCGGTTGAGCATCTTGATCTGGCGACGGTGACAAAAGTGTCGCAAGCGATTTCCGGCGAGATTGTGCTTCAAAAACTAATCGACACGCTTATGCGGACTGCCATTGAGCAGGCTGGCGCCGAGCGAGGTTTGTTGATTCTGCTGGATGGGGGCGAGCCACGGATCGAGGCGGAAGCCACAACGGTAGCGGATGCGCTGCTTGTAAAGGTGGGTGAACAGCCCGTGACTCCGATGGCTCTTCCCGAGTCCGTGCTGCATTTCGTCCTACGTGTCCGCGAAAACGTCATTCTCGAAGATGCTGCCGCCCAGCCTTCATTTGCGGAAGACCCGTATATCCGCGAGCGCAAATCGCGTTCTATTCTTTGCCTGCCACTGATCACGCAAGGCAAGCTGATCGGCGTACTTTATCTGGAGAATAATCTCGCCCCGCGCATATTCTCGGCTGCGCGCAACTCGGTGTTGAAAATGCTTGCCTCTCAAGCTGCAACAGCGCTGGAAAACAGTCGGTTGTACAGCGAAGTGCAGCAACGGGAGGCGAAAATCCGGCGTTTACTCGACGCTAACGTCATCGGAATCTTTATCATCCGCAAAGGGGGCGAGATCATCGAGGCAAATCAACCCTTCCTCACGATGGTTGGATACGACCAAAGCGATCTTCTCGCAGGGCGAGTGAACGGTCTCGACCTGACGCCTCCAGAATGGCACGAGCGCACAATGGATGCTCGGACAGAAGCAAAAAGGACCGGAGCTGTTCAGCAGTTCGAGAAAGAGTATATTCGGAAGGATGGCAGCCGCGTGCCGGTGCTAATTGGCCTCGCCGTATTCGATGAGCGACAGGACCACGGTGTTGGCTTCGTCCTCGATCTGACAGAGCGAAAGAAAGTGGAAGCCGAAGCCCGTGAAAGCGAACGGCGTTATCGCGAAACTTTGATGGGCCTTGCACACGCCAACCGGATCACGACAATGGGACAGCTGGCCGCCTCGATCGCCCATGAGGTCAACCAGCCGATTGCGGCGATCAGCAGCAATGCGGGGGCAGGGCTAAATTGGCTCGGTGCTCAACCCCCAAATCTGGAAGAAGTTCGGCAGACCTTCGGTTTGATTGCCCGTGACAGTATGCGCGCCGGGAACGTGATCCGTCGGATCCGCGCTCTTATGAATAAAGCTCCGATACAAACGGAGCTTCTTGCAATTGACGAAGTGATCTTAGAGGTGCTGGCCCTAGTTCGCGCGGAACTCGCAAAAAATGGCGTGTGGGTGCGAACCCGACGTCCTGAGGCGGTGCCGCTCGTTCGAGCAGATCGCGTTCAGGTGCGGCAGGTGATTCTCAATCTGATCACGAACGCCATCGAGGCAATGAGCGAGATCAACGAAGGCGAGCGCGAATTACTGATCGCTACGCGGACTGATGGCGCGAATAATGTAGTGGTCGCTTTTAGGGATACGGGTCCAGGACTCGATCCAAACAGCGCAGACCGCGTGTTCGAGGCGTTTTACACCACCAAATCCGAAGGCATGGGCATGGGGCTGGCCATTTGCCATTCTATTATTGAGGCGCACGGGGGCCGAATGTGGGCGGGCGCCAATAATCCTCGCGGAGCCGTCTTTCAGTTCAGCATGCCCGTTGCGCCGGAGGGCCTCGATCGGGCGGAACAGGTCTCTTGAGCGTCTTAGGTCGAGTGCATCGTCGAGCAGGGGGTGCTCCGGGAGCCCCGATCATCATGACAGAAGTAAGCTGCGCGACCTTGATAAGTTGAGATATTCGCGTTTCTTGCTGCCGTCGGGACTGTTGGCGCGACCGCTGATTGTCGCGAACTGTCAGAAAATCTGCAATCCGACCGCAATGTCAGATTCCAGACGCTCGCTGGCTCTTTGCAAATCTCTCTAGAGAATTGCGAGCCATCAAGCGCAATCAGACGAAACCTGCAGACGCAGTGTTCGAGATGCGACGGCAATCGTCATTCAAAGCATCGTTATTTGAGCTGGAAGGGCGATATCAATCCGGAAAGTAGTTTTAGTTGCATGCAACCCTCGCCTGAGCTTAAGCAGAGCTTCGGGGGCGGATCAGGTTAACCCTATCACAAGAGTCCGTGCTGAACTGGTTGGGAAGAGGGTGCTTTGACAATAAAGAGCGGCGCCGCGCTCGTAAATCCGATCTCAATGCAAAGCATTGCTGCAATGCGCTGCGAACCATCCCATGGGCTGCCACTGGTGCATCGCTTTTCTTCTCCGGGGTTGGCCTCAAAGCCTGGGCGCCACGGCTGCCGCTCGCGGCAAACGGCGCGCGTTCGATGGCATCATGCACTCTTCTGTGCTGCGTAAGGCACCTGACGCGAGCAGAAACCCACCGCCGCCAGCACGTCGTTGTGCAGACGGAGAGCAGTCGAAGAAGTCGAGAAAATCCAGGTGGCACCGGGTCGTTTACAATAAGCCGTTCGGGTTCGTCATCATTTCGGAATGAGGTGAGCCGCACGACGCTCTTCAATGACGCCGGCGCGGTCCGCCGTATTGCGGTTCTGGCTCATCTTCCGCGTGGCATCGAGCCGTGCAATTTGCAATGGCAGACCGACAATCCCCTTGAGCTCCGCTTGATGAAATCGGCAGGAGCGTCGGAGACCGCCCCACGGTCTTGCCCGAGCGCTCCTGCATATTGGTCAGCCGCGTGACGACCTCCCTCATCCGATCGGCATCATCTCAACTCGAGCGTACGCATGAGTTCCACGTCGGTACGGCCTCGCCTGTGTCGTGCTTGGTCACGTACCAGGAAGGGCTGATATAGGCCTGAGCCCCAGCGAAAATCGCCATGGCCTCGCCAGTCGGCGTCAGCTTCCACTGCGGATTCGAACGCGCCAGGCGCGCGTAAATAGTGCCCATGGAGCCTTCGCTCTCGTCGAGTACTACGGGCAGCATCGCTCCAACAATACCTTCGTGAGTGCGGTCATCAGTGTCGCTGACGTGCCTCGCGCATTTTCCGATGAAGGTCGGCGTCGTCGACGACTCGGAAGGCGGGCGGCGTGTACATGGGCGAAGCCACCCGGCAGCCCAACGGACAGCCGGGCGGCTCTTGATTTGAACTGCGGTGCGCCTCATGCCGGATCACAGAAAGAGCCAACCTGGGTAGTTTCATTCCTCCGCGCACGCTGGCGCTGAGGCAGCTAACCTATGATGTGTGGAAGGGGGTAGATCGAAGAGCGTTTGCAAGCTGGTCCAGCCGTCGTCTTCGAGCCGTGCGCCTTAGGGCCAGCCGTGGGATAGCATCTTGCTTTCATTCTGACCGAGCTCTCGAAGCATCGACCGCTGCTTTCATCGGCCGTGAGTGGCTCAATGGCTACCCAGATCCGTCGCAGTTGGTACGGAGCCTGCGGCTGCACACTTCGGCTGTTGTTTAGCAGGGTTCCAATATTCCGTTCCTGCCTTATTGAGGCCGATGTGATGGCGTTAACGCCCCATGCCGATGGCCCATTCCAGTTCAGCATTTCAGGTCGAAAGTCCAGTTTCTCGTGGGGATTTCCGGGTAGCAGAGAGAGCTAATGTTTAGAAAAGACACGATGGAGCACATCAAGCGTTCGTTGCGCGTGCTCGGCGGACTTGCTGTCGTTCTCGGCATCTCTTCCGTGCTCGGATCGAACAATGTGCGATCGGAAGCCCTCAACGGCTTTGGCTCTGCAGCGACGGGCGGCCTTGGAGGCGAGATAGTTCAGGTGAGATCAACCGAAGCTCTGAATCATGAGTTATGTCGTTCGTACAGCTTCGGGCAGTGCAATGACAATAGTCCGCGCGAGATCCAGGTAATCGGAACCATAGACTTTACCGGTACGGAAGGGCGAGGCGAGGGGCAGGGATGCCAATACGGCCGCGCTTGTTCGGCACCTTACAAGCGTGAGTCCCTTCTCCTCCTAGATGGCAACGACGCGCATTGCGATGGCAAGGAGAAGACGTTGGTCGGCTTCGACCGGGCCGGCAAGCGCCCGCTGGAAATTGGCTCAAACAAAACAGTGATCGGCGTTGGTCCGAGCGCTACAATCAAAGGGAAGGGGCTGCGCCTGAATGGGGTCAGCAACGTCGTTATTCGCAACCTGACCATCAGTGATGTCAATCAAGGCGTGATATTTGCCGGTGATGCTATTGCAGTTGCACGAGCCGACCTGGTTTGGATCGATCACAACCGATTTCATAATATCGGGCGACAGATGATCGCCGGCGGCTTTGGCCCTACGACGAATATTACGATTTCTTGGAACGACTTCGATGGCAGCGATACCTATTCCTCCTATTGCAACGGGGAGCACTATTGGAATCTCCTATTTCTCGGTGTCCCGCAGACGATCACTATCGCAAATAATTATTTCCATGAGATCTCGGGGCGGGCGCCGCACATTGACGGTGCGCACGCCGTTATTCATCTCGTTAACAATTATTTCCACAATACGAATGCCCAACAAAGCGGCGGATTCTTCCATGCAGTGGATGCTGGATCATCTGTGCAAGCACTGATCGAGGGTAACTACTTTGACAACATTGAAACACCTATAAAGACCGGGACTGGACATATCTTTGGTTTGTTAGGCAAAGCCAGCGGGGCCATGCAGAACATCTGCCTCACCGTGCTCGGACGCCGGTGCATCGAGAACATCGCCATCCCAGTGCCGCGGTTCAATGGCTTTCGCCTGGATGAAACCGTAGTTCAATCGTTTGGAGATCTTCCAAGCTCGTCTATTCCTCTTCCATTTCGAGCGGATGATGTTCCGGCCGTGATTACGGCCAGGGCAGGTCCCGGACACCTTGGGAGCCGGTGATGGCTCGTTCGCAGATGCGGCTCGAGACTTGGCCGAATGCCGCAAACAGTTGAGTGGAAGGCGCATACTGGACGAGAACGGCACTGCCCGACGTTGCACGAGGACCGTACGGCCTTTCTCTTCGGGTGCCGAGCGGTACAATTCCTGTCGATTATGCGCCCTATGCCTTTCCCCGCCGACCCAGGCGCTCGCCTCAAATGCATCCGTCCGGTTTTTGACGGATTCGGGTTGGAAAGAGGAAGGGGGCAGCATCGAGTTCCTGGCAACTGTTCGAATTATCTCATCCGATCAGCTAGCTGACGGACCTTCACAGCTTCGTTTTCCGACTGGCATGGTGCTTGCTCGAGAGTACCCGTAGCGCGAGGTTCGCCTTCGAAACCGAGTGACCCTAACCCTTATTGTTGAAGAATCCGCAAAGCTTGGAAGAGATCGCAATGAAAGAAACGGCCTCGATTGATAGGGTCATTCCACCGACCGACGTCGTCAAGCGCGCAGCGCGCATCGGTGTTGAAATCGGAAATATCAGGCTCTCGGGTGATTTACCGAGCCGAGCCATCACTGCGATCAACAGCTTGCTGCTCGAGCACAAGGTGATCTTCTTCAATCAGGGGCATCTTGATGACGCGGAGCAGGAGCGCTTTGCTGCTTGTTTGGAAAGCTGGTGCCGCATCCGACACTCGGTGCGATCAATGAAAAGACCTCGATCATCGAGCTTGATTCCGCGCGCGGAGGTAGCCGGGCTGATGTTTGGCACGCCGATGGAACGTTTCTCGCGGCCTATCCCAAACTTGCGGTGCTGCGAGCTGTTGTGGTCCCATCGTCCGGTGGCGATACGATTTGGTCGAACGCTGTGTCCGCCTATCTGGATCTGCCACGACCCATCCAACGGCTTGCCGACGAACTCTGGACCGTTCACAGCAACGCCTTCGATTACGCCGGGACCTGCCGTGTTCGCGAAATCGACCAGAAACATTTTGATGAGGTCTTTACTAAAACGATCTATGAGACCGAGCATCCTGTGGTCCGTGTACATCCCGAGACCGGCGAGCGCGCGCTGGTGCTCGGCGATCTGGTGCAAAGGTTTATCGATATCCAAAAGCGCGACGGTCAGAGGCTGTTCGATCTATTCCAGTCTCATATCGCGGCGCCCGAAAACACCGTGCGCTGGAGCTGGAAAGAGGGTATGTCGCAATTTGGGATAACCGCGCAACGCAGCATTATGCGGTCAACGATTACGGTGACCAGCATCGCGTCGTCCATCGTGCCACAATCGATGGTGACGCGCCTGTCAGCGTCGACGGCCGATGCAGTGTAACGCGCCTCAAGACGACGAAGCATCCCTCCGCGAAGGTTGCCTAGCATGGCTCGGCGAACTTACCGGCAATGCACGGCTCTTATCGCATGTTCGCGCGAATAGACTGTTTGCGTACGCAGAGGCATGAAACAATCCTTGCGGCAAGCCCGTCGACTTGGAGCCGAAGCTGCCGTAGCAGGCCCCGCCGCCTCGATCCACAAAACGGCCCCTCTTTCTTTTCGTCCGGCGTACCCCGCAGAACAGATGCGCGGGGTGTCGTCAAGCAGGGCAGCAACCTAATTTCGTCGACTTGAGGCAATTCTGATTGATTTGTGCGTCCGGGAGAACGTCTTCGTAAGCTAGTCGTCAACTAAGCATTTTATGGGGATCTGCCGCGCCTCGCCGGCCTGAACTCAATGCAAAAAATAAGAGAGCGAACAGTTATGTATGGTCGAATTGGTGGATCCTCGATAGCGCCTACACCCGCGACGCCACGCGAGAATAGGATTGCCGCAGCCTGACGCCGTGCCTGCTTGCCAGGCGGTTCAGCCCTCGGATTGCTGCATGCAGCAATTTGACGTCAGTCCGAAAGCTGATGGCCTTCGGCTGCACCGTGGTGTCGACCGTGACCCGCTTGAGGTCTTGGCTGCGCAACGCGCCGGCCTCGTGCGCCACCCGCAGGCTCTCGGCCAGCAGCAACTCCAGATTGTCGCCGACCCGCAGATCCGAGCGCTCGTGCGGGAACGCGTGCTGGAAGAACTCTTCGCCGGTGAAGTACTGGAAATACGGGTCGTGGACCCTGCGCTCACAGACCCCCTCATCGGACCGCCGGTAAATGTGCTTGAGCAACAACAGCCCGGTCATGAAGCGGGTCTCAATCCCCGGCCGGCCGTTCTCGCTGTAGAACGGCGCGATCTCGCCGTCGATCCAGTCCCAATCGATCTTGCCGGCAAGCAGAACCAGCTCGTGCTTCAGATTGATGATCTGGTCGAGCCGAGCCCGGAACAGATCGTTCGATCACGTCGTCTTGTGCTTCTTCGGCCGCATCGTCCCGGCACAGAATTATGCTCCGCCCCGAAAATGAATCCATAAAACGAAACTGCAAGTTTGGGGTTCTCGACCCCCAAATCCCTGCAATCTCAAATGCCACCGCATCTGAACAACAGACGATCCGTACTAAGGGCACTGCAGCGCGTGCTCGGCAAATAGGATGGAGACGATGCAGCCGACGTCCTGCTCACGGCGGTTAGCGATGCCAGCGCATGTCTGAGGCGCTGGTTATTTCCAGTCTATCAACGGATGAGCCTCGTCGGACGGCGCACGCAAACTGGCGTTTCCGCTGTCGGCTTTGCCATTGAGTGCGAGCGAAAGGTTCAGATTGTTGCGCAACATCTCGTTGTCTGGCTCCGTTGCAAGTGCACGTTGATACAGCGCTTGGGCCTCAGAGTGGCGTCCCTCGGTGTCGAGGACCACGGCTTTCGCGTTCAGTGCACGCAGATCACCGGGTGTGGCAATCAAAACGCTGTCCAGTATCTGAAGCGCCTCATCCGCGTGCTTTCGCGCCAGTAAGGCCCGCGCAAGAGGGATCGCAACATCAACGTTGCCGGGCCGTTGGCTTAAAGCAGCGCGCAGAGTGTCCTCACCAGCATCCTGGCGAAATGCGTGCACAACGCGCTCGCGCACGGCAGGATCGACATCCTTGGTAGCTGATAACTCTGGTCTTGGCGCCTCCGCTGCTCCAATAGATGATTTATCCAAGCTAGTGCAACCGCCGACCAGCAGAACAGCGAGCACTGCGAGGAGCCTAGAGCACGAGCCCGCGCCAATGGAGCGCAGCTGCTGCCCTGCTTGTGGTTGTCTCATCAGGTCCATCCCACGATCAACTGCTGCTCCATCAACCGGCCGCGGCAACCGGGCCGCGACGTTCCGCTGACGGAACCGTCTCCTTGGCTGCCGTGAGCTTGACGGATCCAACCGGCTGGATCGTGAAATCGGAGGCGAGATCCTGGTAGGACAGAACAGGTAGATCAATACTGTTGCGGGTGAGAAAACCGCGGACGAAACGCCGGATATCCATTGAACCCAGAATGACCGGCCGGCTTTGACCCGATGCGATGCTTGCATGGATCCGACGGAATTGGGAAAGCAGCTTCTCGGTTTGCGAATCCTCTAAGACGAGGTAGGGGCCGACAGCGGTATCACGCAGCCCACCACGCACGATCTCCTCAGTTTCCCGCTCGATGATAAAGGCGGCCACGACACGGTGGGCATTGGCATAGCGATGGCAGATCTGCCGACTCAGACCGGAGCGAACATATTCGGTGAGCAGCACGACACTTTTCTCGCGTTCGCTCCATTCGGCCAGCGTCTCCAGCACCAGGCGGGTGTTGCGAATGGGGATGCCCTCGTCCAGTAAGCGGCGCAGGACGTCGGCGATCCGGGGAACCGGCGTCGTGCGTAGCACCTCCTTCACCAGATCGGCGTACTCCTGCTCCATCCGGTTGAGCAATTGACGCGTCTCCTGAATGCCCAGCAAGCGCTGTGCGTACCGTGTCAATGTCGAATGGACGCGTAAGCCGACGAGTTCGCTCGGACTATGATACCCTATTCCGGCGGCTTTGAGAGCCGGCGCATGCTCTTGTTCGATCCAGATCCGGTTTGTGTCCGTCTCCTGCCGAAACGGGATACCGCTCAGTTCAATGTTCGCCACGTCATCGTTAAGCATGAGCTGCGCCGGATCAACGAAATCCGCTTCAACGGGGACTCCCTCGACATCCACCCTAAATTGCGACTCAGCTAAGCGCTGATCGAGTTGGGCGGGGATGCGTGGAATGGTGATGCCAAGATCGGCTGAGACCAGCGCCGAAACGCGTCCGATGCATTGCTCGAGCTCCCCTTTGCCGATTGCATGTGTCAGATTGGGTGCGAGGAATAGCGCGATCGGAAGTGCCTCCGTAGGGACGGTTTGCTTCTCGGCTTGTGTTGGGCCCGGGCTCGAACCGGTGACACCGGCGTCCGTTTTGGCGGCTATCTTCCCACTTTGCGTACCAACCTTGTAATAGCTCGCGCCGGCAAAGAATGCGGCCAGGATAACAAATGGAGGCAGGGGGAAACCGGGCACGAGTCCCATCACAAGCAACACGCAGGCTGCCAGCCGTAGTGCTTGTGTGCTCGCTGTAAGTTGGTTGACGATATCGGCACCGAGTTTGAGCCTGGTGGGCCCGTTGACGCGGGTGACGATAGTTGCGGCTGTGATCGACAGCAGCAGCGCCGGAATTTGCGAGATTAGCGCATCACCTATGGTCAGCAGCGTATATTGATGCAGCGCCTCATCGAGCGACATTCCCCTGGAAAGCAGGCCGATGCTGATCCCACCTAGCATATTGATGCAGATGACTATCAGCCCGGCGATGGCGTCGCCTTTGACGAATTTCATAGCGCCGTCCATGGCGCCGTGAAGCTGGCTTTCTTGCTCAAGCACGGCGCGCCGGCTGCGGGCTTCGTGCTGATCGATGTGGCCGTTGCGCAGCTCCGCGTCGATCGCCATCTGCTTGCCGGGCAGCGCATCAAGTGTGAAGCGCGCCGACACCTCTGCGACCCGTTCGGCGCCCTTGGCGAGAACCATGAACTGCACCATCGTCACGATTAGGAATATGACAATTCCGACGGCGATGTTGCCCGATATGACGAAGTCGCCGAAAGTGTGAATGATGCTACCGGCATCACCCTCAGCGAGAATCAGCCGCGTCGTTGCGACCGTAAGCGCCAGACGAAAGACGGTAGAGATAAGGATCACGCCCGGCAAGGACGAAAAGTCGACTGGCGTGTTGAGATGCAGGGCGACCATCAGCAGCAATATGGCCACGCCAAGGTTGAAGCCGATCAGCGTGTCGATCGCTACGATCGGGATCGGTATGATCATCAGGGCGATCGCCAGAAGCAGAACCAACGCGACCATCAAGTCCGGATGGGCCGGCGCGCGCGCAATAAGGTTGCGTAGGACGTTGGCCATGAGCAGCCCCTATTGTTGTTCGAACCGAATTGCGCTGCCCCGCAACGAAACATAGCGTGCAAAGGTGGCTCGCGCCTCAGCCATGCGGCCACTCTTGCGCAGGGCGTGACTGCGCAAGAGCATCAGAGGCAGGCGCGAAGACGGCTGGCCGTCAAAAGTGTCCAGCCTATCCAATACCGCCAGTGCTTCATGGCCGCTGCCCTCTGAGACTAGAGCGTAGGCCAGAATGCGCAGCAGGTCGACGTTCTGAGAGCGTTCGTGAGCCACGAATCGCAGCAGAGCCAAGCTTTCGGCGCTGTTCCCGCAAGCAAGGTGGACATAGGAAAGCGCGCAGAGCAACTCAAGCTCCTGTTCAGAGATCAGCGGCACCTCACGGTCTTTGGACACGTTTGGCGGTGGAATACGCGTGAGGTGTTGCCCTCGGTCAACCTCGGCCATTGCTAGCCTTTGATTAAGCCATTCTGATTCTGCCGGAGCAGAACGAGCCGCCGCAGCTCCTGCTGCAGCACACCGATCCCTTCACGTGACACCGAATCCTCTGGCGCCGCCGACAGCGCAACAGCCAGAGTTTCGAGAAGAAGGCCATGTTTGTCTGCACGCAGAACGTCCCAATGACGTAAGTGCGGCGTGACGAACGAGAGCAGGTTGCCTGCGAGATTGGGGCCATTCAACCGAGCCAGTTCTGAACATGGCGCGGTCTCACCCACTTGGCTGCGCGTCTTGTCGAAATTGACGCGCGAGACTGGATCGACAGAGTCGATCTCCACCGCGGCCTCGATTATGGCCCCAACCGGCAGTTCCTGCGACGGCCTATCCCGAAAAGTTGGCGCGTGCCTCTTGCCATCATCTACTTGCGCCGCCTCGATCTCGATGCCATCGGCTTGAGAGATGGTCGGCTGAACGGTAGGTGTATGATCGCCGAGGTCGATCCTCTGAAAGGAGGTGCGAGGCTCTACAGAATGCCGGGGCAGCCTAGTCATGATAAATTCCTTCTGACCTGCGAGGGTGAAACTCTAGTAGGGGAGGGCAGCAAGCCGGCCGTTCCGGCTCAGCAGCACGCGTCCCGCCTCGATCCGATCGACGGTCCATCCATTATTCAACAGCGCGCCCAAGAAGTACTTTTGGTCGCCAATGACGAGATAAGGATCCGTTCCGCGCCATACAGCCTGAACGGCAATTGAGGAGGGCATCTTCTCTTCCTTGACCGCTACTGTGTTGAGGAGCGTATAAGCGCCACTACTATGGTGATCGAACCGTTGCTGGACGTCCTGCCATTTTGCAACAGAGGCGGGCGTAATGGTGCCGTGAACGGTGACAACATCCGGCGCAGAACCGACTTTGATGTTGAGAAGACCCGCTCTATCAACCTCCTCTTGCAGCCGTTCGGCAGCTGCATCGGTCGTTAGAGCATCAGGAGCGCTGAGCGCCGGTTTGGGCGCAACTTCTACGGCCGGGGGCGAATCGGTGCTGAGGACCGCAGCGGTGTCGGCGTGGACGAAAAGAGTTGAGACTGTGCCGATCGCCACAGAGCTTATGAGGACAATCGCAAGTGCGGCAATCGATACACGCCAGCCGTCGAGAGAGCCAGCTTGTTTGGAGCCCTCTATCGACCAGCGAATGGACATTGCGCCCGCATGAATAACGGCTGGGAGGGCAACAACAACGCGCTCGTTTGAGGAAATTGTCTCGTGACCTTCGACGCGGATTTGACTGGCTAGGGCCTCGATCTGAATCGAATCGCAATGTGGGGTGATGCGAAGGTGTTGCCGTTCGAGACCTTGTTCGATGAAGACGAAATCGGCATCGAAGCCACTGCCAATAAGGCTCGATCCAGGCCCTGCCTTGCCAGTCAGCCCGGAATAAAGTCCCGATAGCACTTCGAAATGCAGGCAGTCCGGTTCATGCACAATCGGTCTCCTTAACAGCGAGAGCAGCCGTACGGCAATGCCGTACGGCTGATTTCGAGTTCGCTGACAATTCACACCCGAAAAGTGGGGCGACGATGTCGTCCAACTTGTCCGTTACTGCACCCGCTCATCAGCCACCTTCTTGATCGTCGAAAGCGACGTTGTAAGCGTGCGAAGCTGAACATCCCTCTCGGCCGCCTGGGTGCTAACGGCAGTCAGAGCGGCGAGTTGCTTGTCGAACGCTGCCTGTGCCCCGACCTGAGTGATCGCGTCAGCTCCTCCAGCGAGAGCCGCACCAGCCGCGCCGCCTGCGGTCGAGGTGTTAGTCGCACTTGTCTTGCCAGTCATACTATTTCTCCTAGTTTTCGAATATTGCCGCTTTAGCGGCTCCTATATCCTGACGCCCTAAGTCCAACATCAGGAATCCTGCTCTGTCTCCGCGATGGCTTCGTCGAAGCTCGCTGACGCACTATTTACAAGTTGGAGACCGACGGACCCGAGAGCAGCTGTGAACGCTTGCTGCAAACGCGCATCTTGCGAGTTATCGTCCGGACTGGACGCGCCATTTGCAGGGCTGGTTGTACCAGACGATCGACCATCATCATGCGCACGTGGCGCACCATCATTCTCATGCGTGCCGGGCATGTGCGAGTTGCTTTTGTCGCCGCGGGCCGCACGGAGATTGGTATCAACGTGCACAGCGGCGCTTGACGGAATGCGCATCGCGTTCTCCTATCTTAATTTCGATCATGCCGATGAAGGCAATCTCCACATCGTCATTGTGCCAGCAGTAGCTTTCGATAACCTGACGAGACTTGGAGGATGCAATAAGTCGATGGGAATTCGTCTCCTTGGGTGCTCCGTATCAACAATCGTATCTGAGCAGTGCCCTGGCGGACACTCGGGGCCAGATGACTTGTGAAGGAAAACCATGCTTTCCGGGTAGCGATCGATCCCGCGCTCTGTTCTTCATAAGGTAGAGCTTCAACGAGCGGACTCGCAGCACCGGGACCGAAGATGCCAACGTGCTGAGACCGAGGCGATGGAATAGCTCGCCTGCGACACGTCACTTCTTTGGCGATTACTTCTCCTCGGGCGGCGGTGATGCCTCGATCCCATCAGATACGATCCTAAGGTATTCAGTGCTCAGACGAGCCGGCCGCGAACAGCGATCCCTCAGCCCTGCTACGCCTTAGGGCGATGCGGTCAATCCCACTTCGCGGCGCGGGCGGACGCCTACGCCTCGCGCGGCGGCGCTCGGCGCCTCCCAGCTCTGCACTAGCGGCCTAATGTGCCCTCGGCTCACATTTGTAAGCCTGCCATTCTCGTCGATGTCGATCCGGCTTTCTCGTGGGAGATAAAGCGTCGATAACTTCGCCTGTCCGATTGGAGCCAGATGCCGGCCTATGCAACTTTCGCAGCCGCGAAATGAAACTGAGGCTGATCGTGTATCGGACCTTCTGCCCACATCGTGGGCCGAAGTTCGACACGACAAAGTGTCTGCGTGCGGGCGGCGGGTTCGAACGTGCAGGCAAAGCTTGCGGGACCTACTGATCGGTAGGTGGTGGCCGGCCAATCGGAGGGCCCACAAGTGCGCATAGCTTACAGCACGGTCTGAGGCGGCGCGTCGTTCCAACTAGCTGTTGGCGCCCTCAGCTTGCATGCGCTCGGACTCAATCCGTTCCTTCAGCTGGTTCAAGTAATTTTCCGCGTGGGACTGTGCGATCGAAACCGGCAGATTGATGCCAGCCGTCGCGGCTTCTTGAATTGCCTGCTTCATTAAGCCTTCGCGCATGGCTAGCTTGACCTCGGGGCCGCCGAGGCAGCCCACCGCCTGCGACGCAAGACTGATGCCCGCTTCTTCCAACGCTAGCTTGATGTTGCCACCGGTAATGGCAGTATGAAGAAGAGTTGCTGCTTGCGCCTCGCTCTCGAGCACCATTGACGCGAGATCGGCCAATTCGCCCAGGCCTGGAATAAAGCCGAGTAAACCAACTCCGGTTGCAGCCCAGTCGAGCGCCTTCGGGACGACCTTGAGCACGTCGTCAACAACATGCATGAAAGCGCCGCCATTTTTCTTGGGAGACTTGATCTCGGGCTGATCAGCGGCGCCCATCATCATGTCCGCGGCAGCGGACTGCTCGCCGGCCGTTTGGGCGACATGCGTCTTCAATTGATGCGCGGTGCGGTTCGCAGTCGACATGTTGTCGAAGAAGTGAGTGAAGTCGTTATTGCTGATATTGCCGGAATCGACCGTATGGCCTCCGCCGAAGTCGAAGAACTGATGGTGGGCCTTGTAGCCTGTGATCGAATTATTCATCAACCCGAACAACAGCGGATCCGAGAGCAGCTGGGAGGCAGCATTTCGCATGTCGGGGGTTAGACTGTTGTCATCGGCCATGCTCGCTAGCTTGTCCTGAGTCAGGTCGCCCTTCCCGAAAAAAGCGCCCTGATTCGTATTGATCGTGTCCAGCGTATCCAGCTCGGTTTGCGCGAGATTCATCGATGATGACGCAACCTGCAGGAAGTCCTCTTTGTGGACCTTATCTATCGAGCCACCGTACAACTGTTTCCATTCATCAGGGTAGCTGAGAAAGTATCTCGCGGCCGCTAGAACCTGCGGCGGGCTTTTTCCGGCTTTTGCCTCGCCATCGACAATCTGCTTAAAATCGGCGAGGCTGAGGTTCTTCGGCAGACTGTCGGAATACCGATAGAGCTCGCGCAATGCATCACTCTCGGTCATAATTGACGGCTGGCCGTCTCCGGTGCCGTCGGATGGAATGTAGTTTTGCTGGTAGCTGTGCGCCTGCTGCTCTTGGAATGTGGCAACCTGTGCGTGATGGTAGGAAAAGCCCGAGAGATCACCTGCCTTGATCTTCCCGCCGCAGTGGCCGTCGCCTTGCGAGCCTATTGCATAGAAGAGCTCAGGATCCTGCTGCAATGCCCCGATCGCCGTCTTCAGATCCGGCGGCGTGGAGGGATCGTTGGCCAAATCTGAAAGGGACTCCCAATCGAGCGGGCATTTGTCTTTGTGACGGTTCAGCACCGACACAATCTGCAACTCGGCGTTGGTCAAGGTGCCGCCGTTCCATGTGATCCTTGAGCTGGGTACAGGCGCCGTTGCAACACTGGCGCTCGCACCAGAGGACGACTCCGTGGTCTGCGCAGGTGCGTCCAATGCATCGGTGAGAGTCGGAGGCAGGATATGCAGTGCCTCCTGCACGAGCTCCTCCGTCAGTTGCTTGTCGGAATCTGGCGGCTCCGAATGATCGCCTATCGCGTCCTTCAAGGAGTAGCTGGCCAGCACCGCCTCGAAGCTTGAATGCTCCGGCAGCGACGAGAGCCCCGGAGCAAGCCCGGACAAAGCCGCGGTTGGATTGGCATTTAGCAATAGGTTGTTCACTGATATACATCCTTTGGTGTGAGATTGCGCCACAAGTTGATCATGTGGCGCAGCCGAGCGCGTGACACAACGAGCAAGAAGCAATGCTACGCGGAGCTCAACGGCTCCTGTCAGGTGCGTCCGGTTGCTCAGTGCGTCCCAGCGCTCAGTTCCGCAACAAATCTATCGGCGCATCGCCGGCTAGATTTCACGCTCCTATGCTACAAGGGATTAGCTGTCGAGAAGCTGACGGTCCGCAAGAACTCGGGATGAGTCATGAAAGACGCCCTTCCGAAAGCTCTAGTGCATTCTCAAGACATGTTTGGCGCTAGCTTCTTGCGTTCGACCGCGTTCCAATTAACTACTCGGGTCCGCCTCGGCTTCGTGCGTCCGTGGCCTGACCTGTACGTCGATCGCGACGCTCCGCGGCATTCCGGTCCAGCCAGTCGCATTCAAGCTGGTAGCACTGTCTCTCGAAAACCGATAGAGCACACACAGACTCCGCGTTGCGTTGCTGTAAGCCACTCGCTGCATCAACTCATCTCCGGGCTGGACCATGAACCGCGCTGTGTTAATGCGATGCCTCGGGCAAAAGAGGGCTCTCCAGTCGTCCATCACGAATGACCATGCTCGACGACCCCCGAAACAACATCAAAACTGATTGCTGCGGCGGCTTTTCGACAATCGTAGGGTTTCGCTGCGCCTGTGCCTCCGCCAGCAGGCTTTTGAGCGTTTGGTCCACAAGCGCGATAAACCGAGGCGGACCAGAAACGAAGACTGGGCCATCTCCTGCTGCAGGTCTCACAAAATAGCGCTCATCGGAGATGTTGAGAGCATCGAGTGCGGCCTTGAATGCTTCGAAGGTGATTGGAGTCAGGACGAGCAAGCGGCTTTGCGCCTCGTGCGCATCAGACACATAAAGCACCAGTCCGTCGTAGTACCATTGAAGATTGTAGAGCTTGCTTAAGCGCTCGAGGAATTCTCGCGGCGCGAGATCCGGCATTCGCCCGCGAATCCGCCCCTTCACCTCGGTGCTCACATTGATTCGGATATTTAAATTGTTGCCAAACTCCTGCAGCGCGGCAGCAAGGTCCTGGTCCAGAACCGTGTAGCTATAAGGCGTCGATGGCAGCGGCAGGGGAGCGCCGAGCGCTCTAACGAGCCCCAGGAGAATAAAAGCTCCGACATATAAGAGGTTATTCAAGATGTGCAGCCTCCTGGCTCTGATGAGCGCTCCTAGTAGTCTTCCGCTAGCGAACAAGCACCGAAATTGGTCACAAAGGTGGAGGCCGAGAATTCGTCCCAAATGCGAGGCCAGGCGTGATCTTTAGATGACGGTGCTCCTGATACTCGTCAGCTTCTGGTCAGCTCGCTTCGCTAGGGGTGCTGGGCCGTTCACGGTGTCGAACGGCTAATCTCATGACGTGAGAGCAACGATGTCGTCCATGATGCTTGGCGTTACGCCGATCTCCGCCAGTCCGCTCGAATGTCTATCCGAGGCTTGTTCATCGACGCGGGCTCAGTTTCACGAGAGTCTCGCGCAGGTGGGTTCAAATCGAGATGCCGCCTCTTCGATGATCGATAGCGCGTTGGCTCCGCCAGTGTCGGAGGTTCAGCGTGAAGCCCCGCAGGTAAGCCCCCTTGGCGATCGCATCCTTCGAAATCTTGCTGCAATGCATCGAGGCATAGCATTTCCTTCGGTTCCTTCGGCGGTCGGCGGCGAGCCGACTCCTGCGAATAGCTTCCAGCTTGGACCGGCAGCGCAGCCCATCTTGCGCTCGCACGAATTCGAGGTGCACCCGGTCGAAAACCTGGAAGGTGCAGACCATTTCGAATCGACATTGGCGAATCTGCGGGATGTTTACAATAGCGTCACCCTGGTTTCGCTCATCTCCAAGTGCACTGGCGCTGCCAGCTCGTCTCTGAACAAGCTGCTCTCGGCAGGCTAACAGACGTTGATGAGCGGTTTCCCGCATAGAAAGATCGGTCGCCGCGCGAGCGCGGGAAGGCGGTTTCGCATTCTTATGGCGTTGCCGATTTTGCTCTCCCTGGCCGGTTGCAAGGTAGATGTCTATACCAAGGTGCAAGAGCGTGAAGCCAACGAAATGCTTGCGCTTCTCCTCAGAAGGGGTGTCGATGCCGTCCGCATTGTCGCCAAGGATGGGACCAGCGTGATTCAGGTGGAAGAAAAGCAGCTAGCCTTCTCGATCGACCTGCTGAATGGCGAGGGCTTGCCGCGCCAGACTTTCAAGAACCTCGGGGAGGTGTTCAAGGGATCTGGTCTTGTTGCCTCTCCGGTTGAAGAGCGCGCCCGGTACGTTTACGCTCTAAGTGAAGAGTTGTCGCGCACGATCAACGATATCGATGGGGTACTCTCCGCCCGGGTCCATGTTGTTCTGCCGAAGAATGACCTTTTGCGACAGGATGCAACCCCGTCCTCGGCGTCGGTTTTCATCCGACATGGCTCCAATGTGAGGCTCTCAGCCTTGCTACCGCAGATCAAGATGCTCGTCGCCAACAGCATCGAAGGGCTATCATATGACAAGGTAGCGGTCGTGTTCGTGCCGGTTGAGCGGGCTCAGCATGAGCTGTCGTCAGCGTCAGCAGCTGCTTCGGCTCAACCGGCCAAGTTCATGTCGCCCCCCTTGTTTGCGATCGGGGTCGGAGGTGCGGGTGCCGCGCTGGGTGTTCTATCTTACATGTTGCTGAGCACACGGATGCGCCAGTTCGGTCGATCATCGCGGAAAGTTGGAAATCTCGGCGGATCTTCGACCATGTACCCGCGGCCCAAGCCGTCGGCAAAGAATTGAGCTCTGATGCAAAATAGACGGAATGCAGTATGGGTATCGATGCCATCCAACGAGCCAAATCATTCACCTCATCTGCATTCCGATCGCCTGCGCGAACTTGCTGCGGTGATGCATCCGAGCCGTTTTGCCGCCCGTCTTGATGCGCTGCTGTCAATGCCCACGGTGCTGCGGTTGCAGAGGAGTGTCAGGCTTCAGGAGAGACTGGCCGAATTGGCGGTAGGCAATGAAGGGGCCTGGAACGGAAGTAACTGGGGCAGGGACGTTCTGCTCGGCCATGATCCGCATCGCGCCGCCCTGCTCGCTGGCAGTGTTTGGCATGCCCGTTCATTGCTGAAGCTGGTGTCAAGGCGTGATCTGGAAACTCTGATCGGAAATGTCGGCGCGGAAGCACATGCTTTCGGTATACGAAACTTGTCCAGCGCAGTCGCAACTACATCGATTCTCGATCCGGAACGACTTTCGCAAGGAATAGAACACGACGGATATGCCTGTCTTGGTGCTTGGCTCGATGAAGCTTCAGAGCTTGACCGTAAGCGCGTTCTTCTCCGCTTACCTGTGGGGACGGCCGCGGAAGCTCCAGCCACCGAACACCACAGGGCGGCAGGCCAATTGCTGTCTTTGGTGATGACCCATCTGGCCACGGAGGCACCAACGGCATGACCGACAACGATCAAGCATTGCCAGCAGACCCGCAGATTCGTCCGGTCGGCCCACTTATACCAGCCGCGGAACTTGGGATCTGGTCCGATGCGCTAAAGACCCGGGCGCTAGCGGAGCGGTATCTGCTCCAGGTTCGCAGCTGGGCAAGAAAAGCCTATGAGCGCGAGCAGGCGCGCGGCCACTCCGAGGGTCTGAAGACAGGTTCGGACGAAATGGCGCAGCTGGTTTCCCGGGCTACTTGCGAGCTGGCACGCCGAAAAGCTGTTCTGGAACATGAGTTGCCGCAGCTCGTCCTCGATATCTTGGACGACGTCCTGGGCTCCTTCGATCCCGGCGAGATCTTGGTGAGGACGGTTCGTCATGCGATCGATCGAACATATGGCAGTGCGGAAGTGCGACTTCATGTGTCGCCTGTGAAAGCCGATGCACTGATCCGCGAGTTCGCAGCGTTCGACGGAAGGAATGGTCGGCCGAAACTTACAATTGACCCGGACCCGGCTCTGACGCCGGATCAGTGCGTTTTGTGGAGCGAGTTTGGCAATGTCGATCTAGGGCTTGCCGCGCAGCTGCGTATCTTACGTGTTGGCCTTGCCCCGTCTTCTCAGGAACGCGAGCCGTGACCACGCTACGACGATCCTATGACGATGGGCTGGTCGAAGCGGCTGTGCGCGCCGAGTTGTCATCTGTGAAATCTACAGCAAAGCAGATCGATACGCGCGCGGTGCGCGGACGGATCACACGGGCGGTCGGCACATTGCTTCATGCCGTATTGCCAGGGGCACGTGTTGGGGAACTTTGTGTGCTGCAGGATCATGGCACTGGATGGTCACTTGAGGCCGAGGTCATCGGTCTGCTGCCGAACGGGGTGTTGCTGACGCCCATCGGCGAAACGATAGGCCTGTCTAACCGCGCGGAAGTGGTTTCGACCGGGCGAATGCGTGAAGTTTCAGTTGGACCCGATTTGCTTGGCCGCGTGATTGACAGTGCCGGCCGTCCGCTCGACGGCAAGGGGCCAATAAAGGCGGCCCACACTCGCCCGCTCCGCGGCAGGGCGCCCAATCCAATGAGGCGGCGTGGCATCGAGCGGCCGTTTCCGCTCGGCGTTCGCGTGCTGGATGGACTGCTGACGTGCGGCGAAGGCCAGCGGATCGGAATCTATGGAGATGCCGGTTGCGGCAAGTCGACCTTGATGTCACAAATTGTAAGGGGCGCGGCCGCCGACGTGACCGTCGTTGCGCTTGTGGGAGAGCGTGGACGTGAGGTACGTGAATTCATCGAGCGTCATATCGGAGCGGCTCTCGATCGTACGATTGTGGTCGTTGAGACCTCCGACCGCTCGGCAATGGAGCGGGTGCAATGCGCTCATATGGCGACTGCACTCGCGGAGTACTTTCGTGATCAAGGGCTGCGCGTCGTACTGATCATGGATTCATTAACGCGCTTTAGCCGCGCAATGCGCGAAATAGGCCTTGCCGCAGGAGAACCTCCGACGCGGCGCGGATTTCCTCCCTCCGTGTTTGCGCTTCTGCCTGGTCTATTGGAGCGTGCCGGTATGGGCGAGCACGGCTCGATCACGGCGTTCTATACCGTGCTTGTCGAAGGTGATGGCACGGGCGATCCAATCGCCGAAGAATCGCGCGGTATTCTCGATGGTCATATCATTCTTTCACGCGCGCTCGCGTCGCGTGAACATTTTCCCGCCATCGACGTGCTGTCGAGCCGAAGTCGCGTTATGGATGCGGTCGTCTCTGGGTCACATCGAAAGGCGGCATCCTTCTTCCGTGAACTGCTCTCGCGCTACAATGAGGCGGAGTTCTTGATCAAAGTCGGTGAATACAAGCCGGGTAGCGATCCGCTAACTGACCGGGCAATCGCCTCAATCGAGCAGTTGCGGAAATTCGTGTGCCAGGGCCAGGACGAGCCTTCCAATTTTGAGGAGACCGTGACATGGATGTCGCGTCTGACGGCCTGAAACCGGTCGAAGCGTCGAAATTACGGCTCGTAAAGGACATAAGAGAGCGAAGCGTGCTTCGTGATCTGTCCAATATCGAAGCCAAGCGCCGCATTGCGTTTGAAGCGGTGGAGCGAGCTTCCAGCGATCTTGCAACCGTCGAGAAACACCGCGCAAGCGTCGAAGATCAACTCTACCAGGAAATGGCATCTCTCAGTGCGATGTCCGGCACGGAACTCGACCGTCGCTGCCATCTGGTCATTGGACGGCTCACAGCCGAGATCGCATCGAGGCGGGAGGCGCTTGAGCAGGCGCGCATCGCTCAAGAGCAAGCACAGACGGCGGTTGTTGAGGCCCGGGCTCTCTGGGCCAAGCGTGCGGCGGCGAGCCACAAATGGCGACAGATCGAGCGCGATGTTCAGCGCACGACCGATTCTCGTCTGGAGTTCGCAGCCGAAATCGAGACGGACGATGATCAGTTGCTCCCGTATCAGGGTGCTTCGCATAGCCAAGCGGTAGGCGGTTCAATTTGATGGCTGGCTCTCTGGCACGACAATGTGGTCGTGTAGAAATCACTTCGCTAGATACTCCGGGTGGACTCGCAGAGTTCGAGCCCTCTCTACTCCTGTCCCACGGTGTGGTCTTGTGGCTCAATGAGATCGCCGCGCCGCGCATCGTTCTGCGGATCCGCCTTGGCGAAAAGCCGCTATCCATCCGTGTGAACCGGCTTGTGTGGCAGGCGGAGCCGTCTGCCCTGGCCATGCTTGACTGCGTATTTCGCGTCGGAGGTGAAACGGCTGTATTGTCCTTGCCCCGCCCGCTTGTGGAGACACTGATTTCGACGGTGCAGCCTGGCCTCACTTTACCTTCCGAGCCTGCCCGTTCGCTCCTTCTCGAACTTGCGCTCGAATCCTTGCTCTGTCCACTGGAAGCGCTGCTAGCGCGGGATTTGCAACTTGCCCGCATCGACGAAGCAAGCGCGCACGGCCCTTATCTGGAACTCGAGATCGCCCACGGGCCGCTCGCGGGCAAGGCTCGCCTATTCCTATTCCCGTCCCTGGACGGTCCGGTTCCGTCCGCGTTCCGAATCTTAGGCGAACTGGTCCGCCAATTGCCGCGCGAGACGCGCGTGCTTTCTCCGGAATTGCCTGTCGTTATTGCAACGGAGATTGGCTCGCTGCGCGTGTCCATCGCACTGATTCGTCAAGCACAGGCGGGCGACGCACTGTTGCCGGACGTCATTCCCCTTGCCGGCGGCGAGGTCATCCTCACCGCGGACAGGTTATGGGCTCCGGCACAGGTCACCGGTGACACACTGGTCCTGCGGGGGCCGTTCCGCCTACAACCCCACCCTCTAAAGCGTGCACATATGATGACAAAACGCCAAGCGCAGCAACTGATCCCTCCCTCAGAAGCCGACATCGACAGCGTTGAGATCACGCTTGTGTTCGAATGCGGCCGCTGGTCTATCCCGTTGGGCACGTTGAGAAGCATCAACGAAGGGCATGTGTTCGAACTTGGTCGCCGCTTTGACAGCCCGGTCGACATTCTTGCCAATGGCCAATTGATCGGCTGCGGCGACGTCGTTCGGGTCGGTGAAGAACTGGCCATCAGGTTGCGTGGCAGGCTGGCGGTCAATGATTGACTTTCCACCAAGTATCGTTGCGCTTCTTGCGGTCACGGTGGGCCTCGGCCTTCTGGCTTTGGCAGTCGTCACAACAACGGCGTTCATAAAGGTTTCCGTCGTTCTCTTCCTGGTTCGCAACGCGCTCGGCACCCAATCCATACCCCCGAACATCGTTCTGTATGGCGCTGCATTGATCCTCACCGTATTCATTAGCGCCCCAGTGTTTGAACAGACCTACAACCGCGTTACCGAGCGGCAACTTCGCTACGAAACGCTCGATGACTGGGTGACCGCCGCCAAGGAAGGCAGCGAACCACTACGCGCTCATCTGAAGAAATTCACAAACGAGGAGCAGCGTACATTCTTCCTGTCGTCGACAGAACGTGTCTGGTCTGAGGAGATGCGGGGCAACGTTACGGCTAATGATTTTGCGATTCTTGTACCCTCGTTTATGATCTCGGAGTTAAAGCGTGCGTTTGAAATCGGCTTCCTTCTGTATCTTCCATTCATCACGATCGATCTGATTGTAACGACGATCTTGATGGCCATGGGCATGTCCATGGTCTCACCAACACTAATATCTGTTCCTTTCAAGCTCTTTCTATTCGTCACGATCGATGGCTGGTCGCTGCTCATGCACGGATTAGTCTTAAGTTACGCAACGCCAGGAGGTTAAGGTGGACGAAGCCAACATACTCACTCACCTCAGCCGATCGCTTGTCCTATTCATGATCTGGGTTCTGCCACCGCTCCTCTCAGCCCTCGTGGCCGGACTGGGCGTTGGCATCATCCAGGCGGCAACGCAGGTCCAGGATCAAACCTTACCGCTCACCGTGAAGCTCGCCGTCGTCGTCGCCGTGCTAGTTCTATTTTCTCCGGTGCTGAGCGCCCCGCTTGTTGAACAAGCCCAGCATATTTTCGCCGAGTTCCCCACTCTTACAGCGAAGTATTAGCGAGTGGAAGGCAGGGCAAAGTCTCTGCGACAGTACCGCCATCTGCCGTCGATGGGGGCGAACCCAGCCGATTATTTGCGGCATTCTCGACTTCTAACATCAGGGCAGGGCGAGCGGGGCCTGTTCCGTTGGCCGAAGCAAGCGACTAGCAGATCTCAAATGCATGGTTTGTCACCCACCGAGACGCAAACACTGATCAAGACTGCTATGGACTTCGTTGTTGCGGCCGGCCTAGGTGCAGCCCGCACTCTAGGCATCACGTTAGTGCTTCCCGTATTTACGCGACTGCACACTAGCGGGATGATCCGCGGTAGCTTGGCGCTCGTGATCGGACTGCCATGCTTGGCGCATATCAAGGATGGTCTGCAGACGCTAGATCCAGGCACCCGTATGATCGTCGTCGCGTTCATCGGTCTCAAGGAGATATTCATCGGCCTGCTGATTGGCATCTTGCTCGGTATACCACTATGGAGCATCCAGGCGGTTGGTGAGATCATAGACACCCAGCGAGGTGTTTCGAGCCAGGTGGACGATCCTGCGACCCACAGCCAAGTCTCGGCGACAGGTCTTTTTCTCGGGACCGCTGCGGTTACGATTTTCGTTGTGTCTGGAGGTCTGCAGACGATGGTCAGATGCCTCTATGACAGTTATCTTATCTGGCCCATATATCAGCTACTTCCTACCCTGACGCTGCAAGGGGCAACGGAATTTGTAGCGCTCCTCGACCATATCATGCATACCACCCTGCTGGTTTCTGGGCCTGTCACGGCCCTACTGCTCCTGATCGAGGTATCCCTCATGTTGCTCGGGCGCTTTGCGCCACAAATCAAGCTAAACGATCACTCCCCGACCATCAAGAATGTCGCTTTTGGCATCATCATGATCAGTTACACCGTCTATCTCATTGAATACATGGGCGCGGAGATCATCCAGTTCAACGGCGTGCTGGAGTGGCTCGCGAAGTTCTTGAAATGAACGGCGCGAGCGAGGAGAAGAAGCTTCCACCAACCCCCAAGAAGCTACGGGACGCGCGTAAGAAAGGACAGAGTCCGCGCAGCGCCGACTTTGTCACCGGCGTCAGCGTTTGCGCAGGTTTCGGCTGCCTATACGTTAGAGCGGGCCAGATTGAAAACGGCTGGCTAGAATCGGTACGGCTAGTCAATAAGCTGCAGGCGCAGCCCTTCAATAGTGCGGTCCGGCAGGCGCTGGTCGGATTGATCGAAATTTCTATTGCGGCAGTTGCCCCAATCATCGGAGTGGTGGTGATTGCGGCTATCTTGGCCAGTGTCCTGGCTAGCGGCGGGCCGACATTTTCTATGGAGCCGTTGCAACCAGGCCTTGAGAAGTTGGATCCCGTCAAAGGGCTGAAAAAGATTGTCTCTCAGCGATCACTTGTGGAGCTCGGCAAGTCACTCATCAAAGTATTGCTTCTCGGTGGAACCCTTCTTCTTGTTGTGGTCGCAAGTTGGAAAGCGCTTGTGTACTTGCCCGTCTGCGGTTTGGCTTGCTTCGGGTTTGTCTTTAACCAGCTCAAAGTTCTGATCGAGATTGCGGCCGGCGCTTTTCTGATCGGCGGTTTGATTGATCTACTACTTCAGCGCTGGCTGTTCTTGCGCGATATGCGCATGACGCAGAGCGAAGCGAAGCGCGAGTCCAAGGAACAGGAGGGCAATCCTCACATCAAGAATGAACACCGTCGGCACCGGCGCGAGTCGGCGAACGAGTCGCCGCTCGGTACTCATCGGGCCACATTGATCCTGACCGGCCCCGCAATGTTGATTGGGCTGCGCTATGTTCGTGGTGAGACTGGTGTTCCGGTCTTGGTCTGTCGCGGTGAGGGCGAACTTGCTTCACGTTTGCTTGGTCAGGCGCGGGCGCTGCATCTCAGCATTGTCCAGGACGATATGTTGACGCGTCAGCTGATCCGAAAGGCAGCGTTGGGGAAGGCCGTTCCGATCGACTGCTTCGAGAGGGTTGCAAAAGCGCTCTTTGCCGTAGGCCTGGTCTAGCTTCGCGCGCACGCCCCAAACTGCACTACCGGATCTGCAAACGGCGCGATCACGAAGGAAAGCGAACATTGTTTGTAGGGTCGTCTGCTTATCGCTGACCGACTGACCAGAATATCAGCCAACATAGCGCCGTATGCTGCTTAGGATTGATGAGCCGCTCATGAACCTTCCGATAGAACTCTGTTCTGAGTTCCATGTTCCAAGTTTCCGTGGTCAGTCGGCGTGATAGTCCTGCGGGCCGGAGAGGGAAGTACCGCACGATCGCCACTGGTTGGCACGACAGCTTCATTGCCCAGCAAGTCGCCGGGATCGTTGACCATGACTCCCAGGTTGTTCTGGATGGAGCAGCCAAGCGTTGGATTGAAAGAATTGTCGTCTACCGAAGGGCCAACGATCGAAAGCGGTGGACAGATGGCAGGATGTGCTTCGTAGATAGTCGCCTCGATCCTTACCCCGAAATGGGCAGGCAGACTGATGACGGAATCGGAGAGGCGGATATTCCAAGGGGTAACACCCATCGCGCGGGCATCATGGGCCACCTGCGCAATCAGCCTGGGTGAGCCCGTGACATCGAGATGGACTGCATCCCACCGACCGCGACTGGCGCTCGCAATGAAGTCCCGCAGACGAGATCTCTCGACGCGACGAACGCCCTGTAGCAGCAAGACGCTTGTCTTCTGCTCTATCCGGATCGTTCGTTCAGCGCGCCCAGAATAGATCGCAGAACCGTTTGTGCATCCACCTACGCTCGCCGAAATAGCGATCAAGCAATACAGATGTCGCAAGCTCATACGCTATCCTCATTCGATGATAAAGTTGGCGCCGCCATTAGCGCCTGGTTGTGCCTTGGGAGCATCACGGCCTCGCGGCGAACTTGCCAACGTGTTTGTTAAAGTGCGCCCGGCATCCGAGGGTGGTCCGATGCGGTCAGTGGGCGCGCTCATCTTGCCAGGAGTCGATCCTGGTCGCACGATGTAGGGCGTGACAATAATTACCAGCTCCGTCTCGTCCTTCTGAAATGAGGAAGAACGAAACAGCGCACCCAGGATCGGCACATCGCTCAACCAAGGAAAACGGCCAATGTCGGTGCTGAAATTGCGCCGGATAAGCCCTCCGATTGCAAAGCTTTGACCGCTGGCAAGCTCGACGACCGTAGTGGCACGCCGCGTGGAAAGACCGGGTATAGACGTTCCATTGACGCTGACTTCGCCTACTTTCGACAGCTCGCTGACCTCAGGCTTCACGTGAAGATTGATCTGGTTGTTGCTGAGAACCGTCGGGACGAACTCTAGGCTAATCCCAAATTGACGGAATTGGACTGAGACCTGCCGATTGTCCTGCATGACCGGAATCGGAAATTCGCCGCCTGCCAGGAAACTTGCTGATTCGCCGGACATGGCGGTAAGGTTTGGTTCAGCCAGTACATACGCGAGGTTCTCGTTAGCGAGTACGTCTAGAACAGCACTGACGTTCGCACCGCCAATGCCGTATCCGACGCTTGCCGAGCCGGCTCCACGGGTGGCGCTGGCACCACCAGCTTTGCCACTTTTAAAGCCGAAAACGAAAGGGCCGGTTTGACCCGAGGCAGAGAGGTTAATGCCAAGCTCCTTCATGGCGGTGCGCGAAACCTCGGCGACTCGCACACTAAGATTGACCTGAAGTGAACCGGCAACCTGGATCTTGTTGACGACCAGCGCATCCGCACCGAGAAACTGCTCCGTGATCTTCTTGGCGCTGTCGACGAGATCGGGATTTGGTGCTGTTCCGCTAAGAATCGCGCCGCGCGGCGTATAGCTAACTTGGATCGGATAGTCCCCGAGCTGCGCCTTCAGCGCGGCACGCAGATCCTCTATAGGTTGGGTGACGACAACGCGAAGCTCGGCTAGCGCCTCGCCATTATCGTTCAAAGCGAACAAGCTGGTCCGCCCCGAGTGTTTTCCAAACACGAAGATGGTCGTGTTTGACGGCGCCTGATAGTCCGCGATCGTCGGGTCGGCAACAAAGATGCTCGCAGCTGGCGCTGGGAGATGAATTGTTTTGCCCTGCGAGGAGGAAAGATTCAGAGTTCCCTGAAGGCTATCAGCAGTCGCGCGTGGCGTCCCCACAGTACCAACCCGCTTTACCTGAGCTGTGGCGGCAAAAGGAGCTAGTAGAGCGACCATGCATAGCGCACAAAAAATGCAGGGAAGCGCGGCAGATGTGACGGCGCTCGGCCCTCCGCGGCTGCCATGATGAGTGTTAGGAGCGAACTTCAAGGGAGCCTTCGCTTTCAGGTTCAATCGATTGCGCAGCGGGGACCTGCGCCAGTTCAAGTGCATAACCGACGCCGCGCACAGTCGTGATCCGTAGCGTCGCGCCGGACCGGCTCAAATGTGTGCGTAAGCGGTAAATCCCAACTTCGAGGGCGTTGGTCGAGACCTCGTCGTCGAACGCATAGAGGCCCTCCTCCAGTGACGCTCGTGGTACGGTGCGGCCAGCGCGGCTGAGCAGATGTTCAAGAATGCACAGTTCGCGCCGGGCGATCCTTAGTTGCCGATCATCAATTGAAGCTTGCCGGCCGATAGAATCGAAATGTAGATTTCCGAACGTAAGGACGGGCGCTGTCATTTGCGGCGATCGTCGCAAAATGGCTCGCATACGAGCGACGAGTTCATCGATAGATACTGGCTTGGGCAGGAAATCGTCCGCGCCGCCGTTGAAGATCGCGATTCGCCTGCCCAGATCGTTCAACTTGCTCACTATTATGGCGGGAATCGAACATCCCTCGCGTCTCAACTGCTTCAGCCAGTCCAAGCCATCTCCATCGGGCAAAACCAGTTCGAGCAAGACAATTTGATAGCTGGCGCAAGCAAGGGCAGTCTCCGCCTCGTCAAGAATGCGGACGACATCCACGGCAAAACCGCAAACCAACAGCGCTTCCTTTACAGCGCGCGCAAAATCCGCATCACGATCAACCACGAGAATTCGCATTCTATCGCCCTTCGCACATCTGTCCCAAAAGCCGAGCGCATTACGGCCGTAAATGAGGTCTGGCCGATCTCAAGAGCTCGCCTTTCGTCTGACCGTCCGAAGCCCGGACCAATGGCGGAGATCATGGTCGCCACCGACGAGTGTCACCCGAGCTTGTTCAGCCTGTTGGCGACTGCGGCGTCTCGCCCGGGGTCGCACACATTGTCGGCGACGCTCAAGATGCCCTTCCGGCTGGAAGAGCGCCTGAATCGATTCTGGACATCGAGGGCCATAGCAGAACGCTGGCGCATCCGTATGCCCGCAGTTACCGCGGTCATTGACCCGCTGAGGACATTATCGATACTGCCGCTCTCCGAGCCTGAAGCAAAAGCGCACGAGACAATGGCGGGATTTCTGCCTGAATAGACACGAGGATTCGGCATTTGAAGCTCCCAAAATCGATTGGTTTGCGTCGGTCTTGCTGTGCTCTCGATCTGATGCACCGCCAAGTGACCCCAATGCAAGTTGCCTGAAGGTAGATTGGGCCTCTGAAGGCCAATGAGCCAATAGATACTGGTGACGAACGACCGATCTGGCTCGGACGGGAGGAAGCCTCCCTCCCGACCCGATGAGATAAACTAGCGAGTTCCAGCAGTCGCTTTATTCAGTCATGTCTGACGTCCCCGATGCAGCAGTCAGGCTGTTGTCCAGAAATGTGGCCGTGGAAACAATAGGAAGTGAATCAGTAATCGATTCGGCCGCATGTTGGCGTCGTCATCCATCTGGTTTGAGCGGTTGCGGCGCGTGCAATTCATCTCTCGGCGCAAACGGCATGGTATCGAAGTTGCGCTAGGCGCGGCAGGGGGCGGACGGAGACAGTCCGCCTTGCTCTCGGTCCGCCCGGAGTTTCCGGTTGCAACTGGGCAGCGGCGAATCGTACGCCCTGTTGCACAAGAGATCTTTCCGACAGGCCCTCGGCAGGAGGGATGCTCGCAAAGCGTCACGCAGTCGAGCGGCGCGATGTTATAGCCTTCAGACATTCGCTATTATTGCCTAACTGTCAGCAAGTGTTGAGGCGACCGATGCCGCGACTTGTCGCAAAGCCTACACTCTGACGTTAGGTGCGATTCAAGTGGCTTTGACAGTGATTGATCGAATACCAACTCCCTTGCGGGGCACCGAACTGCGACGAGCCAACCCGGGCGAGTCCATCGACTGGCACACGGTGGTCGACCTAGTCAGCTCGTGCTCCAAAACTACGCCCCGCGCACGAGCAATCAGGCAACATCTTTCTTTGCGTTTTGGGCAAGCCATTACGTGCTCGACAGTGCGATAGATCGATTCGGCTCAGACGTCGGAGTTAACAGCCACACTATAGCCCGTTGGGTATCCACGTCTTGCTGCCGCCAACTGGTCCTTGAGTTGGCCTGCGACGGACTGACGAACGCTTTGCGCATGATTTTCCTGGATGCTCCTTCCAACAGCGATTGCACTATCGGCCTTCAGGGTAAAATCAACAAATCCATTTTTTTATGGACCGCATCCAACTGCCGAATAGATTATGGAGCGGCGCATCGCGCATGCTGAGGGTCACGAACGAAGCGATCCATAAACATGAGCCGACTGCTTCAAAGACATTTGCGAACCTCGCACATCAGAAGCAACAAATGTAGGTCGGGCTGACGGTGCTCTGATGTGTTCCAAGCATGCGAAATAGAATTCGAGCGATCGCGATAGAGCTGATCGGGGGGCAAGAGGCGACATAGTGAGCTTTGTCATCAAGCTCTGATGCGCGGGTTGATAATAGCACCTTGAACTGTGGCGTCTCATGCATGGCTTCGCCGGGGAGGTCGGTTTCCGGTAATTTCGGCAACATCGGCCGATATCCCCGCTCGTCCTTCGATCAACACGGCCTTAAACAACTCGAACTCCTTTTCACGATTTTCTTCTGGGCCTGCCCTTCGGCCCGTCCGGACGCGGCAGGCCGGCGATAAAGCCGACGATGAAAGTATCGAGCGGAAGCCGTTCTTGACGAGGCGGGCCCACATCACTGCTCCCTCCCAGCCGATCCAGAAGAACTCCGCCAACCCATCGCACTCCGCGCCCGCGCCGATCTCTCCGGCATCGCGTGCGAGTTCTTCATCTGCCGCTCTCTTCGGCGAGCGGGCCGGTGGGAATTCTCTGCTCGATTGCTTAATTCTCTATGCTGCCGATGCTTGATGCTTAGCGCCATCTCCCTGCGAGTAGCGCCATATGGCAGGAGCGCGATCGCGAGCGCTACCGCTGCATCGCTATTGGCCGGTACTGCATTCAGGAAATCCGCCGGACCGCCACCCGCTTAAGTAGCCACTCAAGTGCCACAGCGTTCATGCTCACCAGTTGCCAGCGGGTTCGATAAAATGCGCGCCCGCTGGCGATGCGGACAACCCCCTGGCGAACGGTGAATTGTCTACGTAATAGAAGCCGGCTGGGCCGGAGGAACTCCAGCCCAGCCAACTCGACTCAACCACCGCATAGATTTCAGGTCTGGCGCGTAAGCCTAACGAACCCTCCTTCTTTTAGCTCGGCATTATAAAGCTTGCTGTCGAGCGAAATGATTGTTGGGTGGTCTTCGGTAGGCATGAGCCCATGTTCCCGCAGCTTTTCAATAAGCGCCAGCGGGGCCCATTGCTCCGGGTGGGGCACACCATCGTGCCGGGTCTCAACGAAGAACGCTCCGAAATCTGGCGCCCCCGTCGACCCGAGTCGCGGCATTTGAGCTTCCGGTGGGTTATGAATGAGGTGTACGCCCTCAGACGGATCCCATGCGGCCGTATAGAGGTGCCCCCGGATCACGTAGCTCATCGTCGGCTGCTCCGAGTCGGGCAGGAGACCGTGGTGGGTCAGTTGCTCGATCATTCGGAGCGGGGCGACTTGGGAGCCGTGCGCAAACCTTTCGGGAACGGCCCATGAGACATCATATACCGTCGTATCTGGCTCGGCAGACGAGGACGGCCCGGCTTCATTGATCACTCGACTAAATAGGTCATGATCTTCTTGAGTCCACTCGTAGGCACTTGGGGACCCTGGAGACCCAGCACCGTCGATCCGATTGAAATCCACCTCCTATTGGTTTCAGAAACGTGGGCTCAAATCCGCCAGAGCTTTCCCTGGGCTTGTCACCAGTTGCCCCATCGGCGGCAACCGCCGTCAAGAGACCACGTTCTCATGTTAGGGAGCCTAGCTGTCAGTAAGCTGACAGGTTTCGGGACACAGCTGTACCCGCGCCCGCGTTCCCGATTCGAATGCGATGGCTCGAAGGCCACCCTCGTTGAGGGGCTCTTTACCTTTATCGCTCCCTTGTGACTCGACACCGCGCTTGTTGCGGTCGGGCTGCTTTGAAGAAAGATGTCGTTTGGCGGGCCATCCTGTTTCTGCAAACTGACGCGGAGGAATTCCAAGGCTCCTCGGCGGATTTCCTGTCTATCTTCTGGACTCCGGGAATGAGATCCTGTGCCATTGGCTCTGCAATAGAGCGGCTCGATTGGGTTCGGTGATGTTGACACGACGGGTGGTGGAATTGCCCTAATCATCATTCCAGACGGTCGCATTTAACAGAAACAGCTCCGCGAGATAATGATACAGCGCTGTCAGCTCGACCGGTGGGGCAAAAGCCTGCGCCATCAGTGCTGTCGAGGCTGAGCGATGTTTGTTGGTCTCGATGTACTGCGCCGACGCGCAGACATTGCCCTTGGTCCGGCGGGGCAGCGCGACGTTGCTGGCGAAGAAGGTAGCCAATGCCTCCGGCGTCATCGGCACATCGCTTTGGACAACTCGGTGAGGCAAGGGCCGAGATAGGGAATAGTGCTGCGGGCACGCTACCTAAGGCCGAGGCCAATGAGGATCGTCTCCGCTCGCTCGCATTGAGCGGGGTCGTCTTCATCGGTTATCCCCGTCCTCACCACATTCCTGGCATTACGTGATCGACAACGGCGTGTCACCCGCCATCTCAAGCAGATCGAACACCCAGCCATTGGCTATTCTTATCCACCCGCCCCACAGCGTGTCGTGCCCCGATCCAACCACCGACTGTTCGAGATCCTTCTTCGGCACGTAAGTCGACAGGCCAGCGTCGGGCGAGCGGCAATCTTCACTTTCATAAGATCAACTCTGGTCGGAAGGACATTTCCCGCAGGACTGCGAGCGACCAGCGCGCCACGATGCCGAACAGCGCGCGCAAGAGCTGATCGATCTCCAATCCTGGTTTCACACGCAGTCGGAAAGCGGACCGCGCTCCACAGGCTCGTCGCCGGCACATTCATCGCGCAGCACACGCGATGCTTCCATTGAGCCGGGGCTGCAAGCTGACTCGAGCCTGTGCCAATTCCGAATCTATATCCGCTCGCGTGTGACATCAGGAGCACGCCCGCGCGTGGCGGGCGCTCCCGTTGCGGTGCTACTTTCGCCCCGGTGCATGCGGCTAAGAAGTTGGCCACTTTCGGGCCAAGCCGCACCTGGTGCGACTCCTGCTAGTCGGTCCCGAGGCTAAATTGAGCCGGTCGAAGTACCAACCAAACTCATCCGGAGACGAATCCGTTTCGATGTATTCTTCGCCCGAATTTTCCTCGACGCTTCCTTCGTTATCGTCATCGCTACTCTCAGCTTTAGAGAGATATAGCCGAGGCTTGTCCGCCCGCTGCCATTTTCCCTCCTCGTTCAGCGTCCACTTGTCGGAGTGCTGCGTAGGGTCAAGCACATATTGATTGTCACCCACGTGAACAAAACCCATCTGCTCTAGACGGGCCTTCGAGCTATGCGGGAAAGTGGGTGATGACGGAATGAGATAGGCGGCGTATCGAGGCGGGTGTCGAGCCTGCCAGAACCTCTCAAGGAGAGCGATACGCCATGAACGAGACTAGCAATATTGTTGCCCTT
>NZ_JARWCR020000065.1:0-53406 GCF_029846695.2 Bradyrhizobium nivariense | reverse complement strand
ACGGTGACCTCCAGCGTCACCATGGTTCCCTGCACGGCGTCGCGGATCTTTGGCCGCGCCCGGCGGTCGATGACCTGGCTCGGCAAATGCAGCAACAGATCGACCAGCCGCGGCGTCTCATTGCGGCTGAGCAGATACTGCAGCAGCTTGTCCTGCTTCGGACCGACGCCGGGCAGGCTGGTCACGGGGGCAAACAGCGGATTGAGCAGGCTGGGGCGCATCAGGCGAATCTAGGATCGTTTCGGCCCGTCATGCCCGGCTTTATGCTCGGCATCCACGTCTTTTTTTGTGTCCCTGCGGCGGCAGCGGGCCATGATAAATCGAGGGCTGACAGGGCCGGTTCGAGTGGCTATATCACCCCAGCCCGGCACGTCCGGGCTTTTGGCGTTTGACTGGAATCGAGACATGACGGGGACGACACGATCGAGCAACGGGCTGGACGACCGCCGCAAGCGGCTTCTGTTCCGCTGCTGGCACCGCGGCACGCGCGAGATGGACCTGATCCTCGGCCGCTTCGCGGATGCCGAGATCGGCAATCTGTCCGATGACGAGCTGACGCAGCTCGAGACCCTGCTCGAAGAGGCCGATCCCGACCTCTATGCCGCCATCACCGGCGACAAGGTGCTGCCGGCAGATGTCGCCGGCACGCTGTTTGCCCGCATCAAGGCGTTTCCGATCGCGGACCGCGACGTATGAAGCAGGGGATGAAATCGCCGGCCGAGCTGCTCACGCCCGGCCGCGCGCTGACGCTTGCCAATGTCGCCGAGGGCGCCGAGGGCCTCGTCATCTCGGATCTCGCCCGCGCCATCGCGGCGCGGCCGAAGAAGCCGGCTGTCAGCCTCGCGGTGATCTGCCGCGACGGGCCGCGGATGCAGCAGCTCGAACGGGCGCTGCAATTCTTCGCGCCCGATTTGCCCGTGCTGACCTTCCCGGCCTGGGACTGCCAGCCCTATGACCGCGTCTCGCCGCATGGCGGCGTCCTCGCGCAGCGCCTGACCACGCTGGCACGGCTTGCGTCCCTGACTGGCAGCGACAAGCCGCTGATCGTGCTGACCACGGTGAACGCCGTCGTACAGCGCGTGCCCTCGCGCGACCTCGTCGCGGCGCAGGCGCTGTCGGTCGCGCCCGGCAACGTCGTGCCGATGGACACCATCGTCGCCTGGCTCGAGCACAACGGCTACAACCGCTCCTCGACCGTGCGGGAGCCCGGCGAATATGCCGTGCGCGGCGGCATTTTGGATCTGTTTCCGGCCGGCCTCGACCAGCCCGTCCGCTTCGACTTCTTCGGCGACAGCCTGGAATCGATCCGCACTTTCGATGCAGAGACCCAGCGCACGCTGCTCGACATGCGCGCGCTCAATCTCGTGCCGATCT
The DNA here is from genome assembly GCF_029846695.2 of Bradyrhizobium nivariense. Taxonomy (NCBI): domain Bacteria; kingdom Pseudomonadati; phylum Pseudomonadota; class Alphaproteobacteria; order Hyphomicrobiales; family Nitrobacteraceae; genus Bradyrhizobium; species Bradyrhizobium nivariense. The sequence continues at coordinate 52,032 of NZ_JARWCR020000065.1, read as the reverse complement.
CCGAATTCCAGCTCGTCACCGACACCATCCGCCGCTTTCGCATGGGCTATGTCGCCGAGTTCGGCGCGCCCGAGCGCGACGATGCGCTGTACGAGGCTGTCAGCGAGGGCCGCCGTCATCCCGGCATGGAGCATTGGCTGCCGTTGTTCCAGGACCGGATGGACACCCTGTTCGACTATCTGCAAGGTGCGGCCGTCGCGATCGAACCGCAGGCCGAGGATGCCGTCCGCGAGCGCTTCAAGCAGATCCTCGACTATTACCAGGCCCGCCGCGATGCGATGGAGCATCCGGGCGGCGGCGCCATCTACAAGCCGCTGCCGCCTGACCGGCTCTATCTGACCGAAGACGAGTGGGGCAAGCGGCTCGGCGACGTCCCGCTGGCGCGGTTGACGCAGTTCGCCGTACCGGCGGATGGCACGACCGTCGTCGATGCCGGCGCGCACAAGGGCCGCGACTTCGCGCCGGAGCGCAACGATAGCAAGGTCAATGTCTTCGAAGCCGTCGTCGGTCATGTGCATGGGCTGCTGGCAAGCCGCAAGAAGGTCGTGATCGCGCTCTGGAGCGAAGGCTCGCGCGACCGCATGATTTCGATGCTGCGCGACCACAAGCTCACCCCTGTGACCGGCGTCAACAGCTGGCGCACGGTGCAGGCCACCCCGCGCAACGAGACCATGCTCGCCGTGCTCGGCCTCGAAAGCGGTTTCGAGACCGACGAGATCGCGCTGATCAGCGAGCAGGACATCCTTGGCGATCGCCTGGTCCGGCCGCGCAAGGCGAGCCGCAAGCTCGACAATTTCATCTCGGAGATCACGAGTCTGGCGGCCGGCGACATCGTCGTGCACGTCGACCACGGTATCGGCCGCTTCATCGGCCTGCAGACGCTCGACGTCGCCGGCGCGCCGCATGACTGCCTCGAGCTGCATTATGCCGCCGAGACAAAACTGTTCCTGCCGGTCGAGAACATCGAGCTGCTGTCGCGCTACGGCTCCGACCAGACCACGGTCGAGCTGGATCGTCTGGGTGGTTCGGGTTGGCAGACCCGAAAAGCAAAACTGAAGAACCGCATCCGTGAGATCGCGGGCGAGCTGATCAAGATCGCCGCCGAGCGGCATTTGCACGAGGCGCCAAAGCTGCCGGTGCAGCCGGGCCTTTATGACGAATTCTGCGCCCGCTTCCCCTATGACGAGACCGAGGACCAGCTTGGCGCGATCGAATCCACGCTGAAGGACCTCGAACTCGGCCGTCCCATGGACCGGCTGATCTGTGGCGACGTCGGCTTCGGCAAGACCGAGGTGGCGCTACGCGCCGCCTTCGCGGTGGCGCTCGAGGGCAAGCAGGTCGCGATTGTGGTGCCGACCACGCTGCTCGCGCGCCAGCACCACAAGACGTTTACCGAGCGTTTCAAGGGGTTTCCGGTGCAGGTCGCGCAGGCCTCCCGGCTGGTGCCGACCAAGCAGCTTAATCTGGTCAAGAACGGTCTCACCGATGGCTCGGTCGACATTGTCGTCGGCACCCATGCGCTGCTCAGCAAGTCGATCAAGTTCCGCGACCTCGGCCTGCTGATCGTCGACGAGGAGCAGCACTTCGGCGTCACCCACAAGGAGCGGCTGAAGCAGCTCCGCGCCGAGGTGCACGTGCTGACGCTGTCGGCGACGCCGATCCCGCGTACGCTGCAGCTTGCGCTCACCGGCGTGCGCGAGCTCTCGATCATCGCCTCGCCCCCGGTCGACCGCCTCGCGGTGCGCACCTTCGTCGCCCCGCACGATCCGCTGATGATCCGCGAGGCCCTCTTGCGCGAGCGCTATCGCGGCGGCCAGGCGTTCTACGTGGTGCCGCGCATCGACGATCTCGCCGAGGTCAAGGATTTCCTCGACAAGAACGTGCCGGAGATGAAGGTCGCGGTCGCGCACGGGCAGATGCCGCCCGCCGTGATCGAGGACATCATGACCGCGTTCTACGACGGCAAGTTCGACATCCTGCTGTCCACCACGATCGTGGAATCCGGCCTCGACATCCCCAACGCCAACACGCTGATCGTGCATCGCGCCGACATGTTCGGCCTCGCCCAGCTCTATCAGCTCCGCGGCCGGGTCGGCCGTTCCAAGCTGCGGGCTTATGCGCTGTTCACGCTGCCGGCGCAGCAGAAGATCACGGCGCAGGCCGAGCGCAGGCTCACGGTGCTGCAATCGCTGGAGACGCTGGGCGCCGGCTTCCAGCTTGCCTCACACGACCTCGATATCCGCGGCGCCGGCAATATCCTGGGCGAGCAGCAGTCCGGCCATATCAAGGAGGTCGGCTTCGAGCTCTACCAGTCGATGCTGGAAGAGGCGATCGTCAACCTCAAGGCCGGCGTCTCCGAGCCCGCCGCCGACCGCTGGTCGCCGTCGATCACGATCGGCATGCCCGTGCTGATCCCGGAGGACTATGTCGGCGATCTCTCGGTGCGGCTGTCGTTGTACCGGCGTCTCGCCGATCTCGACACCGAGGAGGAGATCGAGAATTTTGGCGCCGAGATGCGCGACCGTTTCGGCGTGTTGCCGGACGAGGTCCGCTATCTGTTCAAGGTCGCCGCGATCAAGGCGTTCTGCCGCCAGGCCAATGTCGGCAAGATCGATGCCGGCCCCAAGGGCGCCGTCATCGCCTTCCGCGATAACTCCTTTGCGCATCCCGACCGCCTGGTGACGTTCATCCGCAGCCACGGCCAGGCCGCGAAGGTGCGGCCCGACATGAAGGTGGTGTTCCTGCAGGACTGGGAAACGCCGGAAGAGCGTCTCGCCGGCACCACCGAGATCATGCGGCAGCTGGCGCAGCTCGCGCACAGCAAGAAGGCGGCGTAAGGCGAGGCCTGACCAGGCAATGACGGGTGGTTGTTGGTGTAGTCTGCGAGACGTAACTACGACGCCGCCCGCGACGCGTCGGCCGAGAGCCGTCCGAGCAGCGACCGCGCCGTATCTGACGGCGACAGCGAATCCACGCTGACGACGGGATCGCTGCGCATCTCGTGCTTGCCGTTGGACGTGTGCCGCATCACCGCCGACAGGCGGCGGGCGATCATGTGGGCGGTGCGGAAGTCGGTCTCCGCGAACACGACGATGACCGAGCCGTCCTTCTGCGCCGCGCCAAAATCCATCTGCCGCATCAGGCGACTGAGAATGCGCGCGGCATCGAGCTGGGCGCGGGAATTGCCGGGGTCGAAGGCGAAGCGCGCGACCGAGAGGCCGCCGCCGCGGGCCAGTGTCTGCTCGACCGCCTTGGCAAAATCGCGCGCAAAAGCTTCCACCGTGAGCAGGCCGCTGCGCGGGTCGAGCCAGCCGCCGGCATCGATCGAGCGCAGCGTGCGGCTCAGTTGCGCTTCCATCGCGTGCTGGCGGATCAGCGGCAGCGCGTTGGCGGCGACCTTCGCGGGCTCGCCGGGAATGAGCTCGAGATTGGGCAGGTCGTAAGTCTGCGTCAGCTGGTGCGCGGTGACGACCACGGGCAGGCTGCGGAAGCGGGTGTCCTCGGCGAGCACCGTGAGGAAGGCATCGGTCACGCGGGCGGTAAAACCTTCGGCGAGCACGACGCCATCAAGGTCGCGGGTGTTGAGGTGTTTGGCCGCGGCCTCGATCGAGAGCGCGCCGACGACGCCGACGCGTTCACCGAGCGCGACAGAGAGGGCAGGGTAAGCCGGTCCACGGCCGACCAGGAGCACGGTGGCATCGCGTGCGGGGTCAACCTCCGGCAGCGCGACTTTCGTCTCCGGCAGCCGGCGCAGCACCGTGGCATGAAGCGTGCGGATGCGCAGCGCGGCGCGAAGCCGCGCGATCAGGCGGTCGGACTGGCCGCCGCGCGAGGAGAAGGGCAGGGCGTTGTGCGGGAGCGTGCCCGCCGCGTCCAGCGCCACGAAGGGAAGATAAGGCGATTGCTCCGCGATCTTCCTGGCGAGCGGCGCCAGATGCGGCTCGTGCCCGCCGGACATCGCGGCGAGAACCACGGCCGGCTGCACCTCTTCGACCGCGCGCGCCGCGCTGGCCCAGTCGGTATCGACCACGGGGAACAGTCGGGCCGCGTCCAGGGCCGCAATGAAGGCCGGCCGCTCGCCATTGGACACAAACAGGATCGGGCCGGCCTGGGACATCGAAAAACTCTGGTCACGCAACAGGTGCTGCGCAATCTAGTCCGGCCGCCTTAATGCAGCGTCAATGGATCGGTCGAAACTGCGCCTAGACCGGCCCGGAACGGTCGCGAAAAGCTTCGACCATCAGGGGGTTAAGCCCGAGTTCGCTGAGCGCCTCGCGGGCGCGGGCATTGTCCTGGGCCCGGCCCGCGAGCCGGTGGCCGGAGAGCCGGTCGGGCAGTGCGGTGAGGAGGGCGCCCTGGCCGAGCCGTCGCGCCCATTCCTGGAGGTCGTTGGAGAGAAAGCGGTAGCCGCCGACGGCCATGATGCCGGAGGGCGGCGCGGTGATGCAGATCGCGCCGCTCGGACGGTCGAGCCGCGCCGCATAGCCGGTGTCGACATAATCGCGCGGCGGCTGCGCGATCAAGGTGTCGCCGACCGGCTGCGGCGGGGCGTAAGCCGCGATCGGCACCATCGCTCCGCGCAGGCCGAGCGTGCCCTTCGGCGTCAGCAGGATCTCGCCGGCGATGGAGGAGCCGGATTGCTCGCGCGGCGCGCCGTGCGGCCCGGGCATCACCGCGACCGGCATGCCGTCCTCGCCGCGGCGGGCGCCGAACAGGCCGGCTTCGCCGAACAGATAGACGTCGGTGAGCGGCGCATGCGGCGCGATCCAGGCCTCGCTCGCCGCCACCTGTTCGGGGGCACGCCAGAGGCCGATGACGTTGCGCAGGCTCGGCATCCGCGCCGCCATATCGGCATCGCCGAGCCGCAAGGCGAGTTGCGCCGGGGCGATCAGCACCTCGCATTCATGCGCGTTGATCTGCTGCTCCAGCACGTCGTTCTCGTAGGGATGATGCAGCGCCAGCGCGCCGCCGCACAGCAGCCACACCACGAGCGAGGAGGCCAGCCCCGCGAACGACATCGGCGTGAACGCCGCCATCACGGTCGCGCCCTGCTTGATGTCGGCTTCCAGCGACATCGCGAGCCCGCCGGCGATCAGGCTGAAATGCGGCCGCGGCACCGGACGAAAGCCTTCCGCGGTGACGTCGAACGAGATCAGCGCCGCCTTGCGGCCATCCTGGATCACGGCGCGCGCGGTGCCGGGCGGTCGGGCCAGCACGTCGTCGAGCGAGGCCATGCCTTCGGGCAGGTCGATGCCGAAGCCGCAGACATGGCGGATCGAGAAGGCTTCGGCGGCCGCATGCATTGCGAAATCGGCATAGCTGACGCCGTCGACCGTGCTCATGGTGACGATCGCGCGCGCCGCGGTGCGGTTCAGGGCGGCGACCAGTTCGGCATGGCGCCAGAGCAGCGGCAGCACGGCGACGACGAGACCGGCGCGATGGGCGGCGAGTACGGTGAGCACGAACTCGACCGTATTCGGCAGCTGGATCGCGATGACGGAATTGGCCGGCAGGCCCGATTCGACGAAATAGGCCGACAGCGCCTCGATGGCCGTGTCAGCCTCGGCATAGCTCATCCGCCGCGGCTGGTGCCCGGTGACGCGGGCCTTGTTCAGGGGATCGAGCAGAGCGGGCGCGTGCGGCTGCCGCATCAGCGTGCGCTGAAACAGCGTGTCGAGCGTCGGCGATACAGCTGGCTGGTTCACGGCGTCACTTTGCTTGATTAGCTTGCGGCTGCCCCTTCGACCACCAGGTCTCCGGCAGATAGCCGGACAGCGAGGTGGCCTTTGGCCGTTCTATCCGATTCCAGCGCGCGATCCATTGCTCGGATACGTTAAACAGAGGGATTGTATAGAAACCGGCGATCAAAGCGCGATCGAGCGCCCGTACCGCCGACACGAAAGCCGTATGTTCACGGGCCTCCAGCAGTGCGGCGATCATCGCATCGACCGCGGGATTCCTGGCACCCATGTAGTTGCGGGTGCCCGGACTGTCGGCGGCAGCGCTGCCCCAGTAGAAATATTGCTCGTTGCCGGGCGACAGCGACTGGTCCCAGCGGTTCTGGATCATGTCGAATTCGTACCCAAGCCGGCGCTGGTCGAACTGCACCGGATCGACCGATCGCACGCTCGGCTCGATGCCGGCGCGCTTGAGGTCGCGCTGGAAGGCAAGCGCGACGCGCTCCTGGTCGCGGGTCGTGACCAAAATCTCGAAGGTGAAGGGCGCCTTGGTCGCGCGATTGCGCAGCACGGTGCCGTCGAGATCGTAGCCAGCCTCCGCCAACAGCTTCAGGGCCGCGCGCAACGTGGTCCGGTCGCGTCCCGAACCGTCGGTCACCGGCAGGCGGTAGCTGCCGTCCAGGATGTCCGGCGGGATTTGCGCGGCGAACGGCTTGAGCAACTCGCGCTCGCGCGCATCCGCGGGGTGGCCATACGCCGAGAGGTCCGAGCCGGCAAAATAGCCGGCGACGCGCGCGTAGAGGTTGAAGAAGTAGTTGCGGTTGACCAGCTCGAAATCGAACAGCAGCGTCAAGGCCCGGCGCACACGGATGTCGGCGAAGATCGGACGCCTGGTGTTGAACACCAGAAATTCGGAAGGTTGCGGCACGCCCGGCGTGATGGTGTCGCGGATCACCTCGCCACTCTTCGCCGCCGGAAAGTCATAGCCGTCGTGCCAGCGCAGCGGCTCGTGCTCGATGCGGAAATCATAGAGACCGCGCTTGAAAGCTTCGAACTGGCCGTTGGCCTCGCGAAAATAGTCGAGCCTGATCTCGTCGAAATTATAGAGCCCGCGATTGATGGCGAGGTCGCGGCCCCAATAATCGGGATTGCGGGTGAGCGTCACGCTGGCGCCGGGCTTTACGGCAGTGACGCGATAGGGGCCGGAGCCGACCGGGCCGGTCAGCGTCGTCTCCTCGAAAGCCGCGACGTCGACCGCATGCTTCGGCAGGATCGGCATCAGGCCGAGAATCAGCGGCAGCTCGCGGTCATTGGCCCCCGCGAGGTCGAACCGGACGGTGAGGGGATCTGGCGCCTCGGCCTTGGCGATCTTGGCATAGTATTGCCGAAGGTTTGGGCGGCCATGGTCGCGCAGAAGCTGCCAGGAAAACAGCACGTCGTCGCCGAGCACCGGCTTGCCGTCGGAGAAGCGGGCGCGGGGATCGAGGCGGAAGGTGACATAAGTCCGCTCGTCGTCGGTTTCGACGGTCTTGGCGAGCAGGCCGTAGAGTGTGAACGGCTCATCCTGACCGCGCGCAAGCAGGCTCTCGACCACGTAGCTCCGCATCTGCTGCACGGCCAGGCCCTTGACGATGAAGGGATTGAGGCTGTCGAAGGTGCCGAGAACGCCCCAGGTCAGCCGGCCGCCCTTGGGGGCATCAGGATTGACGTAGGGCATGTGGGTGAAATCGGCAGGCATCGCCGGCTTGCCGTGCATGGCGATGGCGTGGGCTTCCTCGGCCCCCGCGCCGCTTGCCGGGAGCCCCAAGGCGAACGGGAGCCCCAAGGCGAAAGCCACGACGCAGAGGCGGACGCAACGACCCTCAGGGCGACCCTCGATAAGGCGCGGGAACATGAACATCTGGACACGTTGATTCGAGGACCGGGCGGGCCTGAATCCTATCACAGGGATTTTCCCGGAGGCGCACGCCGGCGCACGGTCAAAGCCGCTTGTCGGCATTGATCTTTTCGGCGGCCACGTTAAGAAGGCGGGCAATCGCGCAAGAGCGCCGAGCCCGTCACTTATCCGCCTCATTTGATGGGGAGAGAGCCGCGCCCAACGCGGCCAGGTTCGGCGCGTTGAAGCGGTTCGGGCACTTCCCGTTCAGAAAGGGTTTTCCGCAATGAATTTCCGTTACTTGGCCGCGTCGTCCGTCCGGCCGCGCGGGCGACTTCTCGCCTTGTTGACGGCGACGGCGTTGGCCGTTCCGTTTGCCGCCGAGGCCCAGGCTCCCGCGCCAGCTCCCGGTGCGCCCGCGCCCAAGGCGGCCCCGAAGGCTGCTCCGAAGGCTGCTGCCCCAAAGGCGCCGGCGCCGTCCGCTCAGGCGCCCGCCCAGCAGGCTCCGGCTCAGGGCGCTCCGGCGCAGCAGGGCGCGGCCCAGCCCGCGGATCAGCAGATCCAGCTGATCTATGCCCCCTGGACCAAGTTCTGCCTCAAGGGCCAGGACGCCAATGCCAAGCAGGTCTGCTTCACCGGCAAGGATGGCCGCATCGAGTCGGGCCAGCCGGTCATCGCGGCCGTCATCATCGAGCCGGAAGGCGAGCCAAAGAAGATCTTGCGCGTGACGCTGCCGCTCGGCATGCAGCTTGTGCACGGTACCCGCATCATCGTGGACAACAATGCGCCGTTGCAGAGCCCCTATGTGATCTGCTTCCAGAACGGCTGCATGTCCGATTACGAGGCCACGCCCGAGTTCATCAACAACATGAAGAAGGGCCAGAACCTCGTTGTTCAGGCGATCAACGCCAACGGCGCTCCGCTGACCCTGCCGCTGCCGCTCGCCGGCGAATTCCAGAAGGCCTATGACGGTCCGCCGACCGATCCGAAGGTGTTCGAGGAAACCCAGAAGAAGCTCCAGGAAGAGCTTCAGAAGAAGGCCGACGAGCAGCGCAAGAAGCTCGAGCAGCAAGGCACGCCTCCCGGCGCAGCTCCGGCCGGTCAGAAGTAGTCGGGACCCGATCCCGGACATGAAAAAGGCGCTCGGTTCGAGCGCCTTTTTTTCTTGCCCTGTGTCTGAGCGAAGATGTGTCCGAGCGCGGCTCAGTTCAGCGACGGGTTCCGCGGTCGGTACCCGCCATCCTTGTTCTTGACGAAGATCTCGGTGACCTGGGAATGCCGGATTGGCTCGCCGGAATCGTCCGGCACCAGGTTCTGCTCGGAGACGTAGGCGACGTATTCCGATTCCGCGTTTTCAGCGAGCAGGTGATAGAACGGCTGGTCCTTGTGGGGCCGCACCTCCTCGGGGATCGACAGCCACCACTCCTCGGTGTTGTTGAATTCCGGATCGATGTCGAAGATCACGCCCCGGAACGAGAAGATCCGGTGGCGCACGACCTGTCCGATCTGGAATTTGGCGGTCCGCGCTTTAATCATTCCCCGTCGATAGACCAGGATTGTGGCCGATGCTAGTGGCCTGATCTGGAATTAATCCGCGGTTGCGGGGCAGATAGTCCCCAAATCTTCAGAAAACGCTTCATCAATGGCCGATATCCTCAATCTGGCTCTACCTTATTTCGGCTTGATCTTCGTTGGATTCGCCTGCGGCAAGGTCAAATCCCTGCCTGAATCGGGCCTCGCCTGGATGAACTTCTTCCTGCTCTATGTGTCGCTGCCGGCGCTGCTGTTTGCGATCATGTCGAAGACGCCGTTCTCGGAATTGAACAACCCGCCGTTCCTGGTCGCGACGACGCTGTCGACGGTTGCGGCGTTCAGCCTCGCGCTGGTCGTCGGCAAGGTTTTGGGCCGGCTAACATTGCGCGAGGCAACGCTCGCCGGGCTCTCGGGCGGCTACGGCAATATCGGCTACATGGGACCGGGGCTGGCGCTCGCCGTGCTCGGGCCGAAGGCCTCGGCGCCGACTGCACTGATCTTCTGCTGCGACAGCATCTTCCTGTTCACGATCGTGCCGCTGCTGATCGAGCTCTCCGACCGCGATCATCCCTCGCTGATGCATGCCTTCGGTGTCGTGCTGAAGCAGATCGTGCTCAACCCCCTGATCATGGCCGCCTGTTTTGGTGCGGCGGTCGCTTCTCTGCATATCGAGCTGCCGGTCGCGCTCGACCGTACCATCACCTTCCTCCAGAACGCAGCCGCCCCGACCGCGCTATTCGTGCTCGGCGTGACGGTGGCGCTCCGGCCTTTCGACCGCGTACCCTGGGAAGTGCCGGGCGTGATCGCGGTCAAGCTCCTGATCCATCCGCTCGCAGCCTTCGGCCTGATGCTGGCGTTCGGCCCGTTCGCGCAGCCCTGGGCCGCGACCGCCGTGCTGATGGCGTCGCTGCCGCCGGCGCTGAACGTGTTCGTCATCGCGCGCCAGAACGACGCCTGGATCGAATCCGCTTCCGTCGCGGTGCTGCTCGGGACGTTTGCGTCCGTGGTCACCCTGACCACCGTGATGTGGGCGATCCAGACCGGCCGGTTGGCGTTTCCATGAGCGCGTTCGAAGCGCGATGAGATTGGGCCTGATCGCTTCCGCAAGGACGGTGCCCTCCCTCTCCCGCTTGCGGGGGAGGGTTGGGGAGGGGGTGTCTCCGCGTCGGGATTGTCTGAAGTCTGCGGAGGAAGTCCCTGTGCGGAGAAAGCCCCCAGTCGCTACGCGCCGACCTCCCCCGCAAGCAAGCGGGAGAGGTTGGACCAAGCCCGCGGCGAACCAATTCAACCTAAGGCCATTCGCGCTTGGTTTCGCGGAGCGCTACCTTCGCCAGGTCGGCGTCAGGCCCTCGCGCATCGCAAAACGTCGGAACGGGCCGATGGCGCCAAGCAAGTGCATGCCGATCGCGCGGACCGGCTGGAGCGGCAGGAAATCGTTCAGCAGCGAGCGGTTGGCGATGTCGATCGCAAAGGTCCGGCTCAGAATGTCCGGACGCCGGGCCCGGTCGTAGCGCTTGAGCATCTCGGCCGCGCCGGGATCCTGACCGGCCGCGATGGCCTCGCCTGCGAGCCGAGCAATGTCGGCGGCATCGCGCAGGCCGAGATTGAGGCCCTGGGCGCCGATCGGGGGGACCACATGGGCGGCTTCGCCGACCAGTGCGATGCGGTCGCGGCCGAAGGAATTTGGACGTTCGATCGCCAGCGGGAACAGGTGGCGGCCCGGCTCGACCGTCATGCGTCCAAGGATCGAATGCGACTGCTTCTCGATCGCGGCGGACAATTCCTGGTCGCTCAAGCCGCGAAGCCGCTCGGCGTCCGCAGGCGCCGAGACCCAGACGACGCTGGAGCGATCGCCGGGCAGGGGCACGAACACGCAAGGGCCATGCGGCGTGTGGAACTCGGTGGAGACGTTGCGATGCGGGCGCGCGTGGGCGACGTTGAAGGTCAGTGCCGTCTGGGTCAGCTCGCGCCGCGTCACCGCGATACCGGAGGCTTCGCGGCACAGCGAATGCCGGCCGTCGGCGCCGACCACGAGACGGGCCGAGAGAAACTGAGCGGCGGCCGTGCGGATCGCGACGTCATCGGCTTCGATGACGACGTTCTCGGCCTCGTCATCGAAACGGACGAGACTGGGCAGTTCGGCCGCGCGCGCTTCCAGCGCCAGCATCAGCGAGCGGTTGTCGATGTTGAAGCCGAAGGCATCGAGGCCGATTTCGTGACAGGAGAACCGGACCTCCGGCGCGCGGAACAGCCGGCCGGTGTCGTCGACGAGCCGCATGATTTCGAGCGCGGCCGCCTTGTCCTTGCAGCGCGGCCAGACGCCGAGGCTCTCGAGGAGATCGACGGAGGCCCCAAGCAGGGCAGTGGTGCGGTTGTCGGCATAGGGCACGCGACGCGCCACCAGCGCTGTCCGTGCGCCCGCCTGCGCCAGTGCGATGGCCGCCGCAAGTCCCGCCGGTCCGCCGCCGATCACGGCCGCGTCAAAGAGTGTCGATGCATCTGTCATGGAACGACATTTGACATGCCCCGCGACAAATTCAAGCCCACCTGTATTTCCCTGATTTTATGACGAATTGTGCGACCGAGCGCCGCAATGGCTTATGTGCAAACCGGTGTCATTCTGATAGCAAAAGCCATGGACAGCCAAGAGGATTCCCTGAAGCCCACGCCCGCGATCCGCGCCGCCGCCTTCTCGGTGCACATCTTCACCGCATTCGGCGCGGCGATCGCGCTGCTGGCGATGCTGGAGGCCGTGCGCGAGCACTGGGCGGCGATGTTTCAATGGCTGGGCGTCGCCCTCGTCATCGACGCGATCGATGGGCCGATCGCGCGCCGGCTCAACGTCAAGGACGTGCAGCCGAACTGGTCGGGCGACGTGCTCGATCTCGTGGTCGACTTCGTCACCTATGTCTTCGTGCCGGCCTACGCGATCGTGGCCAGCGGCTTGCTGCTGCCGGTCGCTGCTCCCTTGCTCGGCGTCGCCATCATCGTCACCAGCGCATTATATTTCGCCGATCTGCGCATGAAGGCGGATGACAATCATTTTCGCGGCTTCCCGGCGCTGTGGAATGCGGCGGCGTTCTACCTGTTCCTGCTGCATTGGCCGCCGCTGCTGTCGACGCTGCTCGTCGCGGCCCTGGTGGTCCTGACCTTCGTGCCGTTCCACGTGCTGCATCCGGTGCGCGTCGTGCGGCTGCGCTGGCTGACGATGTCGCTGATCGCCATCTGGGCGCTGCTCTCCCTCTACACTCTGCAGATGGACTTTCGCGTCGGCGCCGGCGTGACTGTCGCGCTCTGCGCGATTGCACTCTGGATCAGCTTCAGCGACGCATTGATACGGCTGACAAGATCCTTCGCATGATGCACCTGTTGACCAGCCCCGAAGCCTGGGCCGCGCTCCTCACCTTGACGTCGCTTGAGATCGTGCTCGGCATCGACAACGTCATCTTCCTGTCGGTGATCGTCTCGCGCATTCCCGAGAAGCAGGCGCACCGCGCCCGCCAGATCGGGCTCGCGCTGGCGCTGATCTTCCGCATCATCCTGCTCAGCCTGCTGGTCTGGCTGATCGGCCTGACCGCGCCGGTGTTTTCGCTTTCGGGTTACGGCTTCTCCTGGCGCGACCTCATCCTGATCGGCGGCGGCCTGTTCCTGATCGCGAAGGCGACGCACGAGATTCATGGCGAGGTCGAAGCCGATGACGGCGAGGGCGACGAGAAGTCCCCTCGTAACGCATTCTTCTGGGTGATCGTCCAGATCGTGATCATCGACATCGTTTTCTCGCTGGACTCGATCATCACGGCGATCGGCATGGCGCAGGACATCGAGATCATGATCGCGGCCGTCGTGATCGCCTGCCTGATCATGTACATTTCGTCCGGGCCGGTGTCGCGATTCGTCGCGGAGCATCCGACCACGAAAATGCTGGCGCTGGCCTTCCTGGTGCTGATCGGCGTCGCGTTGGTTGCGGACGGATTCCAATTCCACATCCCGCGCGGCTACATCTATTTCGCAATCGCGTTCTCGGCGGCGGTCGAGTTCTTCAACGTGCTGGCGAAGCGCAACCGCAGGAAAAACGGCAAGCCGTCGGTCTAGGCGTTCCAGCCAGCGTCGAGTTGACAAGGCGGGCGCGATGTCTTTCGCTGGCCCGCGAGAAGAGGAGGTCAGGTGATGACCAAAGCCGTCCGTGTGCACAAGGTCGGAGGCCCCGAAGCCCTGGTCTATGAGAGCGTCGATGTTCCGGCGCCCGGCCCCGGCGAGGTGCGCATCCGCCAGCATGCGGTCGGGCTGAACTTCATCGACGTCTATTACCGCACCGGCCTCTACAAGGCGCCGGGGCTGCCCTTTATCGCCGGCAACGAGGCCTCGGGCGAGGTCGTCGCGGTCGGGCCGGGCGTGACGAATTTCCATCCGGGCGACCGCGTCGCCTACTACTACAATCTCGGCGCCTATACCGGCGAGCGCAACATCCCCTGGGAGCGGCTGGTCAAGCTGCCCGACCACATCACCCACGAGCAGGGCGCCGTGCTGATGCTGAAGGGGCTGACCGTCTGGTATCTCTTGCACAAGACCTTCAAGGTCGAGCCGCATCATCGCGTGCTGATCCATGCCGCGGCCGGCGGCATCGGCCTGCTCGCCTGCCAATGGGCGAGGGCGATGGGCGCCCATGTCATCGGCACCGTCGGCTCGCGCGAAAAGGCCGAGCTTGCCGAGGCCAATGGCTGCGACCATGTGATCCTCTACAACGAGGAAGATTTCGTCGCGCGCGTCAAACAGATCAGCCGCAACGAGGGCTGCGATGTCGTCTATGACGGCGTCGGCAAGGCGACCTTCCCGGGCTCGCTGTCCTGCCTCAAGCCGCGCGGCATGTTCGTCTCCTTCGGCAATGCCTCAGGCCCGGTGCCGCCTTTCTCGATCGCCGAGCTCAACACTCACGGATCGCTGTTTGCGACCCGGCCGAAGCTCAACGACTATATCGGGACGCGCAAGGAGCTCTTGGAAGGTGCCGACACGCTGTTCGCCGCGGTCATCAACGGCAAGCTGCACGTGCCCATCAACCACGCCTACGCGCTCAAGGACGCCGCCAAGGCGCATATCGATCTCGAAAGCCGCAAGACCACCGGCGCGTCGATCTTGAAGCCGTAGCTCTTCCGTCGTTATCCGCTCACGTGTCCCGGCTCTGCAGCGCACCGCCAAAGTGGCGCTGCGCTGCGTCCGGGGCACGAGAAGGAGATCGAGGCGCAGACCCGTCGCTTCGTTCCTCGCAATGACGAGTCTTACGCCACCAGCCGTGCCGCGCCGGCCCTGGTCAAAATCCCGTCGAGACAATCGATCATCTCGGCGATCTCTCCCTTCGTGACGTTCAGCGCCGGCATGAAGCGCAAGGTGTCGACCTGCGGCGCGTTGAGGAGCACGCCGGCCTCGAACGCTTGCGCGACGATGCCGGGTGCGATCGGCAGCTTGAGGTCGAGCGCGAGCAACAGCCCGCGTCCCCTTACGCCGCCGAGACCGTGCCGGGCCGAGACCTTCTGCAGCTCGCTTTCGAGCAGCAGGCCGGTCTCGGTGACCGTCTTCAGGAAGTCCGGCTTGCCGACCTCGTCGAGCACCGCAAGCCCTGCCGCGCACATGATCGGGTTGCCGTTGAACGTGCCGCCCTGATCGCCGTACTCGAAACAGGCCGCGCGCTCGGTCGCGAGCAGCGCCGCGAGCGGCACGCCGCCGCCGATGCCCTTGCCGAGCGTCATGATGTCAGGCGCGATTCCTGCGTGTTCGTAGTGGAAGAGCTTGCCGGTCCGGCCCATGCCGGTCTGGATTTCGTCGAAGATCAGCAAGAGACCGTGCGCGTCGGTGAGGGCACGCAACTCCCGCAGGAACTGATCGGTCGCCGGCCACACGCCGGACTCGCCCTGGATCGGCTCGAGCATCACAGCGACGGTGTTGTCGTTGATCAGCTGTTCGACCGAAGCGATGTCGTTGAGCTTCGCCTTCTTGAAGCCGGCGACCTTCGGCTCGAACAGCGGCTCAAAGGCCTTCTTGCCCGAGGCCGACATCGTCGCCAGCGTGCGGCCGTGGAAGCCGCCCTCGAAGCTGATGATCTCGAACGCGCCGCCTCTGTGGAGGCTGCCATATTTGCGCGCGAGCTTGATCGCGCCCTCGTTGGCTTCCGCGCCGGAGTTGGCGAAGAACACCTGGTCGAACGCGCTGTTTGCGACGAGCGCCTGCGCGAGCTTCAGGCTCGGCTCGTTGTAGAAGGCCGGACTCGGCGTCAGCAGCCGCTTGGACTGCGCGGTAAGCGCATCGGCGATCGCCGGCGGGGAGTGCCCGAGGCAGTTGACGGCCCAGCCCTGCACGAAATCGAGATAGCGCTTGCGGCTGTCGTCCCAGAGGTAGGAGCCGGCGCCGCGGACGAACACGGCCTTGGGCCGAGCGGTGATGTCCATCAGCGCGTCATACGGATGCGTGGTCATGTCGAACTCCTCTGGAGGCGGGTGGAAAAGGCGCGCGAAAAGCAAAAAGGCCGCACCTTGCGGGTGCGGCCTTCTCGAAAACTGAGCTGAATTCAGTGCTTCAGCGGCGTCGTCGGACATGGCGCAACCCATCATCGTCGCGGGAGCGACGACGCATGACTTGGCGCAGATGGGTCCGAGAGCTGATCATGGGCACGTCCGTACAGCCGAATGCCGGCGCTTGTCAAGCGGGTGTTTTGCAAGTCACCCGCCGAGCGTGCATCGGTCGGCTCAGATGCGCGGCTCCTTCTCTGTTCGCGTTGCGCCAATCCGCATCCGCCATCGTGGTGTCGATGAGCGCGCCGAGCAACGGGAGCGCATAACCGCGACAGACGCGCGAATGCGCTATAGTTTCACATCATTGTTCGCTTGCTGTCGCGCGTGGCATGTTGAGGTTGTGCTAGACCAATGCCCGAGCATCTCCATGGAAACCATCACGTCTCTAGCGCGTTTGTGATCGACGAACGCGAATTGGTTCGAACCGAACGCATGACGGTTCAGACCAAGAGGGGCGGGACCAACCAGATAGTTTGAAGCCTTGTCCGACACGCCTTACCCGATCGACCTCGACAGCATTCGCGGCGCGTTTCCGCCGGGCATCGAGGCTCCGTCCCTCCTGGTCGACTTCGCCGGCTGGCTGAAGGGACGCCCCTGGGGCAGCGTCGGCTGCTTCTCGCTGCAAGGCCAGTTTTCCGATCAGGCGCCGATCTTTGACGGCAGTCCCCTGCGCGACAGGTTTTCGCTGTTCATGCGGCTGCCGGATGGCTCGGCTGTCGGCGGCTGGTATGGCGCGGGTCTCGACCGCGATAATCCGCCGATCGTGGGGCTTGGCTCCGAGGGCGACCACGAACTGCTGGCGCCGAGCCTCGATGGCCTGCTCGCGAAGCTGACATCGCAGCAATTCGACAAGGCGTGGCACGATCTGCTGCCGCATGACGAGGTCGAATGCCAGACGGTCGAACTCGCGCAGTGGCTCGCCGGACGGCTGACCGGGGAGGCGGCGGCGCCCGATGACAATTCGTCGGAACTGCCCGACTTTCGCGGCTTCGTGGAAAAATGGAGCCGGGATCGCGAAGACTACTGGGCCAATCATCGCTTGATGGCCGAGCTCGGCTGGCGCCTCGCCGCGCATCTGCCGAAGGGCAAGAAGCCCTGGGACAAGACGAACTTCGAGATCGCGATCGTCGGCAAGCAATACGAGGCGCGCGTCCTGACGCGCGGGCCGCAGCCGTTCGAGGAAGCCTCTTCGATCGAATCCCTGCTGCGCGATCTACGTGAGGAGATGCGCCGCGCGCAGCCCGAGCTCGGACTGTGGCACGCCATGAAATTCGGGCTCTATGCCGACGGGCGGGTCATGCCGAACTTCGAATACGATGTGCGCCCGAGCATCGACGGCGAACCGGCTAGATTGGCGGAGGCTCAGGCCGACCTGGCCCGCGCCCCGCGTCCCGAGCGCTGGGTGCCGAAATGGCTGGCGGGATCTTGAAGCTCGGAGTCCCGCGATGCTGCCGCCCGGCCGGCGCGCCGAAATCGTCCGCTGTCGCGCCATCATGACCTCGCGGGTGCGGCACCTTCGATCCCCCTTGACTTAGAGCGCGCTCGAAGGGGTATCTGTACGTGCGTCAGTACGAGAACGGGCACACATGAAGATCGGCGACCTCGCAAAACGAACCGGCCTGTCGACTCACACGTTGCGTTATTATGAGCGCATCGGGCTGCTGCCATACGCTGACCGGGATCGCTCCGGCCAGCGTGACTTTGACGCATCGATCCTCACATGGATCGCATTCCTCGGTCGGCTCAAGACCACGGGAATGCCGATCCGGGACATGTTGCGTTATGCGGCGCTTCGTGATGAAGGCGAAGCCACCGGGTCAGCCCGGCGGCAGATGCTGGAAATCCACCGGGAACAGGTTCGCACGCAGATGGCCGAACTCCAGGAATGCCTGCTCGTCCTTGATACCAAGATCGCCGGCTATGCCGGCGACGAACAGAGGACGAAGGAAAATGACGCACGCCCAAACACAAGCCGAAAGCCGCTTCGATCGCGGCCAGCGGGCCCTGTCACGCATTGACGGCAGTGCCGGCGAAAAGGTCGTCGCCTCACTCGCCGACATAGCTCCGGATTTCGCACGATACGTGATCGAGTTTCCCTTCGGCGACATTTACTGCCGCCCGGACCTCGGCCTGCGCGATCGAGAGATCGCGACGATCGCCGCGCTGACGGCGCTCGGAAATGCCGCGCCTCAGCTCAAAGTGCATCTCGAGGCGGGTCTGAACGTCGGGCTCTCTCGCGACGAGATCGTGGAGATCATCATGCAGATGGCCGTCTATGCGGGCTTCCCGGCGGCGCTGAACGGGCTGTTCGCAGCCAAGGAGGTGTTCGCCGCGCATGACGGACAGCAGGCGTCGGGAAAAGCGACGTGACGAACTTGCTCCAAGCTCTCTGCTCGGCCGGATGGCGAACGGTGATCTGCTCGTTGGAACCTGGGGCGTCGGCGCCGTGTATCGCGCAACCCCGCAGTTCGGCACGCCTAGCCTGAACGCGGGCTGGTGGAATGCGTGAGGCGCGCCGGTCTTGCCGGCGTGCCGCGGCCTGAACGTTGGGTGCGAAATGGCTGGCGAGAAGCCTGATCGCAGCGACTTCGCCCTTGCGCCTAACGTCCGCTTGGTGATCCTGCCTTTGGCAAGTTATCGGCATCCGAGGCGCGGTTGATCAGGTCAGTTCAATTCGAGAAGATTGGCGACACGCCCATGCTTCCCGGTTTCTCGCTCGCTGCGAGCGGGGTGACGGGTGATCAGTCGCGGCTGTTCCTGTTTGTCGAGGAGTCCGGACGTCAGGCTGTGTTCGAGAGCGATCATGGCGGCATCGGCTCGTTTCCGCGGGCAAGAATGGACGGTTCAAAGCGATTTCGCCTTCTGATGGAGAGCACCGGATCGGTCCAGTCGATTGATTTGCCGCCACTCGATCTTGCATTCCCGAAAGTGGACATGTTTCTCGACGGCCGGCTCTTGCTGGCCGCCACCAGGTGCAACTGGCGGGCCGAGGCGGATTACGACCTGAACGGAATCATCTTCGATCCTCGTACCGGGCAAGCGAACCGCGTCCTCTTCGGCGACGGCATCAGCGATCTCCAGATCGATGACCGCGGCCGGATCTGGATTGCGTATTTCGACGAGGGTGTTTTTGGAAATTATGGATGGGGACATCCGGGCCCCGCGCCGGTTGGACAAGCCGGGCTAGTCTGCTTCTCGGCTCTCGGGGAGAAGATCTGGGAGTTTCCGAACGATGCCGGCCCTGCGATTTATGATTGCTATGCGCTCAACGTGACCGGAGCGGAGGCCACCATTGTCTCCTACCCGGATTTCCCGATCTGCAGAATTGACGCGGAATTTCAATTGACCTCGAAGCGCACAAAGCTCCGAGGCTGCCACGCGTTCGCAATGTCTGAGGCGGAGATTCTGTTTGCAGGGCAATACGGCGATCCACCCGATGTGGCCTACATCGGACGATTGGATCGCGAGGGGACGATCCTTGTCCGGCGAGCACGCCTGTTGATGCCCGACGGCTCGGCGCGGCCCCCCGGCCGATTGCAAGGCCGCGGCAAGCATCTCTATCACTTCGGCGAGGACGGCATTTACCGGGCGACAGTGAGTTGAGGCTGTCGACGGAGCGACGTCAGAACCCCGCGACGCTGCCGTGCAGATCGTACTGGTCGGCGCGCTCGATCTTCGCGGTGACGATCTCGCCGACGCGCAAGGGGCGGCGGCTCGACAGGTAGACTGCGCCGTCGATCTCCGGCGCATCGGCCTTGGAGCGGCCTTTTGAGACGGTCGGGCCGACCTCGTCGATGATGATCTGCTGGCGCGTGCCGACCTTGCGCTTCAGCCTGCGCGCAGAGATTTTCTGCTGGCGCGCCATCAGCGCGTTGTAGCGCTCCTGCTTGATCTCTTCCGGCACGGGGTTCTCGATCGCGTTCGCGGTCGCGCCGGCGACGGGCTCGTACTTGAAGCAGCCGAGCCGATCGATCTCGGCTTCGTCCAGCCAGTCGAGCAGATAGGCGAAGTCGGCATCGGTCTCGCCGGGGAAGCCGACGATGAAGGTCGAGCGCAAGGCGAGATCGGGACATTGCTCGCGCCAGCGCTTGATCCGAGCCAGCGTCTTGTCCTGCGCCGCCGGGCGCTTCATCGCCTTCAGCACTTCGGGGCTCGCATGCTGGAACGGGATGTCGAGATAGGGCAGCACCTTGCCCTCGTTCATCAGTGCGATGACCTCGTCGACATGCGGGTAGGGGTAGACGTATTGCAGCCGCACCCAGGCGCCGAGTTCGCCGAGCTCGCGCGCGAGGTCGATGAATTTGGCGCGGACCTGGCGATCCTTCCACGGGCTCTCGGCATATTTGAGATCGACGCCATAGGCCGAGGTGTCCTGCGAGATCACCAGCAGCTCTTTCACGCCGGCGCCGACCAGGCGCTCGGCTTCGCGCAGCACGTCATTGGCCGGGCGTGAGACGAGGTCGCCGCGCAGTTTTGGAATGATGCAGAAGGTGCAGCGGTTGTTGCAGCCCTCGGAAATCTTCAAATAGGCGTAGTGCCGCGGCGTCAGCTTGATGCCCTGCGGCGGCACCAGGTCGAGATGCGGATTGTGCGCCGGCGGCAGTGCGCGATGCACGGCGTCCAGCACGCTCTCATATTGCTGCGGGCCGGTGATCGAGAGCACGCCGGGATAGGCCTGTTCGATCTGCTCGGGTTCCGCGCCCATGCAACCGGTCACGATCACCTTGCCGTTCTCGGCCATGGCCTCGCCGATCGCCGAGAGCGATTCCTGCTTGGCGCTGTCGAGGAAACCACAAGTGTTGACGATGACGATGTCGGCCCCGTCGTGCTTGCGGGCGAGTTCGTAGCCCTCGGCGCGCAGGCGCGTGATGATGCGCTCGGAATCCACCAAAGCCTTGGGACACCCGAGCGACACGAAGCTGACCTTGGGCGCAGCCGTCTGATCCATATCTGATCTGCCTGATTGACCGGGTTGAGCTAGTCCCAATTGCCCATAATTACAACCCTTTGCATGGCCCGCGGGCATGCTATGGATGAATCACTGGTGGTGAGTGAGCAATGAGCGCCGAACAGTCGCCCAAAATCGTGATCGTCGACGAAAGCCCGATCCGGGCTGCGATCCTCGAAGAAGGGTTGCGGGAGGCCGGATTCACGCAGATCGTCCATATCCGCGAGATGCAGAGCCTGCTCGCCCGTATTTATGCGGTCGACCCCGACATCATTTTGATCGATCTGGAAAACCCCAGCCGCGACGTGCTGGAAGCAATGTTCCAGGTCAGCCGCGCCGTGCGGCGCCCGATCGCAATGTTCGTCGATCAGAGCGATTCATCCTCGATCCAGGCCTCGGTCGAGGCGGGGGTCTCCGCCTATATCGTCGACGGGTTGAAGAAGGAGCGCATCAAGCCGATCCTCGACCTCTGCGTGTCCCGATTCAACGCCTTCGCCAAACTCCAGGAGGAGCTGGAGCGGACCAAGTCGCAGCTCGAGGATCGCAAGATCATCGAGAAGGCCAAAGGCATCCTGATGAAGGTGAAGGGCCTCAACGAGGACGAGGCCTATGTGTTGCTGCGCTCCACCGCCATGCGCGAGAAGAAGAAAATCGGCGAGATCGCGCAGTCGATCATCACCGCGTCGGAGATGCTGAAATGACCACCCCCCTCCGCATCGGGTTTATCCCGCTGGTCGATGCCGCCGCCCTGATCGTCGCTGTGGACAAGGGCTTTGCCGCCGCCGAAGGGCTCGACGTCACGTTGGTGCGCGAAGTGTCGTGGTCCAACGTCCGCGACAAGCTCAATATCGGCCTGTTCGACGCCGCGCATCTGCTGGCGCCGGTGGCGATCGCGTCCTCGCTCGGGCTCGGTCACGTCAAGGTGCCGATCGCCGCGCCCTTCAATCTCGGCATCAACGGCAACGCGATCACGGTCTCGCCGGCGCTTCATGCCGCGCTGATGGAGGAGATCGACGGCGACCGCTTCGATCCGCTCGCCACGGCAAAAGCGTTGGCACGCGTGGTCGCCAAACGGCGCAAAGCGGGGGCCGATCCGTTGACCTTCGGCATGACCTTCCCGTTCTCGACGCACAATTACCAATTGCGGTTCTGGATGGCGGCGGCCGGCGTCGATCCCGACGAGGATGTGCGGCTGGTGGTGCTGCCGCCGCCCTACATGGTCGACAGTCTCGCCAACGGCCATGTCGATGCGTTTTGCGTCGGCGCGCCCTGGAATTCGATCGCTGTCGATCTCGGCATCGGCCACATCCTGCATTTCGTCTCCGACATCCTGGCCCGTGCGGCGGAGAAGGTGCTGGCGGTCCGCCAGGTCTGGGCCGACAAGAATCCGGAGGTGGTCGCAGCACTGGTGCGCGCGGCGGTGAAAGCCGCCGAGTTCATCGAGCATCCCGAAAACCGAACCGAAGCGGCGCGGATCCTGGCGCAGCCCGAACGGATCGGAGTCGATGCCGAAGTCATCCAGCGCACCCTCACCGGACGCCTCAAGATTTCACCGGACGGCACCTTTCGCGAGAGCGGCAGCTACCTTCTGGTGGGACGCGAGGAAGCAGGGCGCCCCGATCCGGTTCAGGCCGCCTGGCTCTATGCGCAGATGGTGCGCTGGGGGCAGACGACGCTGACGCCCGACGGCGTCAAGACGGCCATGGCCGTGTTCAGGCCCGACCTCTACGACGCGGCCCTCGGCCAACGCCCGCCCGCCTTAGCCCCGGCGGCGTTCGGCGCATTCGCCGGCCCAGCCTTCGATCCTGCCAACATTCGGGGGCATCTCGAGGCCTTCGAGGTGGGCCGTTGGAAGGTCTGATTCGGGCCTGCATCGTTTTTGGGCGTGCGGGATCAGCGGCTAAATTTTGAGCCGAGTGCTCGAATTTCGGGAGAGTTCCAGCACCGGGATCTTCCGGGATCCCCGTAACCAACTGACATCGCATAAGTTTCCAATTTCTCAAAGCTGGCACGCAATTTGAATATTGCAGTGCGGCCAGCCTGTCACAGATGCCTGCTGAGCCGAGTCCCACAGCAACGAAGCTGATCGGACCGTTGGGTGCAGAGCCGGCTCTCGAGCCAGCCGAACTCCCGGCGGGTCGTGCACTTTTCCGTCGATACCACTCAGGTGGCCGCAGGAGCTTCGTTACCGACCATGAAAATCGACACCGTCTCAGTCGACTTTACCGACGACCAGAAACGCTATCTCGAAGGCTTCACGACCGGTCTGCAGATCAGCCGGGTCGGCCGCGGTCTCGGCGGCGGCGCCGGCAAGGCGAGCGCCGAGCCCACCGGCCCCGATGCCGTGCACATCAAGGCGCAGGACAAGGTCATCGCCGCGGGCAAGAAGCTCGCCGACCAGGAGAAGGTCAAGCGCGACGAGCATCCCTTCGATTCTTATCCGCGTCTCCGCCAGCAGGCGCTCGACAACGCGCCGCCCAGCCCGGCGGACAATTTCCGCTGGCGCTATTACGGCATCTTCTACGTCGCGCCGACGCAGGACTCCTACATGTGCCGTCTGCGCATTCCGAACGGCATCATGAAACACTGGCAGCTGT
Source organism: Bradyrhizobium nivariense (assembly GCF_029846695.2). Taxonomy (NCBI): domain Bacteria; kingdom Pseudomonadati; phylum Pseudomonadota; class Alphaproteobacteria; order Hyphomicrobiales; family Nitrobacteraceae; genus Bradyrhizobium; species Bradyrhizobium nivariense. The sequence goes on along the minus strand of NZ_JARWCR020000065.1, from coordinate 28,840 downwards.
CCGGCCTTGCCGATCTCGCCGATGAAACGTGCGGGCCTTACAGCCATGTCACGACGCGCGCCAATCTCCAGCTTCGCGAGATCCCGCCGAAGAACGCCGTGAAGCTGATCGAGGGCATTCAGGACCTCGGCCTGTGCTCGCGCGGCTCCGGCGCCGACAACATCCGCAACGTGACGGGAACGCCGACGGCGGGCATCGATCCGCAAGAGCTGATCGACACGCGGCCTTATGCGCGCGAGTGGCACTACCACATCCTGAACGATCGCTCGCTGTACGGCTTGCCGCGCAAGTTCAACGTCGCCTTCGACGGTGCCGGCAGGATCGCCGTGCTCGAGGAGACCAACGACATCGCATTCACGGCCGTGGACGTGAAGGACGGTTTCGGCGTCGAGCCCGGGGTCTGGTTCCGCCTCGGCCTCGGCGGCATCACCGGCCACAAGGATTTTGCCAAATACTCCGGCATCGTCGTCAAGCCGGAAGAAGCCACCGCCGTCGCCGACGCGATCGTGCGCGTGTTCATCGAGCACGGCGACCGCACCAACCGCAACAAGGCGCGGCTGAAATACGTGCTCGACGCCATGGGCCATGACGGTTTCCTCAAGATCGTCGAGGAGCGGCTGAAGAGCCCGTTCACCCGCGTGCCGGAGGAGGCGTTTGCGCCGCGGCCTGCCGCAGACCGCATGGCGCATATCGGCGTGCACAAGCAGAAGCAGGACGGTTTGAACTGGATCGGCGTGTCGCTGCCGCTCGGCAAGATCAGCTGCGATCAGATGCGAGGCCTCGCCAAGGTTGCGCGGGACCTCGGCGACGGGGATATTCGCCTGACGGTTTGGCAGAACCTGCTGATATCAGGCGTGCGCGACGAGAATGTCGAGCTTGCCATAGCGGCGATCAAGCAGATCGGGCTCGCGGTCGAGGCCTCGCACATCCGTGCCGGGCTGATCGCCTGCACCGGCAATGCCGGCTGCCGCTTCGCCGCTGCGAATACCAAGCGTCACGCCGCCGAGATCGGCGACTGGTGCGAGCCGCGTGTCGAGATGGACAAGCCGGTCAATATCCATGTCACCGGCTGCCACCATTCCTGCGCGCAGCATTACATCAGCGACATCGGCCTGATCGGAGCACGCGTGCCGGTGAACGAGGAGGACACGGTCGAGGGGTATCATCTCTTCACCGGCGGCGGGTTCGGCCCTGACGCCGACGTCGGGCAGGAGGTCTATCACGACCTCAAGGCCGAAGACGCGCCGAAGACGGTCGAAGGGCTGCTCAAAGCCTATATCGCCCATCGCTCGTCTCCCGACGAAACCTTCCTCTCCTTTGCGCGCCGCCATGACGGCGAGACGCTGCGCAAGCTCGCCGATGCCGAGGTGTCCGCATGAACCAGATCAGCCCTCCGCCCAAGCTCGATATCATTCCCGCGAGCGCACCGTTCTCCGACGCGCAACGCTCCTGGCTGAACGGCTTCTTTGCCGGGCTGCTGTCGCCCGAGGCGGCTACGCCGCTGTCGGCCGAGCAGGGCGCCGCCGTGATGCAAGGCGGTGATGGCGACGACGGCGAATCGCCGTGGCACGACCAGACCATGCCGATCGCGGATCGGATGAAGCTCGCCGAAGGCCGTCCCGTGCGCCGCAAAATGATGGCGGCGATGGCGCAGCAGGATTGCGGGCAGTGCGGCTACAATTGCCACGATTATTCGGAGGCGATCGCGGGCCGCAGTGAAGCGCGGCTCAACCTTTGCGTCCCCGGCGGCAAGGAAACCGCGCGGATGCTGAAGTCGCTGTACGAAGAGCTGGACAAGGCGCCGGCGGCCAAGGCGTCCGACAAGCAAGACGCGGTGGCAGCCCCCGCCGTCACCGTGACGATCGCCGAGCCAGGCCGCTCGCGCGACAACCCTGTTGCTGCGACCTTCCTGTCGCGCCGTCTTCTCAACAAGGGAAAGTCGGAGAAGGAAACCTATCACGTCGAGTTCGATCTCTCCGAGAGCAAGCTCGACTACGTCGTAGGCGACAGTTTTGGCGTGTTCGCGCGCAACGAGGTCGGCCTCGTCGACCAGATCATCGCGTTGCTCGGCGCCTCCCATACCACGAAGGTCAATGGCAAGACGCTGCGCGAGGTGCTGATCGACGACGTCTCGCTGTCGCCGGCGCCCGACACGCTGTTCGAGCTGCTTTCCTTCATCACCGGCGGCGCACAGCGCGAGAAGGCGCGGTCGCTGGCGCAGGGCGAGGATCCCGATGGCGATGCCGCCACTCTCGACGTCATGGCGGCGCTGCAGAAGTTTTCGGGCACGCGGCCGCATCCCGAAGCCTTCGTCGAGGCGCTGGAGCCGCTCCAGCCGCGGCTGTATTCGATCTCCTCGTCGCACAATGCGACGCCCGGAAAGCTGTCGCTGACGGTGGACTCCGTGCGTTACATCATCGGCAAGCGCAAGCGCATCGGCGTCGCCTCGACCTTCCTTGGCGAGCGCATCGGCGAGGGCGAGAAGCTCAAGGTCTATGTGCAGAAGGCGCACGGCTTCGGTCTGCCGCAGGATCCGAAGACGCCAATCATCATGATCGGGCCCGGCACCGGCATTGCGCCGTTCCGCGCCTTTCTGTTCGACCGCAAGGCGACCGGTGCGCCCGGCAAGAACTGGCTGTTCTTCGGCCACCAGCGCAGCGATTGCGATTTCTTCTACCAGGAGGAGCTCAATGCGATGAAGACCTCGGGTCTGCTCACGCGCATGTCGCTGGCCTGGTCGCGCGACGGCGAGAAGAAGTTCTACGTGCAGGATCGCATGCGCGAGGTCGGCCGCGAGGTGTGGACCTGGCTCGCCGAGGGCGCGCATCTCTACATCTGCGGCGATGCCAAGCGCATGGCCAAGGACGTCGAGCGTGCGCTGGTCGACATCGTCGCCCAGTTCGGGGCCCGTTCGACCGACGAAGCCGTCAGTTTTGTCGCCGAGCTCAAGAAGACGGGCCGCTTCCAGGCTGACGTCTACTAAGGCGCGATGGCATCAGTGCAAATCGTCATGGCGGCGCAAGCGCCAGGCGTCACGCCGGCAGCCGCCGTCTACTGTGCATGGGGTTGTTTTCGACTTTTTTGTCGGGCGGCGTTCTGAAGCCTTGGTTCAACCGTCATGCCATTGTCATCCGAGCTGGTTCCAGCTGGCTCGGACTTTAACGAATAAGATTCTCGGAACCCGTGTATGCGGAGAATTTGCACCTGCGATTGGGCTTCTTGAGAGAACCCTTATCGCTATTTCCGCCGCCGTCTTGCCCAAGACCCGGGTTGATCCTTCATAATCCCGCAAATGGGGCGTTGGAGATCGACCATGCGCGAACTGTCGGCGGAAGCCAGGCTGCACCTCTATGCGCGCTCGCTCTCGCGGCGGACCGGGGCAAGCATGCATCATGCTGCGATGTACAGTGCCTTCGCCGTCATCGTGGCCATCGTGTTCGGCACGCTCTCGGTGCACCCGTTCTGATCACGCCCCGCGCTTGAACGGCGCGACCTCGATCCCCGCATCCTTCAACGCCTGCCGCAGGCCGCGCGCGATGTCGACTGCGCCAGGCGTATCGCCGTGGATGCACACCGTGTCGGTGCGCATCTTGATGACCTTGCCTGTGACCGAGACCACCGCGCCATCCTGCACCATGCGCACCACGCGATCGGCGATCGCCTTGGCGTCGTGCAGCACCGCGCCTTGCTTCTTGCGCGAGACGAGGTTGCCGTCGTCCTCATAGGCGCGGTCGGCGAACACCTCGTGCACCATCGGCAAATTGGCCGCTTCGCCGGCCTTCACCAGCTTCGAATTGGCGAGCACGACGAAGATCAGGCTGGGGTCGACCGCTTTGATGCCGGCGGCGATCGCCTTCGCGGTCATGTCGTCCTCGCAGGCGACATTGGACAGCGCGCCATGCGCCTTCACATGCGTCACCTTGTGGCCGGCCGCCGTCGCGATCGCCTGCAGCGCGCCGATCTGATAGGCGACGAGGTTCTCGATCTCGGACGCTTTCAGACCCGCGATCGGGTGCCGGCCAAAACCGTGCAGGTCGCGATAGCCAGGATGTGCGCCGACCGAGACGCCGCGCGCCTTCGCCAGCTCGACCGTCCGGCGCATGATGTCGGGGTCGCCGGCATGGAAGCCGCAGGCGACGTTGACCGAGCTCGCCAGCTCGATCATCGCGGCATCGTTGCCCATCTCCCACGCGCCAAACCCTTCGCCGAGATCGCAATTGAGATCGATCGTCTTCATGGGGTGCTCTCCGCCTCTGGTCTTCTTGTCGTTTACGGCTCGGCCGCGACCTGCCAGGTCCTGGCGTCGACGGCACTTACAGCATAGCCCGCGACGTTGGCATCGCTGAGCGCTTCGATGTTGAGGGCGACGGTGTCGGCGGAGCGCAGGCGATCGGGCAGGTTGCGGATCAGTTGCGCGAATTTCTTCGCCTCGTCCTGCGCCTCGGCCATGCTGACCGCCTCGAAGCGGAACGCCGTTCCCGCCGAGGTCTGTGCGAGGCGGCCGATATCGGCCGTGATCACGGTCGCGATCTTCGGGTAGCCGCCGGAGGTGCCGCGGTCCATCATCAGCATGATCGGCGCGCCGTTGCCGGGCACCTGGATGCTGCCGTTGACCGTGCCGTCGGAGACGATGTTGTGGCCGTGCAGATGCTTGATCGCGGGGCCCTCGAGCCGGTAGCCCATGCGGTCGGAGGTGGCCGAGATCTTCCACTCGCTGTCGAGGAACAGCGCCTTGTTGGCGTCGTCGAACTCGTCGTCCTGCGGTCCCAGCACGACGCGGATCGGACCGCTCACAGGCTTCGGCAGTTCGATGCGCAGCTCCGGTGCACCGCTTGCGGCATCGACGGTGAATTCGTCGCCGGCCTGCAGCGGGCGCGGGTAGGGGCTGCCGAGACCGGCGCGGGCGTTGACCGCGAGACTGCCGAACACCGGCTCGCCCTTGATCCCGCCTTCGATCGCCAGATAAGTGAACGCACCGCCGCGGGCGAAGCCCAGCGTCAGCGTCTCGCCGTCTTTCAGCGTCACCGATGTGTCCATGGCGACCGCGCGTCCGGCGATGTCCGCATTGCGCGGTGCGCCTGAAATCGCGACGCGCACGGCACCGTCGCACGCAGTGAACGAGGCGCCGAACGGGCCGACCTCGACAACGGCTGCGAACGGCTCGTTGCCGACAAGGGTGTTCGCTGCCGCGAGCGACAGACGGTCCATCGCTCCGCTGACCGTCAGGCCATAGCGTTGCGCTCCGTGGCGTCCGCCGTCCTGGACGGAGCTTGCAGGCCCGATGCTGGCGATCACGAGCCGGCTCATGCGACCACCTGCTCGGCGATGATCTCGCCGGCCTCGGCGGCGCGGTCCTGTTCCTCGAAGGTCTTGTGGTCGATGGCGTAAAACGTCACGCGATCGCCGGGTTCGGTGAGGAAGGTCGGATTGCGGTGGAGCTGATAGGTCCGCACCGGCGTGCGGCCGAGCAGGTGCCAGCCGCTCGGGGCAGCCAGGCACTGGATTCCGGCCTGGATGCCGCCGATCGAGATCGTGCCGGCGGGCGTCAGCAGCCGCGGATTCTGCCGCCGCGACATCTGCAGGGATTTGTCGAGGCCGCTGAGATAGGACCAGCCCGGCGTGAAGCCGATCATGGCGACCTTATAGTCGCCGGCGACGTGGCGCGCGACGATGTCGTCGGGCGTGGTGTTCAGCGCCTTGGCGACATCCTCGAGATCGATGCCGTGCTCGCCGCCATAGGCGACGGGAATCCGCCAGCGGCGCGCCTTGGTGGCCGGTGGCAACGGTTGGCTGGCGAGCGCGAGCAGCTTTTCGCCGAGTGCGTCGAAGCCGATCTTGCCGGGATCGTAATGCACCAGCAGCGAGCGATAGGTCGGCACGGACTCGGTGATGCCGTCGATGGGGCTTGCTGCCAGCGCCTTGTCGAGCGCCAGCACACTCTGATTGGCGTCGTCGTCGATGGTGCGGCTGAACTCGACCGTGACGGCGCTGTCGCCACTGGGCAGAAGGCGGGGCGGGGGAAGCGTCGCGGACATGGGCTGTCGAAATCGGGCTTCTGGAGATACGCGGGCTCGGCCTTGAGTTCCGCTTGTCCCTGCTTCGCGTAAATGCGCCCGCAAGTCCAATAAATTAAAGCAGGGGGAAACGATAAAGCCTTGTTATCGCGACGCATAACAGCGCTGCGGCCCTGCATTATTGGTATCTTCTTGGCCCTTGACGCGAGGCCCGCACCTCGCAAGATGCGCGGCGTCATTTCCCGCCATCCGGAGCTCGTCTGTTTCCATGTCGCTGTCCCCCGAAGCCCGCAAGACCCTCGCCGGCATCACCACTGCCACCATCACCACGGTCCTGCTGAAGAAAGGCCTGCGCAACATCTGGATGCGCGGCGCCCGTCCGCTGCGCCCGGGTCTGCCGCGCCTGGTGGGACCGGCCTTCACGCTGCGCTTCGTGCCGGCGCGCGAGGATCTGGCGACGCCGGAATCCTGGTCGTCGCCGATCTCGACCCGCACCGCGATCGAGGCGATGCCGGAGGGCTGCATTGCCGTGGTCGATGCCATGGGCATCACCGATGCCGGCATCTTCGGCGACATCCTGTGCGCGCGCATGATGAAGCGCGGCGTCACCGCACTCGTCACCGACGGCGTCGTGCGTGACGTCGAGGGCGTGCTCGGCACCAATCTGCCGGTCTGGTGCGACGGCTATGCCGCGCCGCCGTCGGTTGCCGGCCTGACCTTCGTCGGCTGGGGCGAGCCGATCGGTTGCGGCGGCGTTGCGGTATTTCCGAACGACATCGTCGTCGCCGACCAGGACGGCTGCGTGCTGATCCCGCAGGCGATGCTCGAACACGTGCTCAATGAGGGTGTCGAGCAGGAGCGGATGGAAGCCTGGATCGTCAACGAGGTGAATAACGGCGCGGTGCTCCCGGGGCTCTATCCCATGAACGCCGAGACCAAGGCGCGCTACGCCGCCAGCAAGAAGTAACAGGACAGCAAGCGAGGTTCCCTATGGAGATCACTGTCGCAGGCACGCGCCCGACCCGTCGCGCGCCCAAGGAACACTTCACCGGCACGGTCCTTCAGGACCCCGTCATCATGGCGCCTGCGCCGGCACGGTTGAACTGTTCACGCGTGTCGTTCGAGCCCGGCGCGCGCACCAACTGGCATCACCATCCGCTCGGGCAGACGCTGTACGTCATCTCGGGCGTTGGCCGGGTCCAGGCCAAGGGCGGGCCCATCAGGGAAATACGCCCTGGTGACACCGTCTGGATTCCACCGGGCGAGCTGCACTGGCACGGCGCCACGCCGACCAATGGCATGACCCACATCGCCATGCAGGAAGCGCTCGACGGCGTGTTCTCGACCTGGTTGGAGCCGGTGACCGACGCGGAATACGGGGCGGCGGTCGGCTAACTCTCGCCCCCCGGACAAGACGTATCGCCTTGGGGCGATACGCGCCGATCCAGGGCCCGGAGGTCTCCGCAAAGCAACATCCCTGGGTCTCGGCTCTGCGGAGCAGCGTTGCACGCTGCACCGCGTCCGGGACAAGAGAACTTACATCCTCTCCGCCGTCCAAGTGCCCGTGCACATGGTGCCGCGCCAGGTGCCGGAGCCTGAGGTGCCGCTGAGCCGGCCGAAGCCGACGGCGCGCTTGATGCCGGTGCTCAAGGTGACGTTGATGCTGCCGGCGTCCGCGACGCGGCCGGACGCCGTCACTGCGGCGCTGCTCGACGCGATCTGACCATTGTTGATCCCGATCGAGACGGTCGAGCCGTTACCGCAGGTCTCGCTCGACGACGAGATGCGGACATTCCATGCGCCGTCGAAAGTGCTGGCGCTCGCCTGCGCGGCCGGCAACGCGATGACGACGATCGTAGCGAAAAGACACTTGCGAAAACCGTTCATGACACGCCCCTTGGGTTGATCATGCGGGGATCGTGGCATGGGCCCGGAACCGGCGATGTGAGGGCTGTCACGTGCGCAACGGGCTCTGTGAGGTGGCGCACTTCGCAATCGACTTGGCGGGCAAAAGCAAAGGGGCCCGCGTTGCGGGCCCCTTTGTCTCGGTCAGAGTGTCTCGCCGAAGTCAGTTCGCACGCGTCCAGGTCTGGCCGCCGCAGAACATGCCGCCGAAGGCGCAGCCCTGCACGCGCAGCCGATCGGTGCCCTTCGGCGCGATGGTTGAATCGTAGGTCGAGCCGGAGTTCGGATCGAGGATGCGCCCGGACCATTTCTGGTCCTTGTTCTGGTCCTTGCCGGGCTTCATGTTGATCAGAACCTGCTCACCATTCTGGTTCGATTTCGAATCGACCGAGTAGCCGCAGAGATTGTTGCCGCATTGCTCGATCCGGACCTTGCCTTCCTTCTCCTCGGTGAGCCAGACGCCGAGCGGTGAATTGAGATCGCGCGTGGGCGCGGCCGCGGGACCTGGCGGCGCGACGGCAGCCGCCTGAACAGGCGCCGGGACGGGAGGCGGAGACGGCGCCGGAGGCGCGGCTGCGACGGTCGGGGCAGGCGGTGCGGGCGGTACTGCGGCCACGGTCGGGGCAGCAAGTGGGGCCGGCTGAGGCGGCGGCACTAGCGCCTCTTCGGCCGGAGCATTGTTTGCCCTGGTTGCTGCCGGAGGCGCTGGCGGGGCAGGAGGCGCCACGGCCACGGGAGCTTGGACAGGGGCTTGCTCGGCCGCCGGAGGCGCCGCGACAGGCGCGGGGGCCGGCACCGGATTGGCCGGCGGCTGCGGATCAGCCTTGACTTGTTGCGGTGCCTGCGGGTCCGCTTTCGAAGTTCCCTCCGTTTTCGAAGTTCCCTTGGCCTCGGTCTTGGTCTTCTTTGCCTTGCCCTGGCCGGTGTTGTCGTAGACGCCGGGGATTTGCACCGTGCCGCGGTCGGGATCGATGCGGATGGTGCGCCCGCCATAGTCGAAGGTGTACTGCGCCTGCGCAGCGGTGCTCGCCAAAAGGAATGCGGCCATGGCCAACAGCTTCCTCATTTCCGTCTCCTGAAACAGGTGGTCCCCTTACCGACGCTTACGCCCCGGTTCGATCGCAAAAAGTGATCTAGATCACTGTCACCGTATGAGTCGTGCTCCGGCGGTGCCGGGTTCAATAACGCCGGAGCCGGTCCAAAGTTTGGCCGGGGGCAAGCGACAGGAGGACGCGGCCTAAAGCGCGATGAGATCAGGATGAATTATCATCGCGCTTTAGGTTGTTGTTTGAGCATGATCTTTTCGGAAAACCGCTTCGCACTTTTCCGGATCATGCTTTAGTCGAACCAGGCGGCGTAGATCTTCCTGTAGCTGCCGTCCTCCATGGAAATGTGCAGCCATTGGTCGACGAACGCCTTCAGCGCCATGTCCCGCTGGAGCCAATAGGCCTTCTCGGAGAAGTCGAACGGTTTTTCGGGATGCACCGCGCAGAGCACGCCTTGATGCTGCTTTTGCTGGTAGCGCGTCTCGGAGGCGTCCGTCATCATCAGGTCGGCATTACCCTTGGCGATCTCGTCGAAGATCACGGTATTGTCGGGGAAGACGGTGATGTCGGCGTCCTTGATGTTGGCACGCGCGAAGCGCTCGTTGGTGCCGCCGGGATTGACGATCACGCGGGTGCCCTTCTTGTCGATGTCGGTGATGCTCTGGTACTTGCCGACATCGGCACAGCGCGCGATCGGCGTCTTGCCCTCGCGCATGATCGGCGTGGAGAAGAAGCCCTTCTTCTGCCGGTCGAGCGTGACCGAGACGCCGCCCATGGCGATGTCGAACTGATCGGCCTCGAAATCCTTCATCAACTTTGGCCAGGCCGTCGGCACGAATTCGACCTTGACGCCGAGCGCCTTGCCGAGTGCTTCCGCCATGTCGACATCGAAGCCGTTGAACTGCTGCGTCGTCTTGTCGAGATAGGTGAAGGGCTTGTAGTCGCCGGTCATGCCGACGCGCAAAGTGCCGCGCTTGACGATCTCGTCGAGGCGGGAGGGCGCCGCCTGCTGTGCGTGAGCCGAAAGGTTTGCCAGCAGGACCACGGCCAAAGCCGCCAAAATTCGAATGGTCATTCGAACGATCATCTCTTTTCCGCCAATGCCCGAGCTGTCATTGTGCAGCTCTTGAGGATTGGATTTAGACCAGATGCCCGTCGCTGGCGAGGCGGAATTGAAGGGAATTTTGACGTGACGATCTCGATGTATGACGCCTCGATCGGCGTCTTCGTGCCGTATCTGCGCAACCTGTCCGCACTGCTCGACAAGGGCGTTGCCTATGCCGAAACCCGGAAATTCAATCCGGCCGTCCTGCTCGGCATGCGCATGGCGCCCAACATGTACGATCTGGCGCAGCAGATCGGCGAGGCCTGCCGTCATGCCACGGTCGCCCCGGCCTTGCTGGCAGAGCGCGAGCCGGTGACGCTGCCGGTACTGGAGCACGACATGGCCGGGCTCCAGGCCCGCATTGCGACGTCAATCGAGTTCATCGAAAGCCTGCCGCGCGCCGAGATCGATGCGGCTGCGGAGCTGAAGGTCTTCTTCAGGCTGAAGAACGGGACCGAGCTGCCCTTCACCGGGCGGACGCTGCTGCTGACCTTCAGCGTTCCGCAGTTCTTCTTTCACGTCACGACCGCGTACGACCTGTTGCGGCACGCAGGCGTCGAACTCGCGAAGAAAGATTTCCTGGGGAGGAAGTAGAGGTAGGGCCCCATGGTCACCTCTCCCTTCAGGAGAGGTGAACAGAGAGAGACGGCCGAAAGTAATTACGCTTCGCCGTTGCGCTCGTAATCGGCGAGCGAGCTGCGGCCGGCGATCTCGCTGCGCAGCTCTTCGAAGCGCCGATGTGCCTCGTCCTCGTGCGCGTCGACGAAATGCACGGCGGCCTCGCTGGTCATCGGGCCGCTGATCACCGGCACGGACTGCTCGCCGATGGTCTCGTGGACGTAGTACTGGCCGTCGTCGCCGTGATGGACCGTCCATTTCAGACGGATCGCCACCATCGGCCCCGGACCGACCTTGCTGTAGCCGTCGGCATCGGTGTGCTCCGGCACCAGTGGCTGCTCCTCGACCACCGGATGCTCATCGACAATCGGGTGCTCGTCGGCGGCCACGTGCTCACCAGCAACCACCATTTCGGTCACGGTCACGGTCTCGGTCTCCCGGACTACGAGAACGGGCTCGGGGTGCTCCAAGATGCTGGCGATGGTCGCCAGCGCGTGGTCGGTCGGGTCGATCTCTGACAAGGGTCCATCCTCCAGCTCGACGCGGCCGGCAAGTCTGTCCCACTGCCGCCGCGGCCGGACTTATTACACAGGTTTGATTAAGGCTGAGTTGGGGCTCGATCTGCGCCAAAATGGGACGCATTCTGGCGTTCCGAAGGCGGGCGGAGGGCCGCCGTCCTCCCGTTCGCTCAGCGCAGGACGTCTTGGTCAGTGATGTGAACGCGCAGATTATCGAGGATAATGCCGGACATCAGTCCCTCGAAACACAAAATGAAGTGCTCGGGACATGACTCCGGTTATCGGTGCAAGAATTCATTATGAGAAGTTCAGGACCTGATCCCCTCTGTCTTGGCAAGGCCGCTGAGGCCTTTGCGGTCGAAGTTCACTTCGTTGTCGCCGACCTTGAGCTTCAACTGCGAGGCGTTGCCGACCAATGCTGATGCCAAATCGTCTGCTGCCGTGTGCTCCTGAGAGGAGCTGTCGCCGTGGGTGAATAGATTACGAGTGACACCTTCTAGCAGAGGCGCAGGGATTTCGGAGTGCTGATCTCTTCGCCACTCCATCGCGGTCTCCACGACCCAACTGGCGCGGTTGATATCGAGTTCGAACTGCTTGAGTAGGAACTCGGCGGAGGCGTGCTGCTCGAACCACCGGTTCATCCATCTTACGTAGAAAAACAAGGCGCCAACTAGCGCGATCGTCACAATGCTCTGCTTAACAAATGCCCAAGCGAGCACAGGCCAATCGACTTTTCCGACGTCCAGACTCAGCACCGTACTCGCCGTGACGTAGTTCGCGCCAAGCAGCGCCGAGATCAACACGATCAGTGCGATGTGGATTGGCAGGCGCAGGCGGGTCGTCTCAGGTGTGAGTGTGAACTTCTGCTGTCTTTCGAGAATCCGCTTGCGCAACTCTCCAAGCGTCCCGCGCCTCGCGTGCATATAGTCTCGGTCATCGAGGTCTTTACGGCGCTGCTTTAGGGCTTCAGAATCACGCCGCAGCGCCTCTAACCTGCTCTCGTGTTCTTTGCTCAACCGTTCTCTTTCGGTGGCGGTCTCGCCTGCCAGCCTGAGCTTCTCCTGCTCTAAGGCTGTGGTCTGTTCCACAGTCCACTCCGTGATCTTTTCGATTTGCTGCGCGAAACTGGTTTCCAGTTTCAGGACTGTCGAGTGATAGATCGCCTGTAGGTCGTCGATCGATTTGGCCGCCAGTTCATCGCGCTTACTGACACCACCGAGCGTGATCTTGCGATCGAGATGGTCGAGCAGCGCAATACGAGCTTCGAGAGCAAGACCACCTTGATTGTCGCTGTGGTTGATATCGATTTCGTCGTAAAACGGGCTTAGCCGGCCTGTGTCTTGATTGCGGGCGTAGCTGATGTTGAAATTTTGGAAGCTCAGGCTGATGCGGGTGATGAGATAGCGGCCAGACCCTCGCTCCAATTCGTCTAAAGCCCCCTTTTTGTCTCCAGGGTTGAGGACGTCGATGGGGTCGAGACCTGCTGCTTGCAACGACATGCTGGAGGGGGATTGTATCCCTTGCAGTTCTCGGAAAATCGCGAGTGCCGTTTTGTCATCAAGACGCGGAACTGCTGATTTGGTACTGGCCATCGTGATCCCCCCGGGGCACACTTGTACGCCGCCTGGTTGAATTGCCCCATAACTCACACGTAGCCGTCCTCAGATTTTTTTCGAGCCAAAATCCGACCTCAGCGGGCGCCCCAGCGCCCCGCGGGGGTATCCCGGCGGGCCATTGCTTGGTCCCAATCCGGCCTTGTTCAACTGGAACTCTCGGCTTTTCACAGGAGGTCCCGATGTTGAAATTGTCATTCATGCGCCAGCCGATAAGCGATCACGCGTATTCAGCTCGGAAATCTTTTGATGCGACGCTGTCCATGGATCACAACGGTCGACCGAATGACGAGCAGCGATGGCTCCGATTTGGGTTTTGCGACGAGCCGAACGGTCATTTGTATGCCTCCGCGATCTACCCAAGGGATTTCGAGAGGATTGCTCGATTGATGATCGAAACCGACCCAGTGGCTGCTATCCACGCGTTTGGAGCTGCTTTGCAGGGCGCGCCGATCGAACGACAGGATCCCATGCTGGGCGACGACGTAGTCGGCCCGCACTAAGGAGCCCTAGCCGCCGCTAAGAAGCGCGGCAAGACGCTCGGGGGCAATCGTGGTGTGGCGCCCACGGCGAAGATGCGGGCGGCCTCTACGGCGATCCAGAAGCGCGCCAGCACGCGGGCTGCTGACGTCGGCCCGGTGATCGCGGAGCTACAGCGAGCCGGCGCTGCGAGCCTGCGGGCTATTGCGGAGGGACTCACAATGCCCGCGGCATCCCCACGGCCCGCGGCACGGTGTCTGGTCGGCGGTGCAGGTGGCGCGGGTGTTAGAGCGCATCACTGGGTGAGGGGCCGCCAAGGGCGACGATGGCGGCCGAGCGAAAATGCTGTTAGTTTGCTAATAGCCAAGGCTGCCGCGTTTGGGGGTGAACATGAAGCCGCTTGCTGTTGTTGCTATTTTGCTGGCGATCGGTCTTGTTTGGTGGAGCGCCCGCAGCGGCAGCAGTGAGAGCCTCGACGCTATCCACCACGCCTTTGAGGACTGTGCAGGCAAGTTTGACGACGTCGGCAAGATCAAATCGTGCGTAGACGATCAGCTGAAATCGCGCGGTCCCCATTGGTATGATGTCGGCGCTGATACGCTTTCGATCCGAAACTTCGTGATGGCGACGAAATTTGGGCCTGCACCCGGCGACATCTACGTCAGTTGCAGCCGCTTGCCGCGACCCAGTTGTAACCCTTGACGCGGCCTGCGGCGTAAGGCGCACTCTTGCGCCAACTCCACGCGCGCGACCACCGCGGCGGAGAGGGCGGCGAAGGTCGCCTTCATCGAAGCTCTGGACGACGGAGCGATCGACTTGCGGGGCCTTATCGGGGCGATCCTAGAACTGGATGCAGCGGTCATCGCCGAAGCTGCATAGACCGCACGCTAACGACCAAGGGCCCGCCTCTCGGCGGGCCTTTTTTGTTACCCCAGAGCTACCCCGATGGAATTGTAAGTTCGCTAAAAGGCAACAAAATATAGCTTTATCATGGGTTTGCTAACTATACTAAGACGTCCTGGTTGATGATGTTTTGCCTGATGGGGTCGCCGTCCAGCACACTCAGGATGTTGCGCGCGGTCTGCTCGCTCATGCGGCTCACCGCCTCGACCGTGACGCCGGCGACATGCGGGGCCATGATGACGTTGGGCAGCGCGAACAGCGCGTTGCTGACCGGCGGGGGCTCCACCTCGAAAACGTCGATGCCGGCACCGGCGAGCTTGCCCGAGACCAGTGCGTCGTACAGCGCCGTCTCTTTCACGATGCCGCCGCGCGCGGTGTTGATGAGATAGGATTTCGGCTTCATCCGGCCGATCCGCGCCGCGTCGAACAGGCCGACCGTTTCCGGCGTCTTCGGACAGTGGATGGTGACGAAATCGGCGTGGGGCAGTGCGGCATCGAGGTCGGCGACGGGCTCGCAACCGGCCGCCTTGATCTCGGCTGCGGGCTTGTAGGGATCATAGACCTGCACCTTCATGTCCATCGCCAGGCAGCGCTTGGCGGTGCGGGTGCCGATGCGGCCGAAGCCGATGACGAGGACCGTCTTGCCGTACAGATCGAACGGCAGCATGCCGAGCCGGTCGGCCCATTTGCCGTCCTTAACGCAGGCGTGCATCTCCTGCGCGCGTTTTGCCAGTGTCAGCATCATGAACAGCGCCTGCTCTGCGACCGAGGGCGAGTTCGCGCTGCCCGCGACCATCAGCGGCACCTTGCGACGGGAAAGAGCGGGGACGTCGACGGCGTCGTAACCGACGCCGATCCGCGTCACCACTTTCATATCTTTCGACGCTTCGAGCTCAGTCTCGCCGAAGGCGGTGGCACCAAGCGCCACGCCGTGGACCGGCGCATGGCTCTCGAGCAAGGCCTCGAAGTCTTTGGCGGAGATCAGGTTCGGAAACTCGATGAGCTCGATGTCATCTCGCTGGGTGAGGAGGGCGCGCGCCCCTTGCGACAAAGTTTGTGTAACGAAAATCTTCTTCTTGTTGGTCGCCATTGCTCCCCGCCTGCTCGCGTTTCTTGGACCGGCGTCACAACACGACGCCGGTCTCTTCGTTTAGCAGGTGCATATTGTTGAGGTCCATCGCCAAACGCATGGGTGCCCCGTCCTTGGCGCCCGCATTGGGATCGACGCGGCCGCAGACGGGCGTGCCCTCGAGCCCGAAATAGACCAGGGTCTCCATGCCCATCGGCTCGGTGACGTCGAGCACGGTGTCGAAGGTTTCGACGCCCGGCCCCAGATGCGCATGCGACTCGGTGAGATGCTCGGGCCGGATGCCGAGCAGGAGCTTGTCGGTGCGCGGCAGTGCGTTGTAGCGCGTGGCGCGGGCCGGCGGCAGCGCGAAGGCGATGCGGTCGGTCAGGCGGATCTGGAGCGTGCCGCCGGCATCCTCGAGCCGGCACGGGAGGAAGTTCATCGCGGGCGAGCCGATGAAGCCCGCGACGAAGCGCGTCGCCGGCTTGTGGTAGAGCTCGTTCGGCGTGCCGATCTGCTCGATGCGGCCCTTGTTCATCACCACCACGCGGTCGGCCAGCGTCATCGCCTCGACCTGGTCGTGGGTGACGTAGACCGTGGTGGTCCGCACCTTTAGGTGCACTTTCTTGATCTCGATCCGCATCTGCACGCGCAGCTTGGCATCGAGATTGGACAGCGGCTCGTCGAACAGGAAGACTTTTGGGTTACGCACGATGGCCCGCCCCATGGCGACGCGCTGGCGCTGGCCGCCGGAGAGCTGCTTCGGCTTGCGGTCAATCAGGTCGGTGATGTCGAGGAGGCGGGCGGCTTCCGTCACCCGCGCCTTGATCTCGGCCTTGGGATAGTGCTTCAGACGTAGCCCGAACGACATGTTCTCCGCGACCGTCATGTGGGGGTAGAGCGCGTAGTTCTGGAACACCATGGCGATGTCGCGGTCTTTCGGCGGCACGTCGTTGACCACGTCACCGCCGATCATGATGTCGCCGTCGGTGATGTCCTCGAGTCCCGCGATCATGCGCAGCGTGGTCGACTTGCCGCAGCCGGAGGGGCCGACGAGCACGATGAACTCATGGTCGGAGATGTCGAGATCGATGCCGCGCACCGCCTCGACATCGTCGTAACGCTTGATCACCTTACGCAGGGAAACGTCGGCCATTGCACTTCAACCCCTCGTTCTCAACCCTTTGTCGCGCCGGCGGTCAGGCCGGCAATGTAATAGTCCATCAGGAAGGCGTAGATGACCAGCGGCGGGGCTGCGCCAAGCAGCGCGCCGGTCATGATCTGACCCCAGTTGAAGACGTCGCCCTTGATCAGCGTGGTGGTGATGCCGACCGGCAGCACGAGCTGGTCGATGGACGTCGTGAACACCAGGGGATAGAGGAACTGCGCCCAGGACACGGTGAAGGCGAATATGGTCGCTGCGATCAGGCCGGGCAGGGCGACCGGGATGAAAATCCGCGTCAGGGTCTGGAGCCAGGAGGCGCCGTCGATGAGAGCAGCCTCGTCCAGCTCCTTCGGGATCGAGGCGAAATAACCGATCATGATCCAGGTGCAGAACGGCACGGTCAGCGTCGGATAGATGAACACCAGCACGTACCAACGGTTGAGAAGAGGGATACCGGTAAACTCCTGGACCACCGCGAGCATCTTGAACAAGGGAATGAACAAGAGGCTGTCCGGGATCAAATAGGTGAGAAAGACGCCGGTCGCGAGTGTCGCCGAGCCCCAGAACTTCATCCGCGCCAATGCAAACGCCGCCGGAATGCTGATCAGCATCGTCACGATCACGACCACGATCGAAATCATCGACGAATTCCAGAAGAATCGCAGGAACTGGTTCGAGGTCAACAGCTCGACATAGTTCGACAGCGTCGGATGAAAGACCCACCAGGGATTGGTGGCGGCCGAGATCTCCGCGCTGCTCTTGAGCGAGGTGATCAGCATGTAGACCGGCGGGACCAGGAAGAAGATCGCAAACAGCACCAGGAAGAAGTAGGACCAGCGCAGCGCCCAGGTGCGGTCGCGGCTCATGCTTCGAAGCTTGACCTTACGTGTCGGTCCGGTTTTGTCGATCGCAAGCGTGCTCATCAGGCTTCGTTCCCGCGTTTGTTGACATCGCGCAGGATGAAGATCGCTGCGACGGCGAGGATCGGCACCATGAACAGCGAGACGCAGGCGCCGAGCGGAATGTCGCTGCTCTGGATGCCGACCTGGAACGCCCAGGTAGCGAACAGATGCGTCCGGTCCAGCGGACCGCCGGAGGTGAGGATACGCACGATGTCGAAATTGGCGAAAGTGACGATCAACGAGAACAGCGTGGTGATGGCGATGATGTTGCGCATCATCGGCAAGGTGATGTGCCAGATCTTCTGCCACCAATTGGCGCCGTCGATCGCCGCGGCTTCATAGAGCTGGTCAGGAACGGATTTCAGCGCGGCCAGATACATGATCAGGAAGAATGGCGCGCCGTACCAGACGTTGACGAGGATGACGGAGAAACGCGCCCAGAAGGTGTCCCCGAGCCAGGGGATGGGACCGACGCCGAAGAACGAGAGCGTGTAGTTGAAGGCGCTGTAGGAGGGATCGAACAGCCACAGCCATGCCAGCGTGCTCATTGCCGGCGGAATCACCCAGGGCACCAGCAGCATGCCGCGCCATTTACGTTGCTTTTTGCCCGGAATGTTGTGGACGAAATGCGCGACGATGAAGCCGATCAGCGCCTTGAAGACCACGGCGGTGATCGCAAAAATGCAGGACTGTCTCACCACCATCCAGAACGTCTCGCGCTTGAACAGGAAGGTGAAATTGCCGAGGCCGACGAACTTCGTCATCGCCTTGTTCAGCGTCGCCAGGTAGACCGAATAGAAGGCGGGATAGAGCACGAGCAGGACGATCAGGAGGATCAGCGGCAGCGTCAGGAAGAACGCCACGGTCGATTTTCGTCCCATTGCATTGCGCAGGCTCGCCCGTTTGCGCGGGCTGGCAGCACGAGCGAGACGGCCTTGCTCAACGACGACATCGGCCATGACGTTAGCCTCTTTGCAGGACGTGTAGAACAGCGAAGCCGGCGCAGCTGTCGGCTTCATTCGGCATGCGGATCGATCGAGGGGGGCCTCGGCGGCTCACGCACAAGGCGTGAACCGCCATGGCACACACCCGGCTCAGGTCCGCATGAAGCCCTCGCACTCGCCCTCGGCCCAGGCGAGCGCCGTCTCCATCTTCTCTCCTTGCGCAAAGCGCAGCGCCATCTTGGTCAGCGTCGCCTGGAAGTAGATCTGCTGTGCGATCTTCGGCGGCGCAGGCGACGCGGCGATCGACATCGTCTGCTGCTTGTAGGGATCCGGATAGTGGAAGAGCGTGCCCTTCGGCGGCCCTTCCTCGGCCCAGGTCTTGAACTTCGTCATGTTCGCGTAGGCCGGAAGATCGTACCCGCCGCTCGCCGCGACGAACTTTTCAATCGCCGCGGGCGAGGACAGATGGATGAGCAGGCTCTTGGCCGCCTCCTTGTTCTTCCCGAAGCTCCAGACGCCCCAGAAGTAAGGCAGGAACGGCGCAAAACGTCCCTTCGGACCGGACGGGAAGCCGTGCGTCCAGCACTGTTCGGCGACTTGCGGTGCGTCGCGCTTGGCGACGGCCCAGGCGCTCGGCGGATTCAGGATCATCGCGCCGCGGCCCGAGATCAGCCATTTGTTGTTGGACGCATCGTCCCATGACGGTGCGTCGGTGGGCAGCACGGCGATCAGCTTCTTGTAGAATTCGAGCGCCTGCCGCACTGCGTCGGTCTTGACGGTGACATCGCCCTTGGCGTTGACGAGCTCGGCGCCGAAGGACTGGAAGATCGCGCCGGCAGTGTCGACGCTGTCGGTGGTCTCGCCGAGACCGATGCCGAATGGGAAGCCGGCCTTGTGGCAGGCCTCGGCGGCCTTCAGGAACGTCTCCATGGTCCAGTTGTCTGCCTTTGGCGGACTGCCGGCCGGATACATCTCCTGCACGTCGATGCCCGCGTGCTTCTTCATCAGATCTATGCGGGAGCAGGGACCCTTGATCTGGCTTCCCGGCGTCGCGGGCACCGCCAGCCATTTGCCGCCCGACTGCCCGAGATATTTGACGGTGCCGTTCACCTCGCCGTTCTGCTTGATAAGCGGCTCCATGACGTCGTTGAGCGGTTCGAGATTCTCGGAATAGGCGTGCGGCCACCAGCTCGGCATCTGGAGAATGTCGTGACCGGACTTGGCCTGGGCTTCGGCCGCCGCGGTCAGCTCGATCTTCTTGTTGTTGCTGGTGATGTAGTCGATCGAGACTTCGACCTTCTCCTTCTCGCCCCATTCCTTGACGAGGGCGGTGGAGGCATCGTTGGCGCCGGGCACCCAGTGGTCCCAGAAGCCGATCGAGAGCTTGCCGGCGGCGTAAGCGCCTCGGACGTAGGGCGCCGTGATCAGCGCCGCGGAGGACATTGCAGTGGCAGCCACAAATTGACGTCGCGTCAGTGTCTTGCGTGACATCTCGTTTCCTCGCTTGGGTGTTTTATTGCTTTGGTGTTTCCTCTGAACTCTTCCGAGTTTTGCTTTTGATTTTCTTGTTGGGAGTTTCTTGTTGGACGTTCTTGCAAATTGGTAGCGCGATCAGATCATGATTGACCGCGTCTGTCGAGAAAACCGAACGCCTCGCGCCTAGAACTAACGTTGTGTCCGGGAAGGCGGCATAGCCTTCGGTGTCGTGCGCCGGCCGTGAACCACCGCCCGGTCGTTTTGCGACGCACACTTTGCGCAGATCCGCCGGAGCGACACGAGCGCAATTACGCCGCAGTTTCGAATGAGCCTGCATAAGCGCCTCGCGCCAAACACTTTTCGGGCGTGGATAGCAATCGTCCGCACCTAGACCTCGAAGCGGCGAAAACGATAGAGTTGCAACTGGCGGGTGGCTCTCACCCCAATAGGCCAATCAGACCGACCATGGAGACCAGAATGATCAACCCGGCGCCGCCCGCGCGGCTTTACCTGCGACGATGGTTCGCGCTGGGGTCCGTTTTCGTGTTGCTGCTCGGCGCAGCCGCAGTGGCGAACGCTCAAGGTTTGGTCAAAGGCGTTCAGGAAGGAGCGGCGGCCGGGAACAAGGCGGCAGGTCCGGTCGGCGGCGTGCTCGGCGGCGCGATCGGCGGTGTGGTCGGCGTCTTCACCGGCGTACTCGGCGTCAACAACAATAACGGCAGTCAGGGGCCGGCCGCCAAGGATGCTGGCAAGGACGGCAGCAAGGATGCCAGCAAGGACTCCAAGCCGGGCGCCGGCAAGGACAAGGATGCCAAGAGCGCCAAGGCGGGCAAGGGCGCCAAGGCGAGCAAGGAAGCCAAGAATGCGCCGCAGGACAATAAGGACGTCCCCGTCCTCACTCAAGCCGGTGCGCCGCAACAGACCGCCGAGCAAATCGTTGCCAACAGCGATTCCTATATCGAGCGGATCAAAACGGAACTGAACCTCACGCCCGATCAGGAGAAGCACTGGTTCGGCTTCTCGAGCGCCATGCACTACCTGGGGCACAATGGTGCAGAGCGGCTCAACCTGCGGATCACCCGGGCCAAGCGGGATCCACCGGACGACATCATCGAGCAGATGCGCAACGAGTCGCAATTCCTGATCGATCGCGCTGCCGACCAGCGCAATGTCGCCGACGCCGCCGAGCCGCTTTTCTCGAGCCTCGATGACAAGCAGAAGCAGGTCTTCATCCAGGAGATGGTGCGGCTCAGCCATGAACGAGGATTGGATTGATCAAGTTGAATCGGATCGGGCGCGTCTGAATTAACGGCGCCCGCCACGAATTCGTGAATCCTCTTCGCAATTCGGTTATGCTTAGCTTCGTGGGCTGATTGCGGGGTTGATATGGCGGACGGACTCTCCGTTTTCCTGGTCGAAGACGAGGCGTTGATCCGGATGATGATGGCGGACATGGTCGAGGAACTCGGCCACCACGTCGTCGCGGAAGCGGACAATGTCCGGGACGCCAGCGCTTTTGCCATGACCGCGCAGTACGATCTCGCGATTCTCGACATCAATCTCATGGGCGTCTACGTCGATCCCGTCGCCGACCTGATCGAGCGCCGCGGGAAGCCGTTTCTATTTGCCACGGGCTATGGGCCCGAGCTGCTGCCGTCCTTGCTCCGGCGCCGGCCGATCCTGCGCAAGCCGATTACGATCGATCAGCTCAAGGCGATGATCGATTCGATGTTTCCGGAAGCGGCGGCGAAGACGCCGCACTGAGCGAAGGCGCTACGCTGAGCGACGGCGAAGGCGCCGCGCTGAGATCGCCAACGAAAATGGCCGCCCATCAGGGGCGGCCATTTGGCGACGGAATTCGTCCCGGTCTCACATCAGGCCGGCGCTGAGATCGATGCCGCGCGCCATCAGGCCGAACGAGGCGACGAGGCCCGTGCAGCAGAACAGCAAGATGGTCTTGAACGTAGAATCGGCCAAACGCGTTTCGACGGCGGCCGGCATCGCGACGAGCGAAGTCATGCTCATATTCATTCCCCCCTTTATTGCCCTGAATTGCATCAGGTGAGGGAACTCTTAGAGCAAAAAGTTTGACGCGAGCTTTCGAGGGATCGTTAACGGAATCGCAACTGGTCCCGCGTTCGCGAGCGCAGCAACGGGATCACGCCTCAGTGGCGCCCGTTCTTCAGCACCGTGGCGATGGTGTGAGCTGTCATGGCCGCACGGTCCGAAGCACGCTGGGCGGCGAGCCGGTCCTGCGCTTTTTCCTGGATCAAGAGCTCGATCAGGGCCAGCCGCTTGTCTTCGTCGTCCGCCTCGATCAGCAGGCGGTGATAGCGGTGATAGTCGAAACCCAAATCCTGCTTACGCACGTCACGCCCCCGCAACTACGCCGCACAAGCCGGATTGTTTCTCATCCGAAACGTGCGCGCAAGCACGATCCGGCATGGAACCGCGCGTGCGATGCAATCAGCTGTGAATTACTGAACCCGCGCGGAGGGAGGGGCGCGCCTTAAGGCTGGTTGTGCTCGGCAAACATCTTCAGGCCGACGAAACTTGCATCAGGTTTCGTAACCAGCCTGGTCGGGATGTTGCGCAGATAGTCCTGGAAGCGCCCTTTGGCTTCGAAACGCGCCCGGAACGCGGAGGCTGCAATGAACTCCGGAAAACGCGGCACGATTCCGCCGGCGATATAGACACCGCCGCGGGCGCCGAAGGTCACTGCGAGATTGCCGGCGACCGAGCCGAGAATGGCGCAAAACATCTCCAGCGTCGCGCGGCTGAGTTCGCAACTGCCCGCCAAGGCCGCCATCGTGATGGCAGCAGCATCGCGATGCGGCACCTGAGCGCCGTCGACCTCGGCCAGCGCCTCGTAGAGGCTTTGCAGGCCGGCACCGGACAACGCGCCGCGCTCGATGGAGACATGGCCGAGGCGTCGGCGCAAGGCCGCGATCACGCGTTCCTCGCGCTCGTTCTCCGCCGGCAGGGTCGCGTGGCCGGCCTCGGTGACGACGGCCAGCCGCGCGCCATGGCGCTCGACCAGACAGGAAACGCCAAAGCCGGTTCCAGGCCCGACCACCAGCAACGGCTCGCCGGGAAGGCCATCTTGTCCGCCGAGCGGGATCAGGTCGGCGGGCTGCAGGGCGGGCAGAGACCAGGCCACGACCTCGAAATCGTTGAGAACATGAACGCTGTCGAAGCCGAGAGCCGGCTGGAGCTCGTTGCCGTCGATGACCCACGGGCTGTTGGTCATGACGCAGCGATTGTTGGTCACCGGACCCGCCACGGCCAGTACGGCCCTTTGGGGCGGTTCGCCGCCAGACTGACGCGCGAGAACGTCGACGACGGCTTCCCGGACGGTCGGGAAGTCTGCCACCTTCACATAGTCGATCGGTCCGGTCTGATTGCCCCGACTGAGCGCGAAGCGCGCGTTGGTGCCGCCGATATCGGCGAGAAGAATCTGTCCTGTCTTGCCGATGGCCATGTCCATTGGGCTGCCGCTGCCTTGCCGGCTGCGGGAACCGCCCCCTCCGCTCTGTCCGATCGCAAGATGCGAACGGCTTCAGAATCCGTCCTCGGGTGGATCTAGTCAACACGCACGAGGCCAAACCGTTGCATCCTGGGAACGGCGGGGCATTCGCGCAGATCGCCGTATGTTGTCGGTGGTTGCGAAACAGCGCAGGAAGATCGACATTGGAGAGAGCGTTCGGCGCCGGTCGCGCGGGACGGCTGGAATGGATCTTGCGATGAAGATTTCCGACCGCGACGTGCTGCTGGCCATCGACGTCCAGAACGATTTTTGCACCGGTGGGGCGCTCGCCGTTCCCGGCGGCGAGAAGGTGGTGCCCGCCATCAACCGCATCGCCCAAAAATTCGCCAATGTGGTGCTGACCCAGGACTGGCATCCCCGTGATCACGTCTCCTTTGCCCCCAACCATGCGGGCAAACAGCCGTTCCAGACCATCGCGCTTGACTACGGCGCCCAGGTGCTCTGGCCCAGGCATTGCGTGCAGGGCACGGCGGGCGCCGAATTTCATCGCGATCTCGACATCACCCGCGCCAGCCTCGTGGTGCGCAAAGGATTTCGGCGCGGCATCGATTCCTATTCGGCACTGTTTGAGAACGACCACAAGACGCCGACCGGCCTGCTCGGATATTTGCGCGAGCGCGAGTTGAACACTGTCTTCGTCGCCGGCCTCGCGTTCGACTTCTGCGTCCGCTTCTCGGCGGAGGATGCCCGCAAGGCGGGGTTCGAGGTCGCCGTCATCGAGGACGCCTGCCGCGGCATCGATCTCGACGGCTCGGTCGCGGCGACCCACCAAAGCTTTCGGCAGCTTGGCATCTCGGTCGTCAGCCTGGAGGCGTTCTTGTGAAGATCACGAGGTAACGATGGCGGCGAAGACCGGCAAACAGCCAAACGGACCCGGGCATGTCCCCGAGGATCCTTTGCTGTGGCCGTTCGCTGCGGCCCGTCTTGCCATGGACGCCTGGTTTGGGTGGCTGGACCGCGCTCCAGCGGAGCAGGGCGACAGCAGCCTGCCATGGACGACGCCCAGCTCGGTCGCGCTTGAGCTCGCGACCATGCGCCTGCGCGATTGCACGCGGACGGGGGCCGGCCAGCCGGCACTGGTCTGCGCGCCCTATGCGCTGCATCGAGCCCTGATCGCCGACTTCGCACCCGGCCACAGCGTGGTGCAGTCGCTGCAAAATGGCGGCATCGACCGGATCTATCTCGCCGATTGGCGGTCAGCCACGCCCGAGATGCGCTATCTCTCGATCGACAGCTATCTTGCCGATCTCAACGTTGCCATTGACGAGATCGGCGCACCGGTCGATCTCGTCGGTCTGTGCCAGGGCGGCTGGCTATCGCTGCTTTACGCGGCGCGCTTTCCGGCCAAGGTGCGGCGGCTCGTGCTGGTTGGCGCTCCCGTCGATCTCTCGACCGAGTCCGCGCTCTCTCGACTCGCCCGCAACGCGCCGGAGATGGTCTATGACCAGCTCGTCGCGCGCGGCGGCGGCAATGTCAGCGGCGAGGAGATGCTGCGTGTCTGGTCCAAGGCGCCGAGCCGCGAGGACATTGTGACGGCGCTGCAGAGGGAACTCTTCGGCGAGGAAGGTGCGGCGCTGCTGGCGCGCTTCGAGCGCTGGAACGCCGAGACTCTCAATCTGCCCGGCGCCTATTATCTCGAAATCATCAACTGGATCTTCCGAGAGAACCGGATCGCGAGCGGCCAATTCACGGCACTCGGCCGCGTGATTGATCTGAAGCACGTCAAGGCGCCGGTCTTCCTGCTGGCCGGGCTCGATGACGACGTCGTGCCGGCTGCGCAGGCGCTCGCCACCGCCGGTTTGCTCGGCACGCCACCGGCCTTCATTGCGGCGGCCTCCGAGCCCAGCAACCATCTCGGCCTGTTCATGGGCGCGCGAACTCACGCCCATGCCTGGCCGCGGATTGCCGGGTGGCTACGCGGCGATCTGTCCGGCGTGCTGGCCCGTAGCGCCTGACTTCGCCGGGCACCGGGCGGACGAGCCTGCAAATCCGTTATGCATGAAGGTGGATGGCCTGCACCGGACCGGCTCGATGGGTTACATATGGTCCGGAACTGACGGCTGCGGCCGGCCGCAGACAGATTGAATTGAAGGTACTGCGCTCGATGAGTTTTCACTCGATCTACGCCCACGGATTTGCGCGCGTGGCGGCCTGTGTCACCACGTCCCATGTGGCCGATCCCTCGGCCAACGCGAAGGCCGTGCTGACGGCGGCCAATGCGTGCCACGAACAGTCGGTGGCGGTTGCCGTGTTTCCCGAGCTGTGCCTGTCCGGCTATGCGATCGAGGATCTGGTCAAGCAGGATCCGCTGCTCGATGCGGTCGAGCGCGGACTTGCCACGATCGTCCAGGCCTCCTCGACGCTGATGACCGTGCTGATCGTCGGCGCGCCGCTGCGCTTTGGCCATCGCATCTACAATTGCGCCGTCGTCATTCATCGCGGCAACGTCCTCGGCGTCGTCCCCAAGAGCTATCTGCCGACCTATCGTGAATTCTACGAGGGGCGGCATTTCGCCTCCGGCGCCGGCATCCTCGGCGAGACGATCGCGTTCGGCGGGCTGCATGCCCCGTTCGGCACCGACCTTGTGTTCGCGGCCGAGGACGTTCCGGGCCTGACGATCGGTGTCGAGATCTGCGAGGACATGTGGATCCCGGTGACGCCAGCCTCCGAGCTCGCGCTCGCGGGCGCGAGCGTGCTGATCAATCTTTCGGGCAGCCCGATTACGATCGGCCGTGCTCGCTCGCGCGCGCTGCTATGCCAATCGACTTCCGCGCGCTGCCTCGCGGCTTACGTCTATTCCGCCGCCGGGGCAGGGGAATCGACCACCGATCTGGCCTGGGACGGCCAGACCTCGATTTACGAGAACGGCGTGCTGCTGGCAGAGGGCGAGCGGTTCCGCCAGGGCGGCCAGATCACGCTGGCTGATGTCGATCTCGACCTGCTCAGGCAGGAACGCGCGCTGATGGGGACGTTCGACGACAATCGCCGCCAGCGCGAGGCTTTCTTCCGCAAGGTGACTTTTGCCCTGAAGCCGCCGACCGCCGATATCGGCTTCCTGCGCAAGGTCGAGCGCTTTCCGTTCGTGCCGAGCGACGAGAGCCTGCTCGAGCAGGACTGCTATGAGGCCTACAACATTCAGGTCGCGGGCCTCGTGCAGCGCATGCGCGCGACCGGCACCAAGCGCGTCGTCATCGGCGTATCGGGCGGGCTCGATTCCACCCATGCCCTGATCGTCGCCGCCAAGGCCGTCGATCTCCTTGGCCTGCCGCGCGAGAACATTCTCGCTTACACCATGCCCGGCTTTGCCACCGGCAGCGAGAGCAAGACCAATGCGCTGGCGCTGATGAAGGCGTTGCAGACGAATTGGCAGGAACTCGACATCCGCACGACGGCGACGCAGATGCTGAAGGACATCGGCCACCCCTTCGGCAATGGCGAGAGGGTCTACGACGTCACATTCGAGAATGTGCAGGCGGGCCTGCGCACGGACTATCTGTTCCGGCTCGCCAACCATCACGGTGGCATCGTGATTGGAACCGGCGATCTCTCGGAGCTCGCGCTGGGCTGGTGCACCTACGGCGTCGGCGACCAGATGGCGCACTATAATGTCAACGCCGGGGTGCCGAAGACGCTGATCCAGCATCTGATCCGTTGGGTGATTGCCTCGAAGCAGTTCAGCGACGACGTCAACCGGACGCTTGCCTCGATCCTGTCGGCCGAGATCTCGCCCGAGCTGGTTCCGGTCAAGTCCGGCGAGAAGCCGCAAAGCACGGAAGCCTCCATCGGTCCCTACGAGCTCCAGGATTTC
Organism: Bradyrhizobium nivariense; assembly: GCF_029846695.2. NCBI lineage: Bacteria > Pseudomonadati > Pseudomonadota > Alphaproteobacteria > Hyphomicrobiales > Nitrobacteraceae > Bradyrhizobium > Bradyrhizobium nivariense. Next base: position 1,727 of record NZ_JARWCR020000065.1, on the reverse strand, counting down.
AACCTGTTCTACACGCTGCGCTTCGGCATGCGGCCGTCCAAGATCGCCTTCATGGCGCTGCAGGCCTGGAAGGACGTCGCCAAGGGCGAATGGCCGTCGGCATTTCCGACCGATAAGCGCAGGGCCTATGATCTCAAGGAGATCCGCCGCTGGCTTGAGGTGTTCCTGCGCCGCTTCTTCGCCTTCAGCCAGTTCAAGCGCTCGGCGATGCCGAACGGGCCTAAGGTCTCGGCCGGCGGCTCGTTGTCGCCGCGCGGCGACTGGCGCGCGCCGTCGGATTCGAGCGCGGCGGCGTGGCTTGAAGATCTCGAACGGAATGTACCGGTTTGAGCGGGAGATGCGTTATGTCGGCCGGCGATGGGCCCGAGCAGGGCGGCGATCCAAAGAAGGTCCTCAACGGCCTCTACATTTTTGAGATTGAGATGCGCGACGGCAAGCGCGGCCAGGCCAAAGGTGTCGTCGTGCTCTGCGATGGTCGCATCATGGGCGGCGACAGCTATTTCTACTACAGCGGCAGCTACACCTTCCGGAACGGGAAATGGCGCGGCGATATGACCGTCAATCAGCACACCGAGGCCGTTGGCAAGCCACTCGCGTTCGGCGGCAGGGAAGTGACCTGCGGCTTTTCGGGCGACTACTCTGCCGACGGCGCCGAGGTCGAAGGCATGGCGCTGGTTGGCAAGACCAGCGTGACATTCACGGCGCGGCTCACACTGAAGGACGCCATGTGAGCTCGACCTGATCTGGCACGCCGGTGAGGCGCACGGCCGCCGTTCCCCTCAGGAACCTTCACGCCAATACGACGTTCGCGTTGGCAAATTATGAGCGCAACCAGAACCAGCCACCGCGCAATGCAGAACAGCAGCCTCCTGTGCAACAGGGCAACCGTCCGGCAACGGCAACCGACTCGAGCCGGACGGCTCCGGCCAACAGCGCACAAAGCGCCCCGTCTCAAACCGGGACGCAGACCAATCAAGCCAATCAGACAACCCAATCCAACACGCAGGTCAATCAGCAGACCCACGTGACCTCCGAGACGCAAGTGCGCATTTCCGAAACGCTGAGCCGCGGGCGCTTGGCGGAACCGGAGCGCAATCTGAACATCTCGATCCGGGTTGGAGAGACGATCCCCCCGCGCCTGCGGCTTCATCGTCTGCCGCCGGAAATCGTATCGATCGAGCCTGAATATCGGGACTACGAATATTTCGCGACGGATGAGGACGTCGTCATCGTGGAGCCGCGCACGCATCGCATCGTCAGCCAGGTGCCGCGCGATCCTTCGCGAGCCCGCGCCCAAATGAGTGGCGGTACTTCATCGAGCATGGCCGCAGCCGGCGGCAGCAACGTGAACTGCCGGATCATGCGACGTGATGCCTCCGGCAACGTCGCCGAAGCAGAACCGTCAACGGTGGGCTCGAGCGCGCGCCCGGATTCGCTGAGCGTGACTGTTCAGTTCCCCGGTGGCGGTTCGTCCGCCCCCATCGCGCTCGGGACTGCGGCTGGCGATATCGTCGTCGCCACGCAGGGGCAGGGCGATTGCACCGTCACGATCGAGCCGCAGACGCGGTAATCGCCTGAACCAGCTGGCACACGAAAACGCGCCGCCAAGCTGAAGAGCCGGGCGGCGCGAAAACGCGTTCAATCTAGAAAGTCCCGAGGTCCGGAGTGCCTAGGAGTCCGGACCTCGTCACCTTGCCCCAGCCTTTGATCCCCCCGCCCCATGTGGT